>JBILUQ010000093.1:0-13141 GCA_044370935.1 Chthoniobacteraceae bacterium
CGATGGCACTTTCCCCAAATGGCCGGTACGTCGTCTGTGCGAACTCTGCATCCGACACGCTCACCGTGATCGACACGCGCTCCGACTCGGTTGTGGAGACCATCTGGGCGCGCCGCAATGCGTCCGACCTATTAGGGGCGTCCCCGAATGATTTGGCATTCGCGCCAGATGGTAAAACGCTTTACGCGGCGAACGGATCGCAGAACGCGGTTGCAGTAATCGAGTTTAATCCGGCTGAACGCGAGTCACGGCTGGTTGGCATGATTCCCGTTGGCTGGTTCCCTGGCGCGCTCTTCGTAGATGAACGCCACCGACAGCTTGTGGTGGCGAACATCAAGGGGCTGCCGACCAAAACGAAGGAGAGCCCCCAGAAGGCTCCAGGTTTCAATTCACACCACTACAACGGCTCCCTTTCGATGGTTCCGATTCCATCCAAAAAAGAACTCGGTCCACTTTCGGAGATCGTTTCCCGAAATCTCCGCGCAGACGCGATCGCGGCTTCAAAACTTCCGGCGCGCCCCGATGTCGCGCCGCGTCCTGTTCCGGAGCGGGTCGGTGAACCAAGCGTCTTTCAACACGTGGTGTACATCATCAAGGAGAACCGCACTTACGATCAGGTGCTGGGGGACGATCCACGGGGAAATGGAATGCCGGAGCTCTGCATCTTCGGCGAATCCATCACGCCGAACCTGCACAAGATCGCGCGTGAATTCGTGCTGCTGGATAACACTTATTGTTCCGGGATCCTCAGCGCGGACGGTCACCAATGGTCGACCACGGCCTTTGCCACCGCTTTCATGGAGAAATCCTTCGCCGGATTCCCTCGAAGCTATCCAGACGGAATGGGGGATGATGAGAAGGATGCGCTGATTTATTCTCCCGCAGGCTTTCTGTGGGACAACGTGCTCAAGCACGGAAAAACTCTCCGCAATTTCGGCGAGTTCACTGCGCCAAGGGTCCAGTGGCGGGATACCTCCAAGAAGGGTAAGCCCGATTTTATGGCATGCTTTCGAACATGGAAAAAGCAGAGCGATGAAGTGATTTTTGCGTGCGAGGCGACGGTGCGGACCTTGGACTCGTACACGCCAAAGGATACGGTGGGATGGAACATGTCCGTGCCCGATCAGTTCCGCGCGGATTATTTTATCGAGGATCTGAAACGGAGCGAAGAGACGGGTGAATGGCCGAATTTGACGATCATCTGTCTGCCGCAGGATCACACCAGCGGCACCTCACCGGGCACCCCGACCCCAGCCGCCTGTGTCGCCGACAATGACCTGGCGTTCGGACGGATAGTGGAGGCCATTTCCAAGAGTCGCTTTTGGAAGGACACCCTGATCCTCGCAATCGAGGACGATCCGCAGAACGGCTGGGATCATGTGAGCGGCTACCGGACGACCGCATTTTGCATCAGTCCCTACACGAGGCGGGGAGCGGTGGTTTCCACCCAGTACAACACCACAAGCATGCTGCGCACAATCGAGCAGGTGCTCGGACTGCCCCCGATGAACCAGTTCGACGCTTCCGCGACTCCCATGTGGAATTGCTTCGGCGACCAACCGGACTGGACTCCGTACACCGTGGTTGAAAACCGAGTTCCATTGGATCAGCTGAATCCGCCAAGGCAGGCGATCCGCGATCGGGCTTTACGCGATAACGCTGTGCGTTCTGCGAAGATGAACTTTGAGCAGGTCGATCGGGCGCCGGAAGGACTGCTGAATCGGATTTTATGGCAGGCGATGAAAGGCAACTCGCCGTATCCGGATTGGGCGGTCGCGGCGGAGGATGAAGACGAGCGAGAGGAAAAGAGTCCGTCGTTTTGGAGACGCCTCTTCGGGGCAAGGCGTTCGTGACTGTGGGCGCGAGTTTCCGGCCCCGGAGTTTCGGTCCGGTTCGGTCACTTGGGTCCAAGGTTTAAGACTATGGTGTCAAAAATATCGCCGGGCTGGCTCAAATGTGAATATTTGAGCTATGCAAGGCAGTCGTGAACAAACCCCAGCTCCTACAGGCCAGTCTTTCCGCGTCCTGCGGTGGCGGCGCGGGGTCAATGAGGTGCACTTAGTCGTGCGTCCCGGGGCGGAGGAGAAAATCAGGGGAGAGGGGACGAGGTGGCATTTCCATTCTGCCATGGAGTTAACCTGGTTCGAGCGGGGAAGCGGCGTGCGTTTTGTGGGCGATCATATCGGGTCATTTGTGGCGGAGGATCTGGTGTTGCTCGGGCCCGGGGTTCCGCACTACTGGCATGTGTCGGGAGAGTCCCGCGGCGTGTCGTTGCAGTGGGATTTTCCTCCTGCACACCCGTTTTGGTCGTTTCCGGAGGCGAGGCTTGTGGCTGGTTTGTTCCGCGATGCGGCAAAGGGCGTGCTGATCACGGGGGCGGCTGCTCAAGGCGTTCGGGACGGCATTTTGCGCGTGGTTTCAGAGGACGGCGTCGGGCGTCTGGGCGAGCTGCTGCGGATCTTCGGCTGTCTCTCGGGCGGCGCGTCCGAGGAGATGTCCCTGCTTTCGGGCAACGCCTTCGAGCTTCAGGATGTCGCAGGCAGGCAGCGTTTAATGGGTGAGGCAGTTCGCTATGTGTTGGCGAACTTTCGGAATCCAGTGCGTTTGGAGCGGCTGCTGGACATCACGGGGATGAGTAAGTCGACTTTCTCCCGGCAGTTTTTGAAGCATTCGGGCAAGACGTTTCAGGATTTTCTGCTGAGCCTGAGACTGCAAGCCGCCTGCCGGGAATTGAGGGAAACTCGCCGGCCAATTTTGGATGTGGCCGTGGACTGCGGTTTCAGCGAGCTCTCATTTTTCAACCGTTGCTTTCGAAGGGCTCAAGGCTGCACTCCAACGCAATTCAGGAGCCGTAAAGCCCCCGCCTCCTAGACTCAGCATTCTCGCCTCCGGCCCGCGAAGTTCTCGGGTGGGACGGCGCCGCCGCTTTCGGTATATTTTTCGTTTGGCGATTGGCGAACCTGCCCTAGAAGAGGAAATGGTTATGCGTTCCAGAGCCCTCATTGTTCCGCTGCTTTCCCTTTTGTTTTGCCAGGCATCGCCGCTTTTGGCCGAAGATTCCAAGGACCGGAATGCCGAGGCCTCGAGGGATTCGAAGGGCGACTCGAAAGACGAGAAGAGTGGAAAATCCGACAAAACGGACGAGGGTAAAAAGACGGGCAGGGATGGAAAGGAGGAGAAAGAGGCGAAGCCAAAGGAAAAGGCAGGCTCTGTGATGCTGGGGTCATCGCATGTTTCCTACATCGCTCAAACGGGGACGATGCCGATCCTCAAGGACGACGGTGAGAGCCGTGCGTCGGTTTTTTACGTTTACTACGCGGTTGTGGATGCAGCCGGCAAGCGGCTCTCCGAGAAGGATCCGCGGCGTCCGATTATGTTTTGTTTCAACGGTGGCCCTGGCGCCTCTGCCGTCTGGCTGCATCTGGGTGGGCTCGGGCCGCGGCGCGTGGACTTGCCGCCGGAGGGGCTTTCGCCTTCGACCGTTTCGCGGGTTGTCGATAATCCGAATTCCATTCTGGACGCAGTTGACTTGGTTTTTGTGGATCCTGTCAGTACCGGTTTGAGCCGGCCCGCCAAAGGGGAGAAGCCGGAGCAGTTCTACGGCGTGGACGAGGATGTACAGTCGCTTGGCGAGTTTGTGCGGCTTTTTACCACGCGCGAAAAGCGCTGGTCTTCGGCGAAATATTTGTGCGGGGAAAGCTACGGAGTTCTGCGTGTAGCCGGATTGGCGGATTATTTGCAGGGACGCCACGGGTTTTATGCGGACGGATTGGTGCTGCTTTCCGGGTTGGTGGATTTTCAAACCATCCATTCAAGCGGCGCCAACGAGCTGCCGTATGTTGTGTTTCTCCCGACCATGACGGCGGCGGCCCATTATCACGGAAGGCTGACGGGAGCGTTGGCAGGCGACTTGGAGAAGGCCGTGACGGAATCGCGCCAGTTCGCGCAGGGAGATTACACGCTGGCGTTGCTGAAGGGGAACGATCTTGGCTCGGATGAGCGCAAACGTGTCGCTAAACGGCTGGCGCAACTTACTGCGCTTCGCGAGGAGGAGATTTTGCGGCAGGACCTGCGAATCGAGCCGGGGTACTTTCGGAAAGCGCTTTTAAGGGACAAGGGAAAGATCATCGGGCGCTTTGACGCTCGGGTGCTGGGTGACGACAACGAACCGGGGGACACTCAGGCGCACGCCGATCCGTCCTACTCAAATATTGCGGGCGGCTTCGCCTCAGCCATCAACGCTTATGTGCGGGAGGACTTGGGATTTGAAAGCGATCACCCCTACCACATCCTGAACGGGCTGCCGTGGCGGTATCATAAGTTTGAGGGAAGGTATGTATCTACAGCGCAGCATCTCGCATCGGCTATTCAGGGCAATCCGAGGCTCCGCACCCTGGTGCTTTGCGGGCGCCGCGACCTGGCCGTGCCCGAGGATTCGATGCGCTTTAGTATCGCGCACATACCTTTGGCCGAGCCGCTTAGGCCTGGTGTTTCATTCTCAATTTATGACAGCGGTCATATGATGTACCTCAACCTCCCGGATGCCGTGAAGTTGAGGGCGGATTTGCTGCAGTTTGTGGGGGGGAAATAATTTCCCCAAAAGCGCGTCTAATCGCTCCGGCTGAGTTGTCACTCCCGCTGTCGGTGCTATCATTTTACCGCAAGCGTTAGTCTTTCTAATATGCTCTTACCAATCCTTCTCTTTGTTGGGACCTTCGGTTTTTCGCTTTGGGCGATGTGGAGGGTGAAGTCGGTTTATAACCGCTACAGCCAAGTGATGGCGCGTTCGGGAGCCACTGGCGCGGAGGTTGCTGCGGCGATTTTGGATCGTGCGGGGATCCATGACGTGGAGATTCGGGAGCATGATGAAATGCTCGGCGATCACTACGACCCCACTAACAAGCGGTTGGTGCTTTCTACTCAGAATTACTCGGGGCGCTCCCTCGCTGCGCTGGGGGTGGCCGCGCATGAGTGCGGACATGCGATTCAGCACAAGATTGCGTACGCGCCGCTCGAGTGGCGGATGGCTTCGGTGACTGTGACGAATTTCGCGAATCAGATCCTGATGTGGCTGCCACTTATCGGTCTTTTCACGGGTCTGATCCGTCCGTACACGGCGGCGTGGATCATGACGATGGCTTGGGGAGTGATCATGGTGTTTAACCTAGTTACCCTCCCCGTCGAATTCGATGCCTCCAGTCGCGCGAAGCTGATTCTCTCAGACATGGGCTACATCGGAACCGATGACGAAATGGACGGTGTGCGTAAGACTCTAGATGCTGCGGCTTGGACTTACGTGGCTGCGTTCGTGACCTCATTGCTATATTTTCTCTATCACCTGCTGCCGCTGATCATGGGCAATAGAGATGATGACTAGGCCGTAATCAATAGGGCTTTCGTCGGGCTTCACAATGAGGCCTCGATGCCTTTGTTGCGAGGAAATGGGCAACCGGCTGGTTTGCTCTCAGCAGTCTCTTTCATTTGAAGACCGTGCGTCCTGCTGATCTATCGGACGTCGCAGGTTAGCTGAGGTTTTTACGGGGATTGTGAAACGGTAATCATGGAGCCGAACACTTCTTCCCGGATCCACCTGATGGTGGAATCATTTTGAGTTGGAAAGAAGTTGTCTCGTACGCCGACGTAACCAAGGTTTTCGATTCTCTGCCAACCGACCGCGATGATCTCGTGTCCCCACGACAGCTGGGGCTTGTGTGGAAGTCTGACCACGCAAGATACAAGCACCGGTCGAGTGGCTTGAATTTCCTCGCGGAGTCTCATGGGATTAAATTTTGAGAGTTTCACACTGACCGCTGCTCCATGTTCTTCTGCGTCGCTGCGCAGGGCGTTTGCGAGATCGTCAGGAAAGGCGCCGCTGAGCGCGCTGTCATCGTCGGTGTAACCGGAGGTGTCTGCGATTTCCTGCATCTGCATTTTGGATCGTAGCCGCAGGGTGGCTTTTTTGAGAATGTCTGCGGGCTGACTCGATGCGGGTCCACCCCATTGTGGGATCGCTCCCGCGGCCCAGTAGCCCACAAGGCAAGCTGCGGCGGTGGGGACGCAGCCGGATGCCGTTTGCGGGTGTTGTTTGCCCGTGACTGGAAACTGCTGCAAGTTTGGAACGCTGCCGATTTGTGCGCCTTCCCGGGGGGCAAGTGGCGAAGGCAAGTCGAGAGCGAATTCGTGCAATTCATTTTCGGGGCCTGTCTCGAACATGAAGTGCCCCCGCCCGAGCGCTTCGATGCGAACCGGCACGTACCAGACCGGGCCCAATCCGGTGGGCCACGGTTGACCGGGCGCCTGGCTGATTTGTTCGGGCTCGGCAATCTCGAGCGCTGCGCCTGAGTGTTCGGTGTTGCCCAGCAGAAACGCACATAGGGCCCGCGCCTTTTCGCGAATCAGTTCTGCCCCGGGCGCGGCGTGGCAGGGATGGGTGATGGCAAGCGCCAGCAGCATGATCGCCAGCGGTTTTGCAGCATGTTTCGCATGCGGCCTCAGGGTGGTGCGGAGCTTTTGCATATCGAGGTGGGACTGGGATGGAAAAACCGACTCCGGGGACATTGAGGTATTTCGGGGAAGGATTGCCAAGCCTGCACCGCAAAGTATTGGTTAGTCATGATTGTTGGAATCGATTTGGGCACCACGAACTCGCTGGTTGGCGTGTACGACTCAGGCTTTGTTACTTTGATCGCTGATGAGGCGGGCGAGCGCCTGACTCCGTCCGTGGTGCATTATCCCGCGGCGGGTGAGGTGATGGTGGGGCGCGCGGCGGTGCGCATGCGCACACTGGCTCCAAAGCGGACTGTTTATTCCGCCAAGCGTTTCATCGGGGGCCGCGTGGGGGAGGAGGAAGGCCGGTTTGATTACCCCGTCGTGGGCCAACCCGGGACACCGGTCCGCTTTCGGATTGGCGACGTGATGGTGTCTCCTGAGGAGGTTTCCGCGCAGGTGCTCAGAAAACTCAAAATCGACGCGGAGCGCGCGCTGGGGCGTCCCGTCGAAAAGGCCGTTGTCACGGTGCCTGCGTATTTTAACGATGCGCAGCGCAACGCCACAAAGAAGGCGGGGGAGCTCGCGGGCTTGGAGGTGGTGCGAATTCTCAACGAACCCACGGCCGCCGCCCTCGCTTACGGCCTCGACCGACTGCAGGACCGCGCCCGTGTTGCGGTGTACGATCTGGGTGGCGGGACATTTGATATTTCGATACTCGAACTTAACCAAGGTGTGTTTCAGGTGCTCGCAACCAACGGAGATACGCGCCTCGGTGGCGACGATGTCGACGCGGCGCTTGTCGAATATCTGGCCGAAGAATCCGGCGTTTCCGCGCGCGAGGAGCGGGAGCGGCGTCTGGCGGATCCCTCCGTGCGCGCCCGTTTGCGTGAGGCTGCCGTCGATGCCAAGCACCGGCTTTCCGAGGCGGAGCAGGTGGATGTTTCGTTGCCGTTCCTCGAGGGCGATAGGTCGCAGGTGTTCGTGATCACGCGTGCATTGCTCGAAAAATTAGCCCGCCCGATCCTCGAGCGTACGCGGATCCGTTGCTTGCGTGCGCTAGCGGATGCTGGTCTGCGAGCGGACGAACTCCAGGAAGTCGTGCTTGTTGGCGGTTCCACCCGGATGCCAGTCGTGCGCGCGCTGGTGGCGGAAATATTTGGTAGGACGCCTAACACCACGCAGAACCCGGACGAGGCTGTGGCGAATGGCGCGACTTTGCAGGCGGCTATTTTGGATGGAGCGCTTCGCGAGGTCGTCCTTTTGGATGTAACGCCGCTCTCGCTTGGAATCGAGACGTTCGGCGGACTCATGAACGTGATCGTCCCGCGCAACACCACTATTCCGTTTAAAGCGGGCGAGATGTTCACCAATGCGGTCGCAGGCCAGCGGTCCATGCTCATCCGTGTGCTGCAGGGCGAACGGGAAAAAGCGGACGATAACTGGGAACTGGGTCGGTTTGAGATTCCATTCGAACCGTTGCCCAAGGGGCAGGCGCGTGTCGGCGTTCAGTTTGAGATCGATGCGAACGGCATTCTCAAAGTGCTTGCACGTGACACGAACACCGGGTCTGAGAAAGTCGTGGAAATGGCGAGTGCGGTGGATGTGAGTGACGAGGCGGTTGAGAAAATGCTCGAGGATTCTTTGGAGCACGCGTTTGAAGACATGAACGCGCGGATTTACACGGAGGCCAGGCTGAAGGCGGAGGAGATGTTGCCCAGCGTTGAGAAGGCCCTGGCACTGGTTGGCGACCGGCTTTCGTCTGAGAACATCCAGTTGATCCGCTCCGCGATGGAGGAAGTACGGGTGGCGATGCAGTCAAATGCGGCGCAGCAACTCAAAAAGGCGGCCGCTGTCCTGGACGATTGTACGCAGGTGCTGGCAACGCTTCTGGTTGAATCAGCCATGGACTCTGCTTCACAGAACGCGGGAGGCGCGGAGCAGTGACGCCGGACCGCAATCATCGGAGGAAAGCTGGGTTTGTCGGCTGTAGCATGGCTTTCAGCGCTGTACTTTGCGCCGCGTGTTTAGCTCTGAGCGGTTGCTTGCTCATTCCAAAAATCAGCCGTCCCAACGCGCCGGTTGCCGAACGTTTTCCGGCCTCCGGCACGGATGCTCCTGGATTTGCAGATGACATTCTGTGGCGCGAGTTCTTCCGGGAGCCGAGGCTGCGCGCCCTTCTCGAGACCGCGCTGGAAAATAATCGAGACCTGCGTCAGGCGGTGCTTCGTGTTGAGCAGAGCCGCGCACAGTATCGTGTCACCCGCTCCCAACTCGCACCTTCCGTCGACGCACGGGCCGAGATGACACGCTCCGGGGCGCGTGAAGTGGTTTCGGAACGGTGGGCTGCAAGCACTGGCATCGCTGCGTACGAACTGGATCTTTTTGGGAGGATACGAAGTTTGAGCAAGCAGGCGTTGGAGACTTATTTTTCCACCGCAGAGGGCAGGAGGAGCGCCCAGATTTCGTTAGTTGCGGAGGTTGCCACGCGGTATTTTGGACTGCGACAGGCGGAGGAGCAGTTGATTTTGGCGCAGGAAACGCTCGCCTCTGTGGAGCAACTTTACTCACTGAATAAGGCCACTTTCGATGTAGGGGCCACCAACGAGCTGAATCTGCGCACATCCGAAGGGCAGGTTCAAAATGTGCGTATCAGTGTTATCACTTACGAGCGCGAGGTGGCGCAGGCGCGAAATGCGATTGTGTTTCTAATCGGCGCTGAACTGCCAGCCTCGCTACCAAGCCCCCGGGCGTTTCTGGACGGAGCACTCCTTGCGAAAATTCCTGCGGGTTTGCCATCCGATTTGGTGCAGCGTCGCGCGGACATCATCCAGTCCGAGCACGAATTGTACGCTGCGAATGCAAACGTGGGCGCGGCGCGTGCGGCTTTCTTTCCGCAAGTGCGTCTAACCGGCTCGCTTGGTTCATCGAGTGACGAGCTCGCGAAGCTGTTCGGAAATGGAACTGGCGTCTGGAGTTTTTCGCCTCAGGTCAGTCTGCCGATCTTCACGGGGGGCAGGAACGTGGCGAACCTTGATGCAGCAAAGCTTGAGGTGCAGATCAAGGTGGCGGCGTATGAAAAGGCGGTTCAGCGCGCCTTTCGTGAGGTGGCTGATGCGTTGGTCGCGACGAATACCTACTTCGAACAGACCGCGGTCCAGCAGGCCGCGATCGATGTGCAGCGGCGCCGATTCGAACTCGCCGACGCCCGTTACAGGCAGGGGGAGGATGCTTATCTTAACGTGCTGTCTGCGCAGCAGGATCTTTATTCTGCGCGGCAGGGTCACCTCGCATCGCAGTATAACAAGATTGCGAGCCAGATTGCGCTGTACAAGGCCCTGGGGGGTGGATGGAAATGAACCTCATGTTCGGCAACCATGCGTTTGCGATGGAAATGAGGGCGGCTAGGATGGTGCTGCTGGCCCTTGGGCTGGCGTTATTCGCCTGCAAACCCAAAGGCGAGCAGTTGCTCAAGTACGAGACGGCTAAAGTGACCCGGGGCGAAATCGTTCAGAATGTCACGGCGAGCGGGAGTCTCAGCGCCGTTGGCAGCGTGGATGTGGGCAGCCAGGTGAGCGGAAAGATCGCGGCCCTATACGTCGACTTTAATTCGCCTGTTAAAAAGGGGCAGCTCGTTGCAGAGATTGATCCCACGGTTTATCTGGCGGTGTTTCGGCAAAGTGAGGGGGAGCTGTCCGCCGCCAAGGCGGATGTCGTGCTGCGTAAACAGAACCTCGCGCGCAAGGAGGCGCTTGTGCCGCTGAAGGCGGCCTCTCAGTTTGATCTAGACCAGGCCACTGCCGAGTTGGCGCGTGCGGAGGCGACTGTCGTCATTCGCCAGGCGATCCTCGACAACGCCGCAGCCAACGTGGCGTTTTGCAAGATCACGGCTCCGGTGGACGGAATCGTCATTTCGCGGAAGGTTGATGTGGGCCAGACGTTGATCGCATCGATGACCACGCCGGTGCTACTTGTCATCGCGCAGGATATCACCAAAATGAACATCAGCGCGGCGGTGTCCGAGGCCGATATTGGCCAGCTTAAAACAGGACAGAACGTCGAGTTCACAGTTGACGCGTATCCGGATGAAACTTTCAAGGGCGTCGTTATTCAGGTCAGACGTGCGCCCACCACCACGCAAAACGTGGTGACTTATGATACGATCATTTCCGTGGATAATCCTGAGCAAAAGCTCTTCCCGGGCATGACCGCAGACGTGTCGATACGGGTTGCAGAGCGCAAGGGTGTGTTGAAGATTTCCAATAGCGCTCTTCGCTATTCGCCGCCTGAGTCCGCCGTATTTGAGAGCAAGCCGCCGAGCCGTCTGGAGCGCAGGCAGCGCTTGGTTTACTCGCTCATCAGCGAGAGCAACCAGCTCAGGCCGCTTGTGGTTAGAGCCGGAATCAGCGATGGCGTGGACACCGAAATGGCGGAGGGTATTGAGGAGGGTGTGGAATTGGTTATTTCGAATTCGGTCGCCGGCCCGAAGGCAGGTGGTCCGTTCGGGCCGTCCCGCCGCGGACCATGAGCCCGCCGCTGATCGAGTTGCGTGGAATTGAGAAGACCTACCGCACGGAGGCGGTCGAGGTGCGTGCGGTGCGCTCCGTTGACCTCAGCATCGCCCGCGGTGAGTTTGTCGCAGTGATGGGTTCCAGCGGCTCCGGCAAATCAACCTTGATGAACATCCTTGGGTGTCTAGACCGTCCCACCGTAGGCCAATATCTTCTAGATGGTGAGGCGGTCTCGGAGATGAAGAAGCGTGATCTGTCGATTCTCCGCAACGCCAAGATCGGTTTTGTGTTTCAGAGTTTCAACCTGCTGGCTAGGACAAGCGCCATCGATAACGTGGAGCTGCCGATGTTTTACAGCCAGCCCTTGGTTGCACGTGCACAGAGGCGCCAGCGGGCGCTGGAGGCGTTGAAAAAAGTCGGGCTGAGCGACCGCAGTGGACATCACCCCAGCCAGCTTTCTGGCGGACAGCAGCAGAGGATCGCGATCGCCAGAGCGCTCGTGAACTCCCCTGAACTGGTGCTTGCGGATGAGCCGACAGGAAACTTGGATACACGCACCAGCGCCGAGATCATGGGCCTATTTCAGGCGCTCAACGAGGCGGGAATCACAATCATCATGGTGACCCACGAACTCGATATTGCGGCGTATTCAAAGCGGGTGATTGTGATGCGCGACGGTCGGATTCTGAGTGAACAGGTGAATGAAACTCCGCGGCACGCAGATGTTGAAATTGCGCGCATTGATCGCGAGGAACGGGAGGCGAAGTTGGGCTGATTTATGGGCGCGTTTTCAGCCATCGGCGTGTTTTGCGCACGAACTCTTCTGACCGCATGGATCTCGATGCGCGCTTTGCGGAGGAACGCCATGCGATCCACGCTGACTGCTCTTGGGATCATCATTGGCGTTGCCTCTGTGGTCACGATGGTTGCGGTCGGCAACGGCGCTCAGGCCCGCATAGAGGGGCAGGTCGCCGCGCTAGGGCAAAACATGCTCATGATCTTCGCTGGCAGCCGCCGGGCGGGCGGAGTGCACGGAGGACTGGGGAGCGCGCGGACGATGACGGTGTCCGACGCACTTGCTATAGAGCGTGAGGTCGATCATGTCGTTGCGGTCAGTCCAGAGGTGTCCACGGTCGCACAGGTGGCGGCAAACGGGCGGAACTGGTCGACAAGCGTGGCCGGCGAATCGCAGGATTATCTCAAGATCCGCGACTGGAAGCTTTCTTCGGGCATGATGTTTTCCGAGCGGGAGGTGCGGAGTGCGGCTCGCGTGGCGGTGGTCGGATCAAAGACCGCACACGAGCTTTTCGGGCCGTTGGATCCGCTGGGGCAAAGTCTGCGGATTCGGAACATTCCATTTGTGATCATCGGCGTCCTCTCCAGCAAAGGGGCTGGGATGGGGGGGCAGAACCAGGACGACCGCGTGGTGATTCCCTTTACGACGGCGATGAAGCGGTTGACTGGGGAAAAATTCATTCGCTCCATCAACATCCAGATCGAAAGCTCGGCATACATGGAGTCGGCGCAGCAGGAAATTGGCAACTTGTTGCGGCAGCGGCACGGACTTTCGACTGGGCGGGAGGATGATTTCAACGTGTTTAATCAAAAGGAGATCGCGGACACGGTTGGCTCGATTTCGCGGGTGATCACGCTTCTGCTCGGGGCGATATCTGGGATTTCTCTCGTGGTGGGGGGGATCGGAATCATGAACATCATGTTGGTGAGCGTAACCGAGAGAACGCGGGAGATTGGGATCAGGATCGCGGTGGGGGCGCAACCGGGCGACATCCGGTTGCAGTTCTTGATTGAGGCCGTGACCCTGAGTTTGTTTGGCGGCGCGATCGGGGTTTTGTTCGGAGTAGGTGCCGCGCACTTGGTCGGCATGTTCGTCGAATTCGTGCCCGTGGTTTCGCCGGGCTCAATCGTGCTGGCGTTCAGTGTGAGTTTCGGGATCGGCGTGTTCTTTGGCTTTTACCCTGCGCGAAAGGCTGCCGCGCTCGATCCAATCGTTGCGCTGCGCTACGAGTAACACCGACCGGAGGCCTCGGAGAGATTGCTGGGCATGGGAGATTGGCAGGGCAGACTCCCCTTGGTGCGCGGGATGGGTTTTCGCGGTCAACCAGACCAAGGCTGGTCGAATTCTT
>JBILUQ010000499.1:0-3635 GCA_044370935.1 Chthoniobacteraceae bacterium
CTACCGCTTTGAAGCGAGCAATGATTACGGCAACGTGGTCGTCGAGCGTGTGGAATTGAAGCCCTTCCCTTCCAATGCGTTTGATTCAGTTGGCAGAGCCGGCGCAGAGGGGGACCTCAATGCGAATGAGGGGGAGACAGTGGTTTTCCCGACGGAGCGGGTGGCGGAGATGGACGGCCTGAACTTTGTGTTTGAGTGGCGCAAAAACGGCGCGGCATTGCCCGCGGACAGTCGCTTCACGATGGCTCCGCTGCAGATATCCTCGGGCACTGTGGAATGCGGTGCGATGACCCTGACCTCGGTGCGTGCGACCGATGCGGGCCAGTATGAGTTGCTTGTGCGGGCCATGTCCGGCGGAATTGAGAAAGCGCGAAAAGTGCTGCTGCGTCCTGTTTTGACGGTGAGGTCGGCGCCAAAGATCACCGGCATCTTTGATCAGTTTGTGCAAAAAGACGGTTCTGTAACGTTGTCGCCCACGGTGCTGCCGGTGCCATTTGTGGGGGATTCCCTCAGGGAAACCGATGCGTACAAATGGGAGTTTGAGAACAGCAGCGGGGAGAGGGTTACGCTCTCCGATTCGGATGCATGGGGTTTAAACTCGGGCACTTTGACGGTGAAAAAAATGTCTGCGGCCACGGGTGGCACCTATCACCTCAGCGTGACACGTGAGGTGTTTGCCATTAACGGCGGCACTCAAACTTTAGAGGCAACCTTCACGAGCACCAAGTCAGCGAAGCTGACAATGGGCCGCGCCATTGAGCTCAAGCCTCTGCCTGCGAGCGTGCTTGCGAAGCCGCGCGAGCGCGTGGTGCTGCTGGCGAGTTTGACAGATCCCGCCCGCCAGTCTGATCCGACCCTGCGTTACCAGTGGCGTTTCAATGGACAGTCCATCCGCGGTGCAACCCAGCGCACGTTGGTGCTCTCCGGTGTGAGCTCCGAGAACGCGGGCAGCTACGACGTGGTGGTCAGCAACAGCGTGGATCGTGTGACAAGTAACGTCACCACGTTGACCATTTCCCAGCCAACGCGCATCACGGACTTTGGATTTGTGACGGGCGAACCGGGCAGTGACTACCTCCCGATGGCGACGGTCAACCCGAAGGAGAAAGTCCAGTTAAAGGTCGCTTTCAGCGGAGATGCGCCGGTGAGCTATCAGTGGATCCAGGGCAACGCGAGGACGGCGAAGGTTCTTCCCAACGTGAACTCCGATACGTACGTGATCGACAATGTGTCCATCGCGGAGCACGAGGGTTGGTACATGGTGGTGGTGAAGACGGCGCGCGGGAACCTCTCGACCAAGCGGGTGGAGTTGAGCGTGAACGCGCCGGTGAAGATGACCACGCCTTTGATTCAGGTGGTGAACGCGCAGCCGGGCAAGCCGATGAAACTGCAAGTGCGTGCGGAGGGGACGGGCCCGTTGATGTACACATGGACGCGCGACGGTGAGCCGATCAGCGGCGGGGTGTCGCCTGTGTTCACGGGGAGTTTCACGGCGGGCGATGTGGTGGTGCGGGGCGTGGTGAACTCGAAGTCGCTCAGGATCGGAATGCTGGTGACGAGCGCTGCGCTGCCTGAGGGTGGCGGGTATCTTGTGACGCGGGTGGACGTGGACAATGGCGAGGTGCGTCTCTCTGGAGCGGCAAGCAAGACGGTGGCGAACGCGCCGTTCAGTGTTGCGTTGAACACGATCGATCTGCCGGCGGTGTCGCAGACGGACGCGGGGACGTACACGGTGGTGGTGAGCAACTCGGTGCCGTCTTCGGTGGAGAGCAAGATCGAGGTGAACGTGACCAAGCCGGTGACCATCCTGAGCGATCCGGTGGATGTGCGTTTGCGTGCGGCGGTGAGTTTCAGCGGATCGTTGACCGCGGGCGGCAGCGTTGTGGTTGTTCCCGCGCTTGAGGCGCGGGGCATCGTGGAGGGGATGAGGGTGAAGAATGCGTCGACGTCTGTGGAGATTGGCACGGTGACTGGCGTGGAGATTGTTCGTGGGGGAACTGCGGCGCTCACGCTCGATAGGGCCGTCAGCGCCAGCGCAGCGGCACCGAGTGCGAAACTTGTGGCGGGGACGGTGGCGGAGTTCAGCGTGGGAGTGGACACCTCTGTGGGCGTGGAAGCGGACAAGGGGGTGACGTACTTCTATCAATGGAGGCGCAACGGGGTGGCGCTAAACACGACCGAGAGCAAGGGGCCGAAGTTCACGATTGCGTATCCAACGGCGCTGGATTCTGCGTGGTACGATGTGGAGGTTTGGAACAGCAAGGGCGGCAAAGAAGTGAGCCGCATTGTGAGCGCAAGCGCGCAGTTGGAGGTGTTCGAGGCACCGCGGATCGGGACTGGGCCGCTGGGGTACCAGTGGGAAGGGCTCAATGATTCCGGTGCGGTGACTGGCAACCCTGAATCTGGTGTCTCGTATCCAAGCAATGGCACGCTCTCGGTGGGATCGTACCGAGTGACGGTGCGCGGACCGTTTGCCGACGGCGGCAGCGAGTCGCCAGGGGACAAGGACGTTCGCGACATTGTGGTGTCGGAAAGTCTTTTGAATGTGTTCACGCAAAGCGGCACCAGTTCCACGAGCCTTCCGGACAAGGTGTATGGAGTGGTGGATGGCGAAGCTCTGGTGTTGAACGGATCGCTGTCTTCGGGTTCGTTGACGTTTGAGCGGTGGGAAAAATGGTCCTCAGTGGGCTCTGGAACGGTGGGCACGTCCACGCTTCATTCTTTTGCTCCGACGAGTGTATCCGATGCGGGCTACTACTACGCGGTCTATAAGGACTCGGATGGGGTCGAGTCTTATTCGAAGCCAGTGCTTGTGCTGGTGAATCCTGCGCACGCGTTGTACGGGACGAAGCCGAGTGATGAGTTGAAAAACAGCCTGGCGAGCCAGCAGCAGATGATTGTCGGGGAGGGCAAGACTGCGACCTTCCGGGTGAATCCTGCGGTGGCAGGGCTTGATATGTATTGGGAGTTCAAGCGCTCGTTGAAGTTCTGGGGTGATGCGGTGAGCACGGGCACCTCGGAGTTGGTGGTGCGGGGCAAGGATGCGGTGTATTTGGAGACGTTGTTGGGAGGCACCTCTGAGGCTGCTTTGAGCAAGTTGGAGGGAATGCGTGTGAGCACGGCGGCAGGTTCCCCGGCGGTGGTTTCGAGCGGGGGCAGCATCCAATCGGGGAGCTTCAGTAGCGGGACGTATATTCTGAAGTTGAGTGCGGGTGCGACGGTGGTGGGCAGCGGCACCAGCATGAGTTTCCAAGCGGTTGCATCCGGCTCGCAGATTGTGAAGGCGGGTACGGCTTATACAGGTGTTTCTGAGCGCTACAGCGTGGTGGATCCTGAGGTGATCAGCATTCGCGCGGCGTCGCTGCTGGACGAGGGGACCTACACGGCGGTGGTGAAGGTGCCTGTGGGGATTTTAACAAATGGAACTTTCGCCACCGCGGAGCACCGCAGCGAGCCATGGGTGCTGACGGTGAACGCGCTGCCGTTGATCACGGAGCATCCATTTGTGAATCCAAGATTCCCCGGGCAGTCAGCGACGCTGAGTGTCGGCGGGTTCTTCAGCCCTGAGACGAGGTTCACCTGGTACGCGCGGTACGCGGGTGAAACGGCATGGCTGCCGCTGCCATCGGGAGTTG
>JBILUQ010000354.1:0-3606 GCA_044370935.1 Chthoniobacteraceae bacterium
TTCCTCAAACCGTCAGAAATGGCGCTGCAAATGCGGGTGCCGTTTTGGTCGGAAACGCGCTTGCGACAGTCCCTCCAGCGGAGCGTTTGAATGTGCATCTCACCGAGGACCTGCTCATCGAGCAGGCGCTCACAGAAACGCGCGGCAATGTGACGCAGGCCGCAAAGCGCCTTGGCATGAGCCGCCGCACGCTCCACCGGCGGCTCGCGGAAAAACACGCCGCAACCGGTGATCTGAAGCAGGCGACGTAAACGCGCGGCAATGCGGTGCGGCTGCAATTGAGAACTGCGCGAACGTTTACCGGCTACCGGCCATCGCCTCCGCCATCGCCTTACCCGCCAGCCAGCCCGTGGTCCACGCTGCCTGAAAATTGAAGCCGCCCGTGATCCCGTCCACGTCCAGCACTTCGCCCGCGAAGTGCAGCCCCTTTTTCACCCGGCTTTCCATGGTGCGAAAATCCACCTCCCTGATGGAAACTCCGCCGCATGTCACGAACTCATCCTTGTGCAGGCTTTTTCCCGTCACCGGAAGCTCCGTGCGAAGGATCTGATCGCACAACGCCGCCGCATCCCCCTTGCGCAGCTGCGCCCAGCGCTCCTCCGAGCCGATCCCGGCGCTTGCGACCAGTGCGGACCAAAGACGGACCGGAATGCCGAGTAGCGGAAGATTCGTCACCGTCTTGCCCGGATGCGCTTCGCGCGCTTTCTGAAACGCCTGCGCAACCGACTCCGCGTTGGCGTCGGGCGCCCATTTGACGGTCAGCGGGAATTCGTATTCGAACTGCGCGAGATCGCGCGCGCCCCACGCCGAGAGGCGCAGCACGCAAGGCCCGCTTAGTCCCCAGTGCGTGAAAAGCAGCGGCCCGCTTTCCCTTAATCGCGTACCCGGAACGGACGCCTCGGCCACAGGCACGGAAAGGCCCGCCAACTCCTGCACCCACGGCACGTTGATTTGAAAGGTGAAAAGCGACGGCACCGGTGCCTCGATCTTGTGTCCGACGCCCTCGAGCACCAAAGGCAGGTTTCCCGACCGACAGCCGCCCGTGGCTATGAGAACATGCGTGGCGCTGATCTGCTCGCGATTCGAGAGCGTTGCGATCCATTTTCCGGCGGCGTTCTGCGCGAGCTCTTCGAGCCCGCAACGGGTGCGCAATTCGACCCCTTTGTCAGCCGCCGCCTTCAACAGGCAGTTTACAATCGTGTCGGAGCTGTCCGTGATTGGAAACATCCGGCCGTCGGATTCCGTCTTGAGCTCGACGCCCTTTGCATTGAACCACGCGACCGTGTCGGACGCTTGGAACTTCGAGAAAGCGGACAGCAGCGCCCTTTCACCGCGCGGATACCGCGTCGAAAGGGGGCGCGGCTCGAAGCAGGCATGCGTCACGTTGCAGCGGCCTCCGCCGGAGACGCGGACTTTTGTGAGCGGCTGCGAGCCACGCTCAAGAATGACGATACGCAAAGCGGGGTTCGCCTCCGCCGCAGTGATCGCGCCGAAAAAGCCGGCGGCGCCTCCGCCGATTACAAGAATGTCGATGTTTTCCATGGCTGTAGCGTGATTCTGGAGCAACTCGGGATATTCCCCTGGGAGCGCGCAGCCCCAGCTGCGCCTTTAAAAACCATCACATCTATTGTGCTTTTGCGGAGCTGGGGCTCCGCGCTCCAAGGGGCTGATGCTTCGGGTCTCACGCTAGCTCAAATCGCTGTTGCGGCACAGGTTTGCGTACAGGCCGCCGAGTGCGAGCAGCTCCGAGTGAATCCCGCGCTCCACGATCCGGCCGTGGTCGAGCACCAAAATCTGATCAGCGTTGCGCACCGTTGAAAGCCGGTGGGCGATCACAAAACTCGTCCGGTTGCGCATCAGGTTTTCGAGCGCGCCTTGAATCTGTCGCTCGGTCTCTGTGTCGACGCTCGCGGTCGCCTCGTCCAAAATCAGGATCGGCGGATCCTTCAGCAGCACTCGCGCAATGGACACCCGCTGCTTCTCCCCCACGGACAACTTCACGCCGCGCTCGCCCACGACCGAGTCGAGCCCTTCCGGCAGTTTCCGCACAAACTCCTCCGCGTTCGCGTTCCTGAGCGCCTCCCAGAGTTCCTCGTCCGTCGCCTGCGGTTTTCCCAACACGAGATTCTCGCGCAATGTCCCGTTAAAAAGGAAACTTTCCTGCGTCACCATCCCGATGCTTTGCCGCAGCAAGCTCCGCGGCAGATCCCGGATGCAGACACCATCCAGCAGAATCTCGCCCGTCTCGTACTCGTAGAAACGCGTGAGCATTTGCACGATGGTGGATTTGCCTGCGCCGGTTTTTCCCACAAGCGCGATTGTCTGCGCAGGCCGCGCATGAAGCGTCACATCGTGAAGCACAGGCACCTCGCTCCGATACGAAAAGCTGATCTTCTTAAACTCCACTTCGCCCCGGATTTTGTTGCTGGGTGCCCCCTCGCTTGCAGACTCTGTCTCTTGATGTTCGTCAAGGATCTCGAACACGCGTTCGCCTGCTGCGCGGCCCGCCTGCAGGATCTGGTTGAGCGAATGCAGCCTTCCGATCGGGTCGTATAGAAAGCCCGCGAGCAGCAGAAACCCCGTCAACTCGCCGACGCTCAACTCGTGGTTCAAGACGGCCTGCGCGCCGAATCCGA
This sequence comes from Chthoniobacteraceae bacterium, assembly GCA_044370935.1. Lineage (GTDB taxonomy): Bacteria > Verrucomicrobiota > Verrucomicrobiia > Chthoniobacterales > Chthoniobacteraceae > Chth-196. The sequence continues at coordinate 2,637 of JBILUQ010000354.1, forward strand.
CCACAAGCGTCATTCCCAGCGACGCGAACAGCGACATGGACGGATTGTAGATCGCCCAGATGCGCATCACTGTGAGCGTGGATTTCTGCAGCTCCTTGCTCGCCTCGTTGAAACGCTCGTGCTGTTCGGATTCGCGGACGTAGGTCTTGATCTGGCGGATGCCTGCAAGATTGTCGTGCAGCAGCGCGTTCATCGCGGAGGACGCCTTGCGCTGTCCGCGGTAGCGCTGCTTGGCGGTGAGCGTGTACCAGAGCGCGCCGGCTGCAAGGAATGGAACCGGCGTGAGCGCCAGCCAGGCGAGACGCGGGTGGTAGGCAAAAAGCATCGTCGTGACGATGCTCACCTGCAGCACCGCAACCGCGCCCTGCTCAATGCCGTCGATGAGCACGCGTTCGACCGAGTTCACGTCCTCCATGACACGCGTCATCAGGTCGCCCGTCGCCCGGTTGTCAAACCACCTGAGCGGGAGCTGCTGGATGTGCGAATACAGCTCGCTGCGAAGATCAAAAATAACCTTCTGCTCAAAGGTGTTGTTCAGAATGATCCGCAGCGCGTTGAGTCCGTCCCTCGCGATGAACGCCGCCATCGCCGTCGATACAAGCATCCAAACCCGCTCCCCGCGCCCTTCACGCACCTCGTCCACGACGAGTTGCGTGACCTTCGGAAACACAATGACCAGCACGGTCGACGCCAGCGCGCAGCCAAGTGTTCCCAGAGCCCAGCCGGGATATTTTCGCAGGTACCGGAATACGCGTAAAATCGTCCTCACCCGATCGCCTCGAACTGGCTCAGAGCGCGGAACGCTTGGTAGCGCGCGTCGATGTCATGCGTTATGATCGAGCGCAAACGTTCCAAGCTGAAAGCCTCGACGTTGTAGCTGGCGAGAACGCTTCCGTACACCACCGCCTGACGCAGCCGCGCGAAATCGATGCCGCCCCCGCCGTTGGCGAGCCCCGCCGCGAGGTGACCC
>JBILUQ010000355.1:0-3595 GCA_044370935.1 Chthoniobacteraceae bacterium
CCGCCGGCTTGAGTCCTGCGCGCCGGGACGATACCACCGGATCCTCCCGCCTCAGTTTCACCGTGCGCGCACCCAGACCGCTGTAATCGGCCGGCGTGCACGAGAGCACGATCACCTGGAGCCCGTTGTTCGCCGCGCGATCCAGCATCCTCTGCAAAACCTGCGCGCGTTCCGGGTCGGAGTACGCAAACGCATCATCAAAGATCACGGGCAGGCTGCCATCGTGCCCTTCGGCCAAAATCTCGGCAACCGCCAGACGCACCGCCGCGGCGGCTTGTTCGCGCGTCCCAAGGCTCAGGCTCTCGAACGTATACTCGCCGGCAACCTCGCCGCTCCGGGACAGCTTCATTCCCGTGAAATCATTCCCCTCCAAAGAAAGCTCCAACCGCGCCTCCGGACCGAACACGCACTGAAGGTATGCCGACACTTTCTCGGCCAGTGGTCTCGTGAACTGCTCGGCGAGCGTCTTCCTTTCGTTTTGAAACAATTCGCACAAGAGCGCATGCGCATCACCGCGAAGCCTCAGCCGCTGATACTCCTGAACGGCAAACTCGACCTCGCCCTCGGCATGTTTCAACTCCGCCTCGGGATCGCTAATGCCGTCCAAACGCAGTGCTTCATGGCAGGCGCTGCGCGTGTCGCGCGCCGCAATCAAGTCTTCATTCATCTGCTTGAGCGCGCGCTTGAGCCGGATGTCATCGCTCTCGATTTGATCCGGCTGCAGCGCGGCGATTTCCTTTCGGGTTGATTCCAGCGCGGCCCGCCTTTGCAACTCGGCTGCAGTCTTCTCCAGCAAGTCCTGCATGCGGACATCGTCGGCACCAAACTCCCTCACCTGAAGATCCAACGCGACCGTCTTCACGCTGAGCTGTTCCTGCTGGGCCTTCGCCTCCTCCTGGAGCGTTTTCAACTCCGCATCCAGACGCTGGAGCATTTTTAACGACGCATCCCGCTTCCAGCGGCTCGCGAGTTCCTCCTGCTCGCAGGCCTCCTTCCGCCCTCGCAGGTCATTGCGGACAGTCTTGGCCTGCTCCACTCCGGCGGGAGCGGGGTATCCGGGCGCCTGCGGAAGCACACGGTCGAGCAGCGCCTGCACCTCGGCCATGTCCAGTCTGAGTTTGTCCAGCCGCCCCTCATCCCGAAGTCCATCGATTTTTTCGCTAGTGGTTCGAATCTCGTTTTCGATTTCGTCTCGCCGCTCGAATGCGTTCGATGCCTCGTCAAGGCTCGGAACTCCGGCCTCGGCGAGCGCACTCTCGAACTTCCTGCGCGCCGACTCCTCGTCACGGCGCGCCCCGGCAAGTCCTTCGCCGCCGCCGGGCACGATCAGAATCCGCGCCTTGTCCCCGACCATGATTTCGGTGTTGTCGCAAACCGTGAGCGAGTCGCCCGCCCGCATGGGCTGGCGCCCGGCGGAGATGTTTTCTCGGGACTCGATCACCCTGATGCCGACACCCAACGCCGCGAGCGTGGCCTTGGCATTGGAAAACTCCAGATCCAGTTGCCTCAATTTTTTAAGCATCCGCTTGTCCACCTGGGGAAACCTGGCGCGTTGCTCCTGAAGTCGCATGGATTGCTCCGCCAGCTTCGCGATTTCCGCCTCGCGCTTCTCCATCAGGACCACCTCGTCTTTGAGTTCCAGCAGGCGCACATATGCCTCGGCGATTTCAAATTCGAGTCGCGAAACACGGAGGCGCACCTCGATGTTCTCGTGGGATTCCCGTGAAGCTTCCACTTCCTGTCGCGCGCTGTCCGCCGCTTCGACACCCTCCTTGATGCGCAATGTTTTGGGGGTTAGTTCCGCATCGAGTCTCGAGATCTCATCCGCGATGCCCCTGATTTGCAGGTCTCGTTTTTTGGCAACCTGGAGTTTGGACTGTGCCTCGCCGGCTTCACGAGCTTGGTCGCGTTCGAGAGTTTGCAAGCCCGCCAGGGCCTTCCGACGCTGCTCGTTGGCTTCAGATTCTGTTGAAAGAAGCGAAATCTGCCTGTCGGCCTCTTTGATAGACGACTCGGCCTCGCGCAACCTGCTCAAAGCCGTACGCATTTGTTGAAGACGGACCCTTGCTGACTCAATCCGCTCCTGCGCGGATTGAACGCGTTGCGACGCAGCCGCGAGCGGGGTGCCGGCCTTGATTTTTCCACCCTTCACGAACGTCTGATCCGCAAGTTCATGAAAATGACCCGCCGCCTCCTGATCCAGCGGTGAAAGCAGCACGCCCGCAGCGCCCTTTTCCTGCAGGCGCTGGAACAGATTGTCCTGCTGGTCGCGCATGAATTCGACCGGCTCCGCCCCGGACTGGCCCTGCCATGCGAAGAGATGGCTCCACTGCGCAGGCAGTTGTTTGCGCGAAAACTCGCCCTGCAACTGCAAGATCGAGGAAAGCGCGTCCTCCGCCTCTGCCCCCCGGAGGGCACCCCGTTCGTCGCTGGAAAGAGTCGCCACCCCTTGCTTGCCGAATCTCTTGAGAAGCGTGTGGATGCGCCCGCCAACTTCGAACACCAACTCCACCTCCGGCTGGCCGTTCGAGCTGCTCGACTGCATCGCGCGATGCGCCTCGGTGCCGCCGGACGCCTTCAGAAAAAGAGCCCTGTGCAGCGCCTCTACTACGGTGCTTTTGCCCGATTCGTTCGGGCCCCCGATCAGCGTAAGCCGGGGATCAAAACGGATCCGTTGCTCACTGTGGACCCTGTAGTTGGAAAGACGGATAGAATGGATTTTCATGGCAGAATTGCGGTGGAGAAGGATGCGCGGCTGGTTCGGCTGATTACTTGAGGAAGGTGTGAAGTTCGCAGAGGGCGACCCGCGACACCTCCGCGTCGGGGCCGCCCGCTTGGATCCTCGATGCAAGCTGTGTTGCGACCCGCGCGATCAGCGGGTCTCCAGCCCTGCGGGCGAGCGATTCCAACTCGGCCTCCGTCGGCGCGAGCGTGGTACGGCCCTTGATCGCGAAGTGCAGGACCCGTGCGCGCAGCGACTCCACGATTTTATCAAGCGCAGCACCTCCGCTCATGCCGAGCTGGCCGCTCAGTTCAAGTCGGAGGACATCCTGGTTGGTCCGGGTTCCAAGCAACTCGCGCATGTGCGCTTCAAACGCACCAAGGTCGCCGTCGCCCGTGAAATGGAATGGCGCCTCATGCCAGCCAACCCGGTTGGTTCGCACTTCCCTCACCTCCGGCGCATGCCCGCGCGAAGCTGAAACCACCAGCACATGTCCGGGCCTGTTGCCCTCGCCCTTAACGAATCTGTCCAACTCGGGCGTGCCAGAATACCACGCCTTGGAGCCCACCTGCTTGCAACCGTGCCAGTCACCAAGTCCGATGTAGTCGAATCCCGCCTCCGGCAGGGCCGGCAGATTCAGAATATTCACCGCGTCATGCCCGTCATCACCGCCCGCACCGGATCCAAACTCGATGACACTGCCATGCGCAAGAATGATGCGCGCCTTCCCGTCAGTCGCTGCCCCAAGAGCGGCCTCATCCCTCAGCCACGAGGTGGTGTCCACAGATTCGTGGCGGCGCATGAGCGGGCAGGGGAAGAGCACTGCGTTCTCGAGCTCCAAGGGCGCCTGCTCCCGGAGCACGATGAGATTCC
>JBILUQ010000094.1:0-12968 GCA_044370935.1 Chthoniobacteraceae bacterium
CCGCTTCGAAAATTTGTGATGTTGGCGCCGACATCGGCGACGGTTCCAGCTGCCTCGTGTCCCATCACCAGCGGCGGAATGCGGCGCCCCGTGCTGCCGTCGTAACCGTGAACGTCGCTTCCGCACACTCCGCATGCCTCCACACGGATGAGAACTTCGTTCGGCCCCGGATCGGGTTTGGGCAGTTCTTGCAGTTCGAGTCGTTTGTATTCGGTAAGAACAAGAGCTTTCATGGCGTGCGGCTGAATCGTGTTGTGGAATAGGATTCGTAGCGTGATTGCCAGACTGAATGGAAGCTGGATCTCGATACAACCGCAGACGGACACTTCCAAACAGCGGGAGGTTGCGGCGTTTTTGCGGTGCGATGGCTGGTGAACTAAAGTTTCAGTGCGGCTTGGCGGTAATGTTCATCACGGCGACCCGAGATCCGTTGAACGGTGGTCTCCGTGAGAAAGCTCGGACCGCCCAAAGCTTTTGCACCCATGAAAATGGCGGCAGATTTAACGGTCATTTGCATGGCGGCTTTCACGGACTCCGGAGTGGGTCCGAGGGTGATTACTCCGTGGTTCATCAAAAGAATGACCCGGGGTGGCGAACAGTGGACGTCAATGTAGGATTCGGTGCCCTCTTTTATCTTTTGAGCTAGCCAGACCCCTGGATCTGAATAAGGCACCAAAACTGATGAGGGGCCGCAGCAGACAACTTGGTCGGGGAAAATACGGCGCTCCGCGAAAGCTTCGGCAGCGGGCGAGCAGAGTATGGATGTGACCGCATCGGGATGGGTGTGGCCCACGAATTGGATCCCAGGAAGCGAAAGGAGGTACGCGTGGAACAGAGCCTCCACCGAGGGCCGCTTTGCCTCGGGGTTTTCGCGGCATCCGAGTAGCGCGCAATCCACGTCATCATCGGAGACGTCATTGCGTGAAATCAGTTCCAACAACGGCGCCGCCCGGCATTCCACCAGATCGCTCGTGGTGAGGGTTCCCAAATTGGATCCGCTTGCCTTCACTAAAAATGTGTCTGTTCCCAGTTTTGCTGAGGTGTTGCCCTCTCCGAGGATTGTCATGCGGCGGGCCTCGTCGCCCAGCCAGCGGGACAGCTCCGCGAGGGTTTTGGCGGGATGATTCATTTGGATAGTCGGTGACAAAAAAACCGTCCTCCCAGGAAGAGAGGACGGTTTTTAAATTTGAAATTCGCTGAGCGGAAAGTTGCCTTAAGTGAGCCGGGTCAGCCCGACAGTCTCAAAGCTTCTCTTCGAATTCCACGAGACGCTGAAGCGCTTCAAGAAACTCGCGGAAAGCGGGAGCGGGCAGCATGATGGTGTCTCTGCGTCCACCGACGTCTTCGGTAATTTTCAGAAAACGACCCCTCTGATTTTCCTTAAGGTCCAAAAAGAACACCTTGCGCTCGTGGGCAACTTTTTCAGATGCGATAGGTTCGGGCCCTGAACGCTCCCCAGTTTCAGTCGAGTTCATCATATCTCTCTATTTTCTCTAGTACGCTGTTACTCTGCGGCCAACGGTCCGCCACCTTGGGGCCCGCAACCTTTGTTACTTAACTTAAGCAAATACTAGATTGAATCAACTCGAATCCGAAGGGGCAAAGAAGGGAATCGGTTTCCGCGCGGGGACCGGACGTGTGCCGCTGTTACCGCCCTGCCGTGCCGGGCTGTTCGTAGTGTCCTGAAATGGGATTTTGGGCGTGTATTTTGATGGTCAGTCTTTGACCGCTTTAATTTGCGGCTTCTGGCCGATTTTAGCTGAAATCCCGTCCATCCCCGCGTCATCTTGTCGGGGCCCTACTACGTACACAGCCGCCAATGACTTTTGATCAACCTCTTTCGTTTGTGCCTTTGTATCAGGAGCGTGTGTGGGGAGGGCGTGCCTTGGAGGAGTCCCTTGGACGCAGCCTTCCCTCGCCAGCCCTCTTCGGGGAAGCATGGGAAATGGTGGACCGCCCCGAGGCCCAAAGCGTGGTGGCTCAAGGCGCGCTTGGAAGTGTTTCGCTCAACGTGCTTTGGAATAAAGAGCGGGAGCGCGTCTTCGGCCGCCGTGCTCCTGCGGGAGGCCGGTTTCCGTTGCTGGCTAAAATCCTGGACGCGAGGGAGACGCTTTCGGTTCAAGTGCATCCTCCGGAAAGTGTTGCATCAAGGCTTGGGGGCGAGCCCAAGACTGAAATGTGGTATGTGATGGAGGCCCAGCCCCACGCCTGCATTTACGCTGGGTTTCAGCGGGGGGTTGGACGCCGGCATTTTGAGGAGGCCTTGGCTTCGGGCGATCTGGAGGGCCTGTTGCACCGGATTCCCGTCAAAAAGGGTGACGCAATATTCATACCGAGCGGTCGCTGTCATGCGATTGGCGGGGGGTGCCTGATTGCCGAGATCCAGCAGAACAGCGACACCACCTACCGGGTGTTTGATTGGAACCGGCTCGGAACCGACGGGCTCCCGCGGCAGTTGCACGTGCGGGAGTCCTTGGAAAGCATCGACTTTTTGGACTACGCACCGAACCTGATCGCGGCGCGCGGTTCCCGGTTGGTTGAAAACGAGTGGTTTGTGGTGGATTGTTTGGAAATACCCGAGGGGCGTGTCGTCCCTCGGGAGGATGCCGGCCTCGGAATCGTTCTGGAGGGGAAAATCCGCTGCGGGGAGCGGTTGTTCCTGAAAGGGGATAGCTTCTGGGCGCCCGCGGAGGCGCGGCTAGAAATTGAGGGACAGGGACCGGAGAATCGCGTGCTGTTTACGGGTTTTGGCGGATCACTTTGATCCGGTGTACCATTCGGCGTGGGCCTTGTGAGCCTGAAAATTGGCGATGTAACGGGCGGCAAGCTCCGGGCTTTTGATGATTAGAAGGTTTTCGGCGTTACTCTCTTCTCCCGCCTTGGTGAAGTTGAACGAGCCGGTGATCACGGTTGAGCCATCGATGATGATGATTTTATTGTGTGCGATGGCGTGTTTGCCATCAATCCACGTGGGGACTCTCGCGTTTTTTAGAAAAGTAGCTTCAGAGTAGTTTGCGGACTTGTTGGATTTATCCAGAACTGCCTCGACACGTATGCCGCTGCGGAACGCCTCCACGAGTGCGCCGGCAATGGGCGCGGAGGTGAAGGAGTACGCCTGCACGAGAATGAACTGTTTTGCGCCGCGGATTTCCTCGATAATCGCCGCGGTACAGCCGCCTTTTGGCGAAAAGTAGGCTTGGATTTGATCCGGCGGGACGTGAATCGGAGCGGTCTCGCTGGATTTGCCCGGACTTGGTTCGGCGAGGCAGGGGATAAGAGTGGCGGCGATGCACATTAAGATGCGCAGCACGGTTGCAGGGGTGGGTTGCATGTGAATCGGCTAGTTTTTAATCGGCAAAAGCTTCGAAGTGGGTAGGGCCTGACGGTGGAATAGACTATCAGAAAGAGTTTTTATTAAGTGATCATTTAAGTAAGGTAAGGTGTACTTATGAAGTTCCTATTCCCCTCCAGTTTCAGGGTGCGCCAGTTCTCACGGTTGTCGTTGGTTCCGGTGGCGGTTCTTGCACTGAGCGCTTGCGGGGCGTTGTGGGGTAAATCGGCGGACGCGAAAAGCGGGGACTCCAAAAGCGCCAACTCAAAGTCCGCCGACGCCAAGGGGGCCACTAAAACGAACTCCGCACCGTGGAACGCGGCGATTTTGCAGGCGATCCGTTTGTTCCCTGAGGGGGGGGGCTATTCGACGGGCAAAGATGCTTTTGATGCCCTGCGAGAGGCGGTGCACTGGGAGGATGACCGGCCGGCGCTGCGGCCTAAATCCGCAAAACCGAGCTTCTGTTCAGGGGGAACTTATGTGGCTTTTCTGGTGATGCTGGCACAGCAGCAGTTTGATGGAAAACTTTCGCTCACGCCTGATGTGTGGCGGCTGTTGATGGTCGACAACCAGCGGGACGGGGAGGGGGTCTGGGGACGTTGGAATGCAAACGGACCTGGAACAGCTCGGTTATTCTTTGAAACAGGAGCGGGTCGCAATTTTACCGACTGGTCGCAGGCTCAGCCGGGCGACTTTTTGAAGGTGTTCTGGAATGATGCGATAGGGGCTCAGGAGAGCGGTCATTCAGTGATTTTTATGGGAACCGAAACACGGGACTCGGATGAATTAGTCACTTTTTGGAGCAGCAACCAGCCCGACGGGTACGGGGTCAAGTCTGTGCCGCGCAGTAAAATTAAGCGCGCAATTTTCTCGCGTCTGGAAACCCCGAACAAGCTTTCGACAGTTGCAAAGATGCCTGGCCAAGACAACTTTCTGACTTCGCTACAGCAGACTGTGGTGACTCCCGAGGCCGCCGCGAAGATGGTTGGGATCAAAGAATGGTGAGGCCTGCCGGCATCCGTGGTATCCGTAGATCGTGAATTTCCAAGGCGCCTATCGGAGGGACTGGCATGGTTGAGCCTTCGGACGATGTGGGCTGGCGGGCTCGGGAATGGCGAATATCCATTTTTTAATCGCGGGCCCAGTTATCTATGCTACTGTTCCCGACCCCCTGTGTTTGCTGTACACCTCGCTTGATGGTGGAGCGTAATCAGAAAAGCCCCAGTTTAATGTTTAAATAACTTTGGTCTAATGGCTTAAATTAAATTAGTGACCTGCGGGCGGGGTTGCTTTAAAAATTTCAACAATGATGTGTTCACGGCAAAACAATATGGCGGGCTGGCAAAGGTCGGCTAGCTGCCTTCCTCGGCGGCATGAGGTACATGGCGCCACCTTGGCCTCTAGGGCTCTTTTCTGATAGGCCTCGGGCCACCCTCAGCCCCAATGGAACCGTGGATCTACTAACAGGCTCTCGTTCATGCTCCCCTATCACTCGGCTCTACGAGCTTTCGTAATCACTGCAACCCATCACAAGAGGCCAGTTCCTCCTGATGCGGCTCAACTTTGCAATGAGGCGGATCCCGAGGAGTCGCTGGTCAAATTGTTTGGGTCAGTCGATCTGGAGGCCAAGATCGTGCCCAAGTGCACGATCGGCAAGCTGGGCAAACTGGGGTCGGCGTTTCCCTTTCTTGCGCGGAAAAAGTCGGGCACGTGGTTCATCGTCGTGGGACTCTCGGGTGCGCAGATCGATGGGCAGAAGGCCTTCATCCTCGACATCGAAAACGAGGCGGCAGGGGTTGTCGAAATTTCGCTGCCCCAGCTTGTCGAGATCTGGGACTCCTACATCATGCTGGTCGGGCCGAAGAAGCCTCCCCAGGCTGAGCCGCCCTTTGGTTTTCAATGGTTCATTTCGGAGATCCTCAAGTACAAGTCGTATTTCAGGGACATCGCGATCGCCTCACTGGTGGGAAGCATGCTCACCTTTGTGACGCCGCTCCTGTTCAATGTGATGATTGACCGGGTCATCCCGCACCGCACTTACAATAGCTTGTACGTGATCGTCACCGTCTTCGTGCTGACAGCTCTCTTCGAAGGGCTCTTTGGTTACCTGAGATCAAATCTGACTTTGATGACGACCAACCGCATTGATGCGGCTCTCTCCTCAAAGGTGTTTGAGAAGCTGCTCGCGTTGCCGATGTCGTTTTTCGAGCGGATGCCCGCGGGTGTGGTGTTCAGGAATCTCCAGCAAACTTCTCAAGTCCGCCAGTTTTTGACGGGGCGCTTGTTCCAGCTTTGCATGGATTCCATCTCGCTGCCTTTCTTGATCGGGCTCCTTTGCACCTACAGCATGGAACTGGCGATGATGGTTCTGGCGTTCACGGTGACCATCGCCTTGGTGATCGCTGGGATGCTGCCGATTTATCAGGCGCGTCTGAGTGAGTTATACGGCGCGGAGGGCACCCGTCAGGCGCATTCCATCGAGACAATTCACGGTATCCGCACGGTCAAATCTTTGTGTCTGGAGCAGACGAAGAAGGAGATGTGGGACGAGAAGGTGGTGACCTCGGTTCGCAAGGCGGGCCGCGTCCAGCAGTTCAGTATTCTGGGCGGAAGCATCACGCAGTTTTTGGAAAAGGGCATGCAGGTTGCGATTTTGGGCGTCGGCGCCGTGTTGGTGTTTGACGACAAAATCACGCTCGGAGCGCTGATCGCATTCAACATGCTTTCGGGGCGCGTCAGCGGACCTCTTTTGCAGATCGTGGGGCTCATCAACGAGTATCAGGAAACCGTGCTTTCCGTGAACATGCTCGCGGGCATGATGAACCACCCTCCGGAAAGGGATCCCACCTTTCGAGGGAGCAAGCCTCCGGTTCACGGGCGGCTGGATTTCGAGGGCACAACGTTTCGCTATCCCGGCGCGGCGGTGAATGCGCTGGATCACGTCAATTTGACCGTGAATGAGGGGGAGGTCATCGGAGTCGTGGGCCGCTCCGGTTCGGGGAAGACGACGCTGACCCGCCTGATTCAAGGAATCCAGGTTCCAACGGAAGGGATTATCAAGCTGGACGGCGTTGATCTGCGGCAGATCGACCTCACCTACGTCCGGAAGAACATCGGGGTGGTTTTGCAGGAAAGCTTTTTGTTCCGCGGCACGATCCGTGAGAATATCGCGATCTCAAACCCGCGTGCATCCGCTGAGGAGGTGGTCGCCGCGGCGAGGTTGGCGGGAGCCGAGGAATTTATCGACCAGCTCCCGATGGCCTATGATTCGCTCCTCGAGGAGGGCGCCACGAACTTGTCCGGGGGCCAGAGGCAGCGGATCGCGATTGCGCGAGCACTTTTGCCGCAGCCCCGGTTGCTCATATTCGACGAGGCGACGAGCGCACTGGATCCCGAGAGCGAGGCGATCATTCAGCAGAATTTGTCGGAAATCGCGAAAGGCCGAAGCATGATCATCGTTTCGCACCGCCTGTCATCGCTCGTGAATGCAGACCGCATTTTGGTTTTGGATAAGGGCCGGATGGTGGCCCTGGCGCCGCATAGTGAACTCCTGCAAACCTGCGATATTTACGCGCATCTGTGGCGTCAGCAGACGAGGGATATCGTGAAGTAACACTGCCTTTTATTTACCGTGTCAGACTCTAATTCCAAATCGAAGATCATCGAAGACGCACTCGCGTTTCAGGGCGACTTGGTGCACTTGCTGGAGGAGCCTCTTCCGAAGGGATTGAGGGGTACGATCTATTACTTCGGCCTGCTGATCGTGCTCGCGCTGACCATCTCCATTGTTTTCAAGGTGGACGTGGTGGTGCAGGGGAGTGGCAAGCTGACGTATGACGGGCAGCCAATCGTACTGCAGCCTTTCCAAGGGGAAATTTTGCGCACCCTCAATGTTCGTCCTGGAGATTTGGTCACAAAGGGGCAGGTTCTTGCGACGCTCGATGCAACTTCAACAAAGGCTGATCTTGGGGCTTTGGAGACTCGCCAAAAGCAGTTGCGTGCTCATGTGAACAGACTGATGGCAGAGTCGTCTGAAACCACGTACGTGGCCGACCCCGCAGACGGGGAGGCAGGCAAGGTTCAGCAGGAGATCTATGACCGGCGCATGAGTGAATTCCGCTCGCGGATGCGAGGCTACGACGAGACGCTTGGCGAAACCCAAGCCGGACTCAAGCGTACCGAAGGCGATATCAAGAACCTCCAGGAACAGTTGACAATCTCGCGCTCAATCGAGGGCATGCAGGAAAATCTGTTCAATTTCAACACGAACTCGAAACTCGAATTCTTGACTGCGCAGAACAATAGGCTCAGAGCCGAGCGCGAATTTCATGAGGCCTCGGAGCGGTTGGTTGAGCTGAAGCATCGGGCTCAAACCGTCGTATCCCAGAAGGAAAGCTTCTCGCTCGAGTGGCGGAGGAATTTGTTCGAGGAAATCTCTCGGCAGCGAGCCGAGCAGTCGCAGATCGAGTCCAGCATGACAAAGTCTGTGCGCGTGAATTCGATGATTGAAATCACGGCTCCGGAGGATGGCGTTGTACTCGATATCGCAAATCGCTCTGTAGGCTCAGTGCTTCGCGACGCGGAACCTTTGGTGATTATCATCCCGAGCTCTGCTCCCCTTATCACTGAGATCCAGCTAAGTTCCTCCTCCGTTGGCGAGGCTGCGGTTGGCGATGTTGTGCTGGTGAAGGTGGACGCTTTTCCCTACCAACGCTATGGCGGATTGAAGGGTTGGATCCGCTCCATCAGCTACGAGTCACACGCGGGCGGGGCTCCGACCGACCTTGAATCCGTGGCGAACAAGCGAGCCGTGGCGTCCGGCGGATTACACCGAGTCTCAATCGACTTGGAGGGTTCACGCTTGGACAAGCAGCCTTCGAACAGGAGCCTCTTCCCTGGGATGACTGTCACCGCAGAGATCTATCTCGGGAAGCGGCGCGTGATTCACTACATTCTGTCCCCACTGTTGCGCGGTTTGCGCGAAAGCTTCCGAGAACCCTAACAAAACTTTCGCGAAGTCGCCTTTGAGCTTAGATTCAACAATAGCTTGGATTGAGTGAGCTTCCCCATCACCCCTTCGAAATCTACCACCCCTTCGAAATGAAACTGAAACCTGCAAAAAGCGGAGACCAATCATTGAAGAACTCGCCTGCACACGCAGGCGGTAATTTGGCGCAAATTCTGGCGAAGGTCAGTCAGGGCCGGATGGAGCTTGGTGAAGTGCTTTCACTGGCTGAGTCATTGAAGGTCGGAAATGACATTGAACCGGCGAATAAGGTTTACCGCGCGTGGATTGATTCAACTCAGTCGCCGTTTAAGTACGTAGCACTTTTCAATCTAGGGGTCGGTCTGGCCCAGGTGGGTGACAACGCGGGAGCGGAGTCGGTTTATCGTCAGGCTGTGGCGCTGAAGCCGGACTTTGGCGAGGGGCATGTGAATCTTGGGCTGACGCTCGAAAAGCTGGGCAGACCCATGGAGGCGATCGCTCAGTGGCGCCTTTTGACTGATGTTCCCGCAACGGCGGCCAGCGTATCCATCGCGATGATCACCACCGCGCTCAATCACACCGGCCGTCTATTCGAGGAACTCAGGGAGTACGATGTCGCTGAGGTCGCGCTCGAAAGAAGTTTGCGAGTGAACCCGAAGCAGCCCGATGCCCTCCAGCACTGGGTGCATCTGCGGCAGAAGCAGTGCAAGTGGCCTGCCTACATCGATATTCCCGGCGTCACTCGATGTGATATGATTCTGGCGACATCGCCCCTGGCGATGTTGGCTGAGTCGGATGATCCCGGAATGCAGCTTCTCTCAGCGTATTCGTTTAACAGCCGTAAGTTCAACGGTCCGGAGTCGAACATCAGCGCGGGTAAAAAATACAACCACAAGAGGCTTCGAATCGGTTATCTGTCGTCAGATTTTTGCACCCATGCAGTGGGCTTGCTCTTAGCGGAGGTTTTTGAAAACCACGATCGTAGCAAGGTGGAGACCTACGGGTTCTGTGTATCCAAGGAAGACGGCTCGGATACCCGCCGCCGCTTGGTGGGCGCGATGGAGCATTTTGAAAAAGTCGGGCACTTAAGCGATGAACAGATTGCGCAGCGGATTCTTGCCTGTGAGATCGATATTCTCGTGGATCTGAACGGCCTCAGCTCCGGCACCCGAGTCGGAGTTCTCGCCTTCCGGCCTGCGCCGGTGCAGGCGACGTGGTTGGGATTCATCGGAACGACGGCGCTGCCGTACGTCGACTATGTGATCGCAGATCAATTCTCGCTTCCTCCTGAGCTCTCGAATTTGTTTCGTGAACGTCCCCTTTACCTGCCCCACAGTTTCCTGCCACGCGACACGAAGCGTGAAGTTGGAGCTTCCACAACGCGGGCGGAGCACAATCTTCCTGAAAACAAATTTGTCTTCGCCTCTTTCAACAACATCTACAAGTTGAACTCAACGATGTTCGAGTGCTGGATGCGGATTCTGCACCGGACTCCGACCAGCGTGTTGTGGCTTCTCGACGACAACAAGTGGGCCACGGAGAATCTGCTCGCTTGCGCGCAGCGCCACGGTGTGGCCGCGGAAAGAATCATTTTCGCCGGGCGCGTGACACCCAAGGATCATCTCGCGCGCCTGCGGCTTGCTGATGTGTTCCTCGACAACCATCCCTACAACGCGGGTTCGACTGCGAATGATGTGCTGTCGGTCGGGCTGCCGCTGTTGACCCTTAGCGGTCGCACCTTTGTTTCCCGGATGGGCGGCAGTTTGCTCTCAGCGCTCGGGTTCGACGAATTGATCACCTACACGCACGCGGAGTATGAAGGGAAGGCGGTGGGTTACGCGCTCAATCCCGCGACAGCGGTGGACGTGCGGCAACGTCTGAACGTTGCACTCAATGGCCACAAGGTGACGAAGGCGTCGGATTTTGCGAAAAACTTGGAAGGTGTGCTGATGACGGCGGCAGGCTACGAACCGGCCGCTGCCGCACCGGCACCGGTGGTTCAGGCTACGGTCCAGCCGCAGTTGCAGTCTGTTCCCGTCGTTGTCGAGCCGATGCTGCATCCGGACGTTTTGTCCTACAATACGGCGTCCTTGTTTTCACCGAGTCGCAGTCAGAGCGTGCAGCCCGCTGACGGTGTTGCGGAGAAGAGTCTGCTGGTGCGCGGATGGCGGGACATCAATCATTCTTACTCGCTTGTGAATCAGTTTCAGCTGATCGAGATGTTGAAGGATGAGAAGCTGCAGATTTTCCACGAGGACCTTCCCTATGTGATGCCGAGTTGGTCTGCGGCAAACAATGGCTCTGGGTTTGAGGATTCTATTGCTGCAAAAATCGCCGGGATTCCGCGGTATCGCGGCGAACCAGTCGACGTGGCCTATAGCATTTCATCGCCGTTTTCATTGTACCGCGGGCGAGCAAAGAAGGTGGTGACATTCATGGTCACGGAGTTTGATCTAGAGCCTGCCGCATTCACTGCTGACAGCCAGAATCCCGCAGAGTTTACCTCGGGGAATAATTGGGTTGTGACGCCGTCGCGGTGGTCCAAATCGAAGCTGGAAGCTGCAGGCATGAATCCCGATCGGATCCGCGTGGTGCCGCATGGCGTCGATACAAAGGTTTTCCGTCCTATTTCGGATTACGAGCGGCAGCAGACGCGCGCTCAACTGGGGGCGGCCCCTGATGACTTTGTGCTGCTGAACATCGGCGGTGCGTTTTGGAACAAGGGATGCGACCTGTTGTTACGTGCGTTTGCTGAGCTCCGGCAGCAGAATCCTAAGCTGAAGCTTGTGATCAAGGACAACCGATCGCTTTACGCGCGCACTACGGATGACATGGTCGAGAATTTGCAGAAGTCTTATCCGGGACTTTTCACGGTCGAAGTGTTGCAGGGCATCGTGATTCTCCCGACATCGATGAGCATGGACCAGTTGCGTTACCTTTACGGCGCGGCGGATCTGTACGTTTCCCCCTACAGAGCCGAGGGATTCAACTTGCCTGTTCTGGAGGCGATCGCTTGCGGGTTAAGAACCTTGGTGACCAAGGGCGGGGCGACTGATGAGTTTTTCCATCCTTCCATTTGCACTGGAATCAAGAGTGCGCTGGTGGATCCGAGTCAAGCAGGTGTTCCTGTAAAGGGACTGTATTTGGAGCCAGATTTTGATGATTTGAGACAGCGGATGGCCGAGTTAGTTTTGGCCGGATCGGTGGGCGCCTTACCTCGGAGGGTGACGCTGTCTAGCGAGGCTCTTTCCCGCTGGTCATGGCCCGGTGCGACTCAGGCCCTCATGAAGGAGCTGTTTGAGTGAACATCACTCTCGCTTCCTTAAGAGTATTTAGAGGCGGAGGTTGGACCTCAATGTCAATTCGGGCACAGAACGCTTAAATCGCCTTAAAAATCTCCATGAGATCTCTGCATGTGTACTGCGATGGCGGCTTCGGGAACAGGCTCAACGGACTTGTTTCCGGGCTTCTATTTGCAGGGATAGCGGGATTGAAGCCGGTGATCGTTTGGCCATGCAATAACTGGTGCGGAGCACGGTTCGGTGAAATCTTTGAGAACGCCGACATTCAGGTGATCGAGCGTGAACTGGCGACATATGTGCCAGAGAAGGGGAACTTCCATTTTTTCATGACGGAGGATCATCTAGGGATGGGTGTTCCAAGCCTCTCGCCTCTCGCAACGAGTGTGTTGCCGGAAGTAATCCAGTATTTGCAGTCTGACGGTCGGGACGTGTTCTATCATAGTCCTCTGATTCCGGATTATTTAGAGGCGGCTTGGGTGAGCGCTCAAATCCGCTTGTTGAAAATTCGCAGTGAGATTGAGAGGCAGGCAGTTCAATTCATGGAGAAGGCGGGTCTCCAAGATCCGTTTTACGGACTGCAGATCCGAAAGACCGACTTTGGAGCAGGAGGAGCAGACGACAACGCGCTTTTTGAGCTGGTCCAGAAAGCCGCAGACAAGCGCTTTTTTGTTTGCTCAGACAATAAGGAGGTTGAGGCACGGTTCCGAAAGTTGCCCAACGTCGCGGTCTACGAGAAGCAGGCCTACGTGGAAAAACTGGTTGCCGGTGACTGGACCGCGCTTGCGGCGGACCACAGCGGGCGGGTGTATCCGTGCAATGTGAATCGAAGCGCACAGAGCGTTATCGATGCAGTGGTGGACCTGTTAGTTTTATCCCATTCACAGGTGGTAAAGACCTCCAACAGTACCTTCTTGAATTCAGCACTCTTGCTGAAGGCTGCGAGAAGCTTTAATCCGTCGACTCCACCTGTGTTCCCAAGGCCTGCCAATACGGTTAATTCGGGGAGTATTCTTCAACCTGCAGCGGGAAGCGAGGCTTCGCAGGCGCAATACCCCAATACACCGTCTGCCCCCGCTTTGAATCGGTATTCGCTTTTTGCAGCGGGTATTTTCGTGGATCCGATGGTTTCGACTGATCGCTTAAAAGCTTTGGCCCAGTCGCTTAAGCCTGTCAGGACAAACTTTGAGTTGATTCGAGTAGGTGGCCCCCACGATGGCGGATTTTTGGTTCCGAATGATCTTGTCGGAATTAGAGAATGCTTTTCGCCCGGGGTGGACACGTACGCATCCTTTGAGGAGCATCTTCTCATGCACCATGGAGTTGTATCGCATCTTGCAGACTACTCGGT
>JBILUQ010000477.1:0-3577 GCA_044370935.1 Chthoniobacteraceae bacterium
GCTCTATTTGAACCTCATTTCCGGCTCCTACTTCGGAGTTCGGGTTTACGCAACGAATGCGAAGCCCTTCCCGAGCAAAACAAACCGGGGATTGTCTCGGGATAAAACAACCTCGTAGAGCGCGAGGTGAAGCGAGGAACAGCCGTGCATCTCGGTGGCAGCTATGCAAACTGGGGCTCTTTCCCTAATGAATTCCGACCAACCTGATGTTTGGCTTGATTACATTAAGCCAAAATCCTCTCAATTCGAATGGGTTCAGAGTCGAATCGCTTGCTATTTGCGATCTAGCGACGCGCCCAATATTTCGGCTTCGGCCTTGAATCTTCTCGATTTGCTCACAAATGAGCACTGCCAGGTCGAAGATTTGGAGCGCGTCATTTCTATGGATGCGGGCCTGACTACACGCTGCCTGCGGGCATCGAGTTCGTCTTTTTACGGAGGGCGTACTATCGAAAGCATCCACCAGGCGCTCATGACCATTGGCGTCGCAGAGATCCGCCAAATTGCCTTTTCGATCGGAGTAGTTAATTCCATCAGCAAGTTTCGGATCAAAGTTGATTGGAAGAAATACTGGCTGCACAGCCTTCTCGTGGGGCGTCTGACGCAGATCATTGCGGCGGCGTTTAGGAGCGTCACCGGGACGGAATATCTAGCCGGCCTGCTGCATGATATTGGAAAACTTACTATCGAACAAACCTTCCCAAAGGAGTTCGAGATGATCCTCTTACGTAGCGCCAGCCTCCAGTGCGGGCATGCTGTAGTCGAACGGGAGTTGTTAGGTCTGGATCATGCGCAAGTGGGCGGTGCCATGTGCCACGTTATGCATCTCTCGCCTCACGTGCAGTATGCGGTGCTTAATCATCACGACAGCTTCAAGGATTTTAGCCCGATTAGGAGCACTCCCGACAAAGGTTTTCTTGCGGCATGCGTTTCAATGGCTGACTCGCTTGCAAACCTGTGTGGAGCGAATCTCGACGGGGCAAAAAACACTCCTGACTGGAGTGAACTGGACTCCTGGAAATTCTTAAATCAGTTCTTCGAAGTTGATTTCGGGCTCTATCTCGACCTTGAGCACGAGCTTTTAGCGCGCCCCGCGACGATACCGCGCGCGCGAGCTGCGGAAACGGAGCGAAAAGCGATTTCTTATCACTTATACTCCACTTCTGGCCTCCACTCGCAGAGGGGGCGTTGATCGAAACTGGCTCCCCATCAGCCCCTGCCGAAACAACCGCCTCCAAAACCATCTTGGGTGCGCTTGCGGGAGTGATCGAGTACAGCCCCCAGTCCTCCGCCGTGGCAGGCGTCGGATAATGTGCGCCGACAAACAGGGCGATCAAGCAAGTGACTTTACTGAAACTCGCTCTGGCAATGCGATGCTCAACCCGAGGAGAGCTGGGCGCAAGGTCCGAGCAAACCCAACGCTCACGCTGCTCTTCTCATCAAGTTAGTTGAGAAGTTCCCAGAAACACTGGACCACCTCCGAGAGGTGTAAGGCATTGCTGTAATCAGGCACCCAGGGTTCACCCCAAGGAGTGGTAGGAGCGGGTAGGAGTGTCTGTCCCCTGCGACTTTTTCGCCACGATGAAATCGCAGATGGAAAAGTTCACCGATTAATCGGAGATGGCACGCACGAAGCGGATGATCTTACCGTCCAAGGTCAGCACCAAACAAGTGGAGTGCGTCAGCGACTCCGCAACTTTCCCCACGGTTCGCTGTGCCGCCAAGCATCTGCCCTGCAGCAACGTACCGATGGCGGGCACATCGAACTTGTGCGGTTCATCAGTCAAAATGAAATCATCGCGGGTGATGGTCATGGCTTGCTGATACTGACTTTCGTTTTGATGGAGTTCGCAATGAAGCACTCGTCGTGTGCTTGTTGGTGCAGGTGTTTCACTTCGCCTGCCGTTGGGTGCCTTTCACTGCGCCACTCGACGATCGGATGAAGCGTCACAAGGCTGATCCATAGCTTGCCTTGCTCATTCTTCGTCATCTCACCCACGGCTTCGTCTTCATAGCTTGCAGGTTCAAAACCCGCATCAATCGCGACATGCAGAAACCAGAGCATATGACAGCTCGCCACCGATGCGACAAACGCTTCCTCGGGATCAACGGCGGCCGCACTGGACCACGGTGCGGGCACGATGTGGGGCGAAGGCGATCCGGGCACGATGACACCACCATCAAAGTGGATCGTGTGCTCACGCGAGTAGTGGCGCTTGAGGAAAGCCGGGCCGGTGTTCTGCCAGCGGATGGTGGCGGTGTGGGTGCTCATGCAGGTTCAAATCATGGATGCACACTCCGAATGTGAGCAGCGAGACGGGAAAGGTCCTCGTCGTTGGCCCGAGTGCCATCGTTTGAGGCAATGTATCCTTCATAGCGATCGAAAAACCTATCCACGGAGGATGAGATAGGGCGGAAAGAGCTGTCGTTGCCCGTACCATGCATGGGAAATAACTTTGCGTGGACGTGATCCACTCCATAACCCTCGAAGATGAGCCCTGTGCGGGCCACGCCAACCAAGGCTCGGTCGAGAACCAGACCGACCTGGCGCGCGGCGAGCGTCAAATCCGCCAGCACCTGGTCAGGGAGATCAAAAGCGTAGCTCGGGTGGTGTGCCTTTGGGATGACCACAGAAAAGCCCATGGTGTTGGGGTAGATCGAAAGGAATGCGAGATGAGCTTCGTCCTCCCAAATGACATGTGCTGGGGCCTGGCGATGAACGATTCGACAGAAGATACAGGGTTGAACGGAATCAGGACTCATCTTTCGTGTTTTCAATATATCAGTTCCACCCTGCTCATCATCACGGCCTGTCCGCGCAGCAGCACCCGCTCACCTAGCACACTCAGCTTCACAATGCCGCCGCGTTCGCTGGCCTGGTAGGCGGTGAATTCCGCCTTGCCGAGGTTCGCCTGCCAATATGGACCCAGGGCACAGTGGGCGGAACCGGTCACGGGATCTTCATTGACGCCCGCCGCTGGAGCAAAAAAACGGGAAATAAAATCAAACTCGGGTGACTCGCTCCGGCAGGTTACGATGACGCCGCGCACGGGCAGCAGCGAGAGTGCCGAGAAATTGGGATTCAATGCTCGCAGCACCGTTTCGTTTGCCACCTCCACGAGATAATCCATGCCGTTGAGACCACAAGCGACGAGCTCGCAGCCCAAGGCTTCGGCCAGTCCTGTCGGAGCCGCGCACGGCACGCAGCTCTTCGCTGGGAAATCCATGGCAATCCACTCGCCATCGCGTCGGCACGTCAGCCACCCGCTGAGGGTGTGAAATCGCACTGCTTCATCGGGCTTCAACACGCCGGTCTCCCAGAGTGTAAAGGCGCTCGCCAGTGTCGCGTGACCGCAGAGCTTCACTTCCACCGCTGGAGTCAGCCAGCGCAGCGCGAAGCCTCCTTCGATTGGATACAGGAATGCGGTCTCCGAAAGGTTCATTTCCCGCGCGACGAGTTTCATCCAATGTTCGTCAGCGGGGTGTTCGAGCAGACAAACGGCAGCGGGATTCCCGCCGAATGGTTTGTCTGTGAAAGCGTCGATGATGTGGATTGTCTGGCTCATATCCTCACTCC
>JBILUQ010000492.1:0-3574 GCA_044370935.1 Chthoniobacteraceae bacterium
GATTTGGCCGCACTGCGCACGTCGCAAGTTGCTGCACTCGGTGAAGCTCAAATCGAATTGCTGCTCTCGGCCCAAATGGTCGCACTGAAGACATCGCAGCTCGCTTCTTTATCGAATCTTCAAATTTTGGCTGTCACGAGTGCCAACGTTGCGGCCCTGACGTCCTCCCAAGCCAGAGCGCTCACCTCAGCTCAAATTCCTAACTTGAACGTGGCTCAGTTGGAGTCAATGGACGCCAACTTGTTTTCGTTGCTGTTGGCCCCACAGATTCAGTCGATTGGGGATAGTCAACTTGCTCAAATCTCGTCCAGGCTAATCAACGCTCTCAGCTCATCGCAAGTCCGTGCGTTGACCATTTCGCAGCTCTCTGCAGTGACTGATTCCCAGTTGCAGGCGTTCGACCCTGGCGATCTGGGTGGCATGTCTACTCTTCAAATCTCGGCGCTCAATGATGCCCAGATCTCGGCGGTTACCACCGAACAGGCAACGGCCTTAGTTCCCGGGCAGATCGCCTCCTTGAGCTCCGCGCAGTTGCGCGCGGTGGAGGTCGATGATCTCCAGGCTTTCGGATCCCAACAGCTTCGAGCCTTGCTGTCTTCACAACTATCGGCCATCGAAGATGCGCAAGTGACGGCTCTGTTACCTGCTCAGGTGGGGTATTTCACCACCGCTCAGGTACAGGCGTTTAGCGGGGGCCAAATTGCATTTCTTCAAACGGAAAACGTTGTCGCACTCCTCTCCTCACAAATCCGTGCCCTGACACCCGAGCAGATCGCTGCTCTCTCCTCGCTGCAAATCTCCGTATTCGAGACCACAGGAGTGGCTAGTTTGCTGAGTTCGCAAGTCGCCCTGCTGGCTGCGGGGCAGGTGGAAGCGTTATCGGCCTCTCAGATCGCTGCTCTTTCATCCTCGCAGGTCCGCACGCTGAGTTCCGTGCAGATTGTGGCCTTGCAGACAGCCGATGTGGCGTCGCTGACCACTTCTCAGGTGCGTGCCATCATGGACGGGCAAGTTGGCGCGCTCGAGGCTGCACAGGTCTTTGCACTTTCAACTGACCAACTTCAACTTCTGGGGACCTCGCAGATCGCTTCACTGCTTCCCGCTCAGATTGAAATCTTGGAGCAGGAGGATATTTTTGCGCTCGCGACATCGCAAGTGCGCGCGCTCACTTCCTTTCAAGCGGGCGCCCTGCGCGACGACCAAGTCAGTTTCCTCGGAACTTCCCAAGTTGCTGTGCTTTCGTCATCTCAATTCAGCGGATTGACTGAATCGCAGATCACAGCACTGACCACTGGGCAGGTTTCGGCTTTGTCCACTTTCCAAATCCGCTCAATTTCAACTCTGCAGCTGAATGCGCTTGAGGACGAAGACATCTCGAATTCCCGCACCAGCCAGTTGCAGGCGTTGACGGCAGATCAAGTATCAAGTCTTTTGACGGGTCAGGTCGTCGCGATTTCAACCGCACAGATCATCGTCCTGAGTTCCTTGCAACTTCGTGCCCTTACCGAGCAGCAGCTAGTGGCCATAGAAACCGGAGATCTTGCCGCGTTGACTTCCTCTCAATGGCAGGCCATCGCTTCCTCTCAGGTTTCCTTAATAACTACGGCGCAGCTTCAGTCCCTGGAAACAGGTGCAATGGTGATGCTCTTGAGCTCTCAAGTGGCTTCTTTGACTCCAGACCAGATCTTTGCTTTGGGCTCCAACCAGATCGGATCTTTAAAAACGAGCCAGATCTCCAGCATTACTTCCACGCAGCTCACCGCATTGGATGATCATGTGATCGGCTTCTCCACGGCCCAAGTGCTTGCCCTTACCTCCTCGCAAATTGTGTCGCTTAGCGATTCGCAGTTGCAGGTCCTTGAGTCCGAACAGGTGAGTGCGCTGTCCGCTACGCAGGTGGCCGCACTCCTCACCTCTCAGATCATTGCGCTACAACTCGAGGATATTGTCGCGCTTTCGAGCGCCGACCTTCGGGCGATGTCCGGGGAGCAGATAGCCTCCTTCACTACCGATCAAATACAGTCGATTGAATCAACGGACCTCGCCGTCATGGCCTCCGGGCAGGTGCAGTCATTTACTCCCCAACAAGTGGCAGTGCTTTTCACTGACCAACTCAACGCGCTCACTACGCTTCAGTTCGGCGTACTGACCGCCGATCAGCTTCAAGCACTTTCAACCCCGCAGCTAGCGGGCCTGCAAACAAATGATTTGCGATCTCTGACGACAGTTCAGATCCCCTCGTTGGATCATGGACAGTTGAATGCCCTGTCAAGCGATCAAGTTCGGTCCTTCGCTCCTTCTCAGATCTCGGTGATTGGATTGGATGAGATTTCCTCGATCTCAACCGCTGTTGTAAATGCTCTAACGAGCGCGCAGATCCGATCGCTTACTGGAAGCCAGATCACTCTATTAACCTCTGGGCAGGTTCAATCCTTCAACACGCTGCAGATCCACGCTTTCTCCTCAGCCCAAGTTCAGGGTCTTTCGGCCGAGCAGATCAGTGAGCTGCTGACGGATCAGGTCCGCGCGATATCGACAGCACAACTCGGTGCGATCAGCCAAGCGCAGATCCAGCAGATAACGACTGAACAACTCACCTCGGTTTTCTCGAGCCAGCTTGTCGCGTTGTCTCCAATTCAGTTGCAGTCTTTAAGTGCAGACCAGTTGCAGTCTCTGAGTGACGCGCAAATCGCCATTTTGACGACCCTTCAATTCACGGGCTTGGATGCGTCACAAGTGTCGGCATTCACAACCCAGCAGGTCGCTAGCATTCAGACGGTCGACCTCTCCTCACTCAGTAGCGCGCAACTGCAGGTGCTGTCACCCGCTCAATTGATTGCACTAGAGACTTCGCAGTTCAGAAACTTGAAGGACGCTCAAGTTGCTGCTTTTCTGGATGCTCAAGTCTCCGTCGCCGAGACCGCTGATCTCATTGCTCTCCGCACGTCACAGGTCGCCTCGTTTTCTTCCGCCCAGGTTGTTGCCTTGCAGACTGATCAAATTGTCGGGCTCGCGACTTCTCAGATCGCCGCGCTGCTCAACAGCCAAGTGCGGGCCCTTTCGGATCAACAGATCACTGCGCTGGGAACCGACCAGTTGAGGTCTTTTAAAACCGCGGATATCCCCTCTCTAAGTTCCGCGCAGATACTATCGCTCACTACTTCCCAAGTCTCATCGCTGCCAGTCGGGCAGCTTCGAGCTTTTGATGGGCCCAGCCAGCTTGCGGCCCTCGATGAGGCTCAGGTGGGTAGTCTGATAACAAGTCAGTTTGCAGGTTTATTGCAGACACAGATCGCCTCTTTTTCCTCCATTCAGATTCCCTGGGTTGAACAAGATGATTTAAATGCGCTTTCAACGGCCCAACTTCAGACCCTCTTGACCGCGCAGATAAGGTCTCTCGCAGACAGTCAGGTGACGGCTCTTGCGACGACCCTCTCAATCGCGCTCACCGAACACCAGCTCAGGGCTCTTTCCGATTCCCAAGTGACAAGCCTGACCGGCGCTCAGTTGAGCTCCTTGCTCACGGCTCAAATTGCATCGCTGGCGACCATGCAAGTAGCCGCGTTCACCACCG
>JBILUQ010000095.1:0-12920 GCA_044370935.1 Chthoniobacteraceae bacterium
ACCGAGCGATCAAGCTTGCTTTAGCGCGCATCGACTATCCGTCAATTCGAGCGAAAGCGGGCCGATTGTTACTTCGTCGCCGTGGGCTCAGGCCAGTCTTTCAACTGCGCCTCCGTCCACGAGTCTTTCTTGTCTGCAAACTTTTTCCGAGCTGATGCAACGACCTCCGCGTTCACCGCGGGATACTCATTCCCGAAGTTGGACCGAACATAAGTAATGGCTGCAGCGATTTTTTCGTCCGTCAGAAGCGCTTCCTGCGCCGGCATCACATTCGAGTAAACCTGTCCGTTGACCGTAATCGGCCCGATCACGCCTTTCAAGATCATTGCCGCAAATCGCTCCGGAGACCCGCTGACGTACTCAGTCTTTGAAAGCGGAGGAAACACAGGTGGCAACCCCATTCCGGTGGGCTGGTGGCATGCCACGCAAAGTGTCATGTACACTGTTTTTCCCAAATCAGCGTTATCCTGCGCGAAGCCTGCGAATGGGATGGATGCGATGATTGCCAGAACTAGTTTTTTCATTTGAACAAGGATCTTGTTGCCGTCGGTTATACTGCGTTTCTGGGGTGAGAGTTATGGGGCGAACGCTTTCAATTCGGCCTCGGTCCATGACGCCTGACGCGCCTCGTATTTTTTGCGGACGGCCGTCACTTCCTCGGTGGTGATAGGCGAAGCCTTGCCTCCGAACGCATCGCGAACATAAGAAGTGATCTGCGAAATTTTGGCATCCGTTAGCACCGCCCCCTGGGGAGGCATCATGTTATTGTAAGGCTTACCGTCTACCGTAATTGGACCCATCACACCTTTCAGGACAATGGCGACCAGCCTCTCGGTGCTGCCAGTCACGTATTCAGAATTGACCAAGGGCGGGAATACAGGCGGCAGGCCGAGTCCAGTAGGCTGGTGGCAAGCGCCGCATAGACCCACATACTGTGCCTTGCCAGCCTCAATATCCACAGCCGCCGCTGGAGGGGCTGGAACTCCCGCTGCCGCCGGTGCAACTGCACCACCTGCCGCCGAGGCTGGCGCATCGCCGACTTCGATCTTTGCGTCTGCTGGGATTTTGAGTAGGTCTGCCTCCGTCCAAGGAGCGACTTGAGCGGCAAATTCCTTGCGTGCCGCCGCTACCTTCGCCTCCGATATCTCGGGAGAGTTGTTACCAAAACTCGCGCGCACGTAAGACATCACGGCCGCAAGCTTCTTGTCGGACAATGCCTTCTCCCAGGCCGGCATCGCTCCGTTGTAAGTTGCGTCACCCACCTTAAGCGGGCCCATCAAACCCTTCAAAAGAATTGCGACGAGTCTTTTTTCCGACCCATTCACCCAATCCGTTCCAGCCAAGGTTGGGAACTGGCCCGCAATCCCGAGGCCGCTAGCTTGATGACAAGGCTGGCAATTCGCGTAAATGCCCTTCCCGAGTTCAACCAGCGTCTGCTCGACGACCGCTTCAGCCTGAACGGCGCCACCGCCCTTGCGAGCAAAAAGAATTTCCGGTGAAGACTGTTCTTCGTTGAAAACGTTCCCCTGAAAACCGCCATGATAAATGCCAAAATAAACGCCTGAAAAACAGATTACAGCGCCAAATACCGCGAGCAACCAACCGGGAATCGGCAGATTGTTTTCCACTGGATCGCCATGCTCACGCTTGGCGGCGGCCGTCACCTTTAGCGACTCGATGGAGTCACTGGGATTTTGAGAATCGTTTTGCTGAGACATCGTCGTGAATGGCTGTGGAACCGTTGGGAGGACTTACTTCTTCGGGGTGGTCGCCGCGGTTGCCTTGCCGGCCTCCTTCAATGGGTGAGAGCGATCGAGAGAACCCAAATAGGCCACCAGCGCCTTTGCTTCGGGAGTGGGCACAACCTCGTATCCGGCTGCCGCGCTCATTGCCTTCGGCAATTGGAGCGCGTCCGGCGAAGGAGTGCCCGTAATTTTCCGCACAAGAAAGAGATGTTTATAGGAGGGCATTATCGAACCTTCGCCCATCGCCAGAGGGTTGTAGAGATGCTTGAGGTGCCACGACGCGTCCCGCTTCGCTGGCTTGTAAGGATCGTCCGAGGGCTCATTTCTCCACTTCTCTGATCCTACGTTGGACAGGTCGGGACCCAGCCTGAGAGCGCCTAAAACCGGGATACGTTCCGTGACGTGATCCCTCGCTACCGTGCGACGCAAACCCCAACCGCGGTCGACATCGGCAGAATCGCCACCGCGCACCACTTGGGTGTGGCAAGTCTGGCAGCCTTCCGAAACGTAAACTTGCCGCCCAACTTCAGCCAGTCCGCCGGGGACATTCGGATACACATCGGACACGAGGCCGTCCTCCTCTTTGAAGTCCGGAGTCAACGCGCCCAACTGAGCATGGGGAACAAGCACCGTTACGCCCAGCGAGGTTGCGAACGCTACCAAAAGAATTGGAAATAAAAATCCAGAGCGGCTCATGAAAGTAAGAGGTTCGGTTTAGTGTTCGTGAGCATCACGGAATAAAGTTGGCTCACCCCCGGGTTGGCCTACACGAAGTGCCATCAATAGAAAATGGAGAGCGAAGGCTGCGTAGCCGAGACCAACGAGAATAAAGGAGATCACGCGCCCCCAATAATACGAGGAACCCACTTCCAAGACTTGGCGAAAGGTTGTGTTCGCTGCGTCCAATGCTGCACCCGAAGCCAGTCCGCTAAACACAAGCATAAGCGAACCCATCGTGGTCCCGTACGCCGCACCCAAAAAGTGGATTGAAATTAGGGTGGAAGAAAGCCACTCGCAGCCTGAGATACGCGGCATGATAAAATAGATCGCACCGAACAACGCCATAGTCACGAAACCGTTCAAAACCAGCGCTGATACACCGGAATCAAAAAGAGTGAACTGGACCATGTAATGCACCGACCGGAGCGATCCGACCGCGTTCAAGAGCGCCGCAGAAAGGAAAATGCCCAGACCAAAAATCGTGAACCGCGCGGAAGGCGAGTTCCCTGCCCGTCGGGACCCTCTGCTCGAAGCGATCAGATTATAAATCGAACCGAACACCGGAACCAGCAGAAGGATCGCAGCTGACGCTGACAGAGAGGACAGCCAAACAGGAATCGGGCCGCCTGCCAGCCGCGCACTACCGGTTAGGCCTGCGACGAAGATATAAAGCCAGAAGCAGCCTCTTCCGAGCGGCCCAGAAAAGATCGGTTCGCCAGTCACCTTTGGAATCACAAAGTAAGCGGCCCCCAGCGAAACCGGCACCAGCCACATCCAGACAAACCCGGAACTGGTCCAATCCGCCACAAGTTGGGCGATCACGCCGTGCACACCCTTGGTCGCAAGAAGGAGGTTGCCGGCAAACAGGCTCCACCCCAGCCAACAAACACCGGCGATCACAAACATAGCGGAAATTGGAACCTTCTCGCCAGTATTCCGGAAAGACAGAAGGAAGCACATCGCGATTAGTCCGAAGCCGGAAAGCATGACAGCGTACGCCGACGAAGGCATCTCAAGTCCTGCCAGCGCGCTCATCTTGCCCGTGAGGATCGAGATTACTCCGAGTAACAAGCCAACATTCCAAAGAACCGCTCCCAGCGTTGCGACGGTCTTTCCGATCAACGGGCGCGACGAAAGCCTCGAGATGAGCCATGCCGCAACCCCCATTGCCGCCATTGAGCACCACCCGTAACTGAAAGTGACGCTTGCCACCGGCGAGAGCCTGCCAAAATTCGAAAACGAGAAGCCCAGAAAATCTGGGAAGACTAACTGCAACGCGTTCACTACCGCGAGCGAAGTGGAAACAAGCAGCCACAACAGACCTGTCGTGAAAAACCACAGAACCACGGGACGCACGGATGCGTCGATCTGAGCACGATCAACTGCTGAGAGCTGAGCGGCTTTGTCGGGAGCGGGAATGCGGATTTGCGCTTTGTCGGCAACGGCGTCTGTCATGGAAATGGTCTCCGTAAAAATGAAGCTGACTAAGAGGACGTGGGCCTAGTGGGCCTGTTGGGCGGAGGAAGCTGAGATTTTCGGGAACTGTGTGGTCCGGGCACCTCCGGGGGAGGAGGGCATCGCGGGCGCATCACCGGCAGGCATTGGCATCGGTGCATCAACCTTCACCGCGGAGGCTTTCGGCGCCTTCTGCGAGAGTTCTTTTGCGGTGAGCTTGATGGCGTCGCCTAAAGGTATCCTTGCAGTATCGGCGCCCTTGTTAACCCACTCTGTTGCGGTCAACTTAGCATCCTCATCGGCTCGCAGCTTTGCGCGAACCTCCGCCCGATGCGCACCGCGCTTTGCTTCTACATCGACCTCAGGTCGCGTTGAGCCAATTGACAGCTTGGAGACCACTAGGATCGCAATGACACTAGCCACTCCGAAAAGGAAGTAGTTCAACGAAGGCATTCCGTTTGAAGAATTAGAGTCAGACATAACTCAGTTTGTGAGCGCCACAGATCCAGAGAGGCGCGGGTCTCTATTCGGAAAGATATTTGCGGCGGCAAGACGACGGAAGAAAAACCCTGCAGCGGCTCCAGCAACGGCTAGTACCGAGGCGAAGTCATACACACTCGGACTCACGCCCGTTTGATGCAATGAAGGCAGCACGATGATGTAATGGTCTAGGAGTTGCATCGCGATGATCCAGCAAGCAACGGCGCAGAGGAACTTCGGGTTCTTCTTAGTGCCCTGAAACAAAAGGATCGGGAACGGAATGAAGAACCTGCCGAGCACGAGGATGGTGGTCAACGCGTGCCAGCCCTCGGTGTTACGGATCTTGAAATAGATCGTTTCTTCGGGAATGTTCGCGTACCAGATCAGCATGTACTGCGAGTAGGCGATATAGGCCCAAAACACAGTGAAAGCCAACATGAACTTACCCATGATGTGGTAGTGTTCAAGGTTCACAGCCTTGAGGTAACCAGCCTTCTTGAGTCCGGTTATTATCAGCACGAGCAACGCCATTGAACTACCGGCCGCACCTGCGAAAATATATACCCCCCACATCGTCGAGAACCAGTGGTAATCCAGTCCCATCAGCCAGTCCACTGCAGCGAAAGTGAGGCAGACCGCCATCACTGGCAACCCACCGATTGCAAGCTTACGGAGACGGAAAGTGTGGCGCGAAGCCCCGTCCTCATCCTGCGCCATGGACGTTGAACGCAGTGCAACCGCGAAGCCTCCAAGACCCAAAAAGTAAGCGACATATCGCACCCAGAAAAAGTTATGGTTCAAAAACGCCGCCTTGTTGTCCAGGAGGGCATCCTGTCCGGGAGGCAGATCCCACCACTTCCAGAGGATCGGCGCGCAAAACAATATTAGCGGCAGGAAGAAAACTGAAAGGTATGGAATGACGCTGGCAACGTTCTCCATCTGGCGCCGCACCAGAACTCCCCATTCGGAGTCGGTGGCGCTGTGAAGAATGGTCCAGAAAAGGCATCCGATGCAGAGCGTCAGCACAAACATGAAGCCGAAAAGCCAAGAGAACGCAAACTGCTCCCTCGAGGTGAACAATCCAATTGCGCTCACGAGCAATCCGACCACCGAAGCGGCGAAGCACATGGACGAAAATTTCTTCGCAACGCCCGAATCGAAGCGCTCAACAGACAGGTTTGGGGATTCCGTGGAATGGCTCATTACTTGGCGTTTAATTTGGCCTGCAACTCGGCAGACAATTCAGATGCTTTCACTCCCTGGCTCTTTTGAAGGGCGCGCAAGTAAGCGACGATTGCCCATCGGTCCGAAACGGAGATGTTGGGCCCATACGCGCCCATGGTGTTCTTTCCATGGGTGATTGTGGAGAAAATCTGACCGTCCGGTTGCGTGCGAATCCGGTCGTCCATTAAAGAGGCTACCGTCGCCAAACCAAAGGACTTTGCGACTCCGTTTCCTTCGCCCACGCGACCATGACAAACTACACAGTGGATCTCGTAACGCTCATGACCTCTTTGCAGAAAGATTTCAGTGACCTTCTCAGGAATGCCGTCGCCGTAGAACTCACCCATCACGCCGGTATCGCGGTAGGTGGGCTGGCTGGAGAACCCCGAGTCACCCTGCAGATTGCTTGCGCCGGACTGGTAGTACCGGCCATTCAGGTTGTAGCCGACAGGGATTGTGCCTTCCACCGGCATATGATCGCCGCGGTTATCCGCAAAAAAACGGCTCCCATGCTGGGTTATGACCTTGGGCTGATGTTTCATGTCAGGAACCAGCTGGATCGGCGGGTTGCTAAACTTGTCACCACGAAACCCAGCCAACGAAAGTACGCCGGCAACGCAGACAGTGAAAATGATGAAGAAGGCGCGCAGCATAATCAGTCGTGAATGAGTGTGATGTTCTGACCTCCAATTTCCTCCATGAGCGCCTTGGTCCTGGATTCCGAGAACTTGGCGTCGCGGGCTTCAATCACGAGAAAGAACCCATCATCCGTAACACGCTTGAAGCGGTCCCAATTGAAAACGGGATGGTACCACTTCGGCAGCTGATTGAGCAAAAGCAGCGTGAACAAAGCCGTGAACGCGGAGAAGAGCACCGTTAACTCAAAAATGATCGGAAAAAACGCCGGAACTGTCGGCCAGCTGTAAGGCTTGCCATCTACGATCATCGGATAGAGGAAAAAAGATGGGATGGTGGTCAAGCTGATACCAGTCAGGGCACCGGTGAATCCGCCGCAGAAGACTGCAGCGCTCAGCCAGGACTTCCCAAGTCCCATGGCCTTGTCCATTCCATGAACGGGGAACGGCGTGTGGACATCCCACTTCGCGAATCCAGCATCACGTACTTTTTCAGCAGCGTGCATCAGATCAGCTGCGCTATTAAATTCGGCCCCCAGGCCGTACACCTTACGATGTTGAGACATGGTTTGATTAGTGTTTGGAGTGGCCGTGGTGTGGATCTGCTTCGGGTGTGACTAATTTCACCTCCGAAATTGCGATCATTGGCAGAAACCGCATGAACAGTAGGAAGAGCGAAAGGAAGATTCCGAACGTTCCGATGAAGGTGAGAATTTCCGTTGTGGAAGGAGAGTAGTGCCCCCAGCTGCTCGGGAGGTAATCCTGCGCAAGCGAAGTGACAATGATCACGAATCGCTCGAACCACATTCCAATATTCACGAACTGACAGATGACAAATACGACGATGTAGTTGTTACGCATCGCCTTGAACCAGAAAATCTGGGGCGAAATCACGTTGCAGAACATCATGGCCCAGTACGCCCACTGATACCACCCCTTGCCATCGGCCGCCGCGCGAGCCGTGAAGAATGTAAAACCTTCGAATTTGTTCCCGCTGTACCACGCCACGAAGAGCTCCATCAAGTAGGCATAACCCACGATCGAGCCGGTCAGCAAAATGATCTTCGCCATCTTGTCCACATGCTGGCGGGTAATTAGATCGTTGATCTGCGGGAAAATCCGCGCTGCTGGCAGCATGATTGTAAGCACCATCGCGAAGCCGCCGAAAATAGCACCCGCGACGAAATAGGGCGGGAAGATGGTGGTGTGCCACCCCGGCAAGATTGAAGTCGCGAAGTCGAATGAAACGATCGAGTGAACCGACAAAACCAACGGAGTCGAAAGGCCCGCCAGAAGCAGGTAGGCCATTTCGTAATGGCGCCAGTGGCGATTTGATCCGCGCCACCCAAGTGCAAATACCCCATAGATGAACTTGGCGAACCTAGACTTTGCACGGTCACGCAGCGTGGCCAAGTCAGGGATTAACCCGACAAACCAAAACAGCACGGAGACCGAGAAATAGGTAGACACCGCGAATACATCCCAAAGCAGCGGCGACCTAAAATTCGGCCAAATCCCGTTCGCATTCGGGATTGGCGCGAGGAAGTAAGCGTTCCAAAACCTTCCGACGTGGATTGCAGGGAAGATCCCCGCGCACATCACGGCGAACAACGTCATAGCCTCGGCAGCGCGGTTGATTGAAGTTCTCCACTTTTGGCGAGTCAGGAAAAGGATCGCAGAGATCAAAGTCCCGGCGTGGCCGATGCCGATCCAAAACACGAAATTCGTGATGTCCCACGCCCAACCGTTCGGATGGTTTTCGCCCCAAACACCAACACCGTTGGAGATCTGGTACACAATGCAGCAAAGCCCCATCAGAGCAATCGGAGAGGTGATGCAAAGGGAGATCAACCACCACTTCGGCGTCGGAGACTCAACAATGGTGGACACCTTTTCGGTGATCCATGCCAAGCTCCGGTTGTTCGTTACCAGCGGTTCCCGACGCAATTCGGCGGGTGTTTCGAGTGTGACGCTTGATTTAGCCATTAGTGCTGGCCTCCGTTTGAAGCTTTGCCGGCGGAACCATGCGCAGCTGAATCATGTGCATGGTGCGCGTGAAGGTCGCGGGAAGCTGAGCCCGCGCGCTGGGCGTCTGGCATCTTTGGATTGGGGTTGCGAATCCGCGCAAGGTACCAAACGCGGTTCTGCGTGTTGAGATATTCGAGCAGCCGGTAGCCGCGCTGGTCATCCTTGAGTTTCGCGATGCGGCTTTTGGGATTCCTAAGGTCGCCAAAAACAATCGCGTCGGTTGGGCACACTTGAGCGCACGCGGAAGTAAATACGTCTGCGGGCACTTGCGGCGTACCCTCTGTATCGCGAGCGTGGACTTTTGCGGTGATCTTGGCTTCCTGGATCCGTTGCACGCAGAAGGTGCATTTCTCCATCACACCACGCATCCGAACCGTTACATTCGGGTTCTTCTGCATCTGGATGGTCTCAGGAGTGCTTTTCTCCGTGAGCAAATTCCACTTGTATAGACTGGTGATCGAGCGCTGGTTGTAGTCAAAGAAATTAAACCGGCGCACCTTGAACGGGCAGTTGTTCGCGCAGTAACGCGTGCCGATGCAGCGATTATAGGCCATGACGTTCAGTCCGTCCTCGGAGTGAACTGTTGCGTTCACCGGACAAACTGTTTCGCAGGGTGCGTTTTCGCACTGCTGGCACATCATCGGCTGACTGACCATTTCAGGTTCGTCCGCGTCGCCGCCTTCGCTCGCAAAGTAGCGATCCATTCGCATCCAATGCATCTCGCGACCTTTGATGACCTGCTCCTTGCCAACGATCGGAATGTTGTTTTCGGACTGGCATGCGACCATGCACGCGGAACAACCGATGCAACTATTAAGGTCGACCGTCATTCCCCACGCATGGACATCATCAAGCGGCGGATTTGTATAAAGCGAAAAGTTCTCCGGCGCATGGGCGTCGATCCCCATTTTTTTGAAGTAATCGGCGTTCGAAGCGTTTTTCTTCCAGTCCTCGGAAGTCGACTGGCGCAGGATGTCCGCACCGCGCCCCTCGAGGGCACCGTGCTCCTGAGTGATCGCTAGCTCGACCTTCCGGCCGGTCTTCGCAACATTCACGCCGCCGCGGAAACGAAGCCCCGCAGAACTCACCAGAGGAAACACATCAACACCAACATTGCGCCCCACATTGCCGACCTCAGAGCGACCGTAACCAACGGCCACCGAGATAGAATCATCTGCGTGACCCGGAAGTTCGAGAGCTGCGATCTCCACTGACTTGTCGCCAAGGGTAAGTTTGAGAACGTCCCCAGTGCTGACACCCAGTTTCTTGGCAGCAGCGGGACTGATGAGCGCCGCGTTATCCCAGGTGAGCTTCGTGACCGGATCGGGCAGTTCCTGAAGCCACCCATTGTTGGCATAGCGTCCGTCATCGATTTTCGAATCCGTGATGAACACCAACTCGAATTCATTATCCGCCAGACGAATCGCAGGCGCGGCGGAGATGTTTTTCGCTACAGAATCGTTTTGGAAAACCACTCCACCCACTGCGGGAGTCGACCCTCCCAGAAACCCGTTCTTGAGTGCTTTTGGCCACTCTGCCGAGGCGTCTTTCTGACCGCCCAAAACAGTCGCAAAAGTTTTTTGAACAAGCTTCTGTGCATCAGCAGTCTCACCGGTGATCCGTGCGAGCAATTCAATGTCTGACCAACCACCGTACAGGGGAAGCACCATCGGCTGCACCACCATGTAGCTACCGTCAATCGCTCGACAGTCGCCCCATTGCTCAAGGTAATGCGCAGCGGGGAGATGCCACGCCGCTTTCGCAGAGGTTTCGTTAAAATCAGTCGAGAGATGCACTACCGTTTTCACGGCGGCCTGCGACTCGCTCCACTTCACGTCATCCGGCGCATTGAAAACGGGGTTGCCGCCCAAGATAAACAACGCGTTCGTCTTTCCATTACGCAAGCTGGCTGCCAGTTCCGAGATTCCAAGCGAAGGCGAAACAAGGGATTTGCGAACCAACAAGCCCTTGCCAACTGCACCGAGCGCGTTGTTGATCGCGAAACCCAAAGCCTGAACTGCTGCAGGCTGCCTCTGGCCGACCAGAACGAGCGCCTTGCCCTTGTGGGCGACAAGGTCAGCTGCACACTCTTCAACCCAGCCGGCCTTGATCTTGGTTTCAGGGGCCTTTAGATCCGCAGCAAACTTGCCAAGAGCATCATCGGAGAGGCTTTTTGAAAGCTGTAGCGCAAGCGCCTTCAGAAAACTACTGGAACGACTTGCCGCCAACCGCAACCGGTGATCCGACATCCCGCCCGTCAACGTGTAGCGGTTTTCAACCACATACAACCGGTTCATCGCCGTGTTGGCATTGTCCACCTTGCGGCGCGCAGCGAATCCACGCACCAGGCTGATATCGCCTTCGACTCCAAGAATATCGCGGTCCACCGTCAGCAGAATATCCGCCGCTTCGAGCTTGTACACCACCTCGCTTGCCGCGCCGAAAGCAACAGCCGCAGCATCAAGCTCGGGACCATTGCCGTTCGCCTCATATGAAGCCCACTTCGCGCCCGGGAACTTCGCAAGAACCGCTTTCTTCAAGCGCTCACGGGTTGGCGAAACTTCGCCATCCGTGAGGAAAGCAAGCCCGTCGCCACTTCCCGCCGAAGACAAAATTAACTCGAGTTCTTTTTCAAAAGCTGCGTGATCAGAGGTCTTGCCCTCGCGGCGCACTTCCTTGGAGCGCTGCGGATCGTACAAGTCCAAGATCGAAGACTGCGCCCAGATATCTGTCGCCCCCTTGTTGACCGGGTGCAGAGGGTTACCCTCGATTTTGGTAGGTCGTCCGTCAAATGTCGTAACCACCAGCGGCATCGCACCAAGGCGCGAAGGCATCGCGGATGTGAAGAACAAGGCTTTCCCCGGCACGGACCACTCAACGCCTTTGGTGAAAGGCACCAACTGCTTCAGCGGCCTGCGGCATGCGGAAAGGCTCATCCCCGCCATCGCTACGGAGGCGCCCATCAGCTGCAAAAAGCTGCGTCGGCTCACATCGCCTCCCTCCAACTCGGAGGCGCCTTGTGGGAATTCTCGATTCAGCCAACCACGGAATTCGGGCGTGTCTTGTAGCTGCCCGAGGGAGCGCCAGTAACGCTTGCCCGTTTGGGAGTCTTGGGGATGCTGGAAAATGCGCTTGCTCATGTGGGTTAGCGATGGCAACCGGCGCAGTTTTTGACCGGAGGATTGATATGCAACTTCTCAACCAGCGCCGAACCGATTTCGCGCTGAGTTTTGCCGGCTGGCGGCTGCCAGTCCAAGTTTGTCACTTCTGAAACCGGACGCACGAAGCTGGCCGGATCCCGGTGACAGTCCAAACACCAGGACATCGAATGAGATTCCGCGTGGTAAACCACTTCCATCTCGTTCACCTTCCCGTGACAGCTCACGCAGCTCACGCCGCGGTTCACATGCACCGAATGATGGAAGTAGGCGTAATCCGGCGTTTTGTGAATTTGAACCCACTCGATCGGTTTGCCGGTCTGCCAAGAATCCCTCACCAGCTGCAGCTTCGGATTCTCGCGCTGGATCTGAGAATGGCAGTTCATACACACCTGGGTGGTCGGAATGTTCGAATACGCCGACGTCTCTACGTAAGAATGGCAGTAACGACAATCCATCCCAAGCTGCCCAGCGTGAATCTGGTGGGAGAACGCCACGGGTTGCGTCGGCTCGTAGCCCACCCGCGTGTACTTCGGGGTGAAATAGTACCAAACGCCTGAAGAAACTCCGCCCCCGAGAATGAGAACGCAGATTGCAATCTTGATTGGGAGCCAATTGCTCCACCTTGGAAAAATATTCGCCATGCGTCGGGTAAATCAGTTCATGAGTGAAGGGCGAAGACAACAGACTGCCATACGGCTGTTATGAAAATGGGCCCCGATTCAAATAGGCCGCGGCGTCACAATCAAGCGAGTTTGTGAAATTTTTCACAAGCCGACCCAGCCTTGGATTCGGCAACCAGCTCCAAATCAGGGTAAAGCCAGACAAGGCAGGGGAGTTAAAAAACTGCCCAGGGGCACAATCAGGCTCTTCCCTGCGCAGCGCGGGCGTCTTTCAAACCAAAAAAACCGTCCGTGTCGCCCAAACGCAACTTCCCCGAAGGTAAAATCCCCCTCAACAGACGGCCCCCGCCCCAGGACTCAAAACGCCGCCCAGGCTCCTAAATACGAGCAGACGAGCCCCGCAAATGACGCTCGCAATAGGTGTTGCCATCAGCCGATACACGAAACTCCAACTCCGGAGAACTCACCTCGGTCTGACCGCAAACATTGCACCTGTGAAGGGTTTCCACAGGCTCGATCGCCTCAGCAAACTGCTTGCGCCGGCTGGCCGCCACCCGCTGACGGCCCCGGGAGGCAATCCATTCAGGGCCAAAGAAAATCAGGAAATTAGCGAGCGCCACTACCACGCCGACCCTGTAACCCCAGCCTGAGCGCACAAAGCTCAAAGCCAAAATCACCGCATCGAATATCGCCAACCATTTAACCCTCAATGGGATAATAAAAAACATGTAAACCTGCATCGCTGGGTAATGCCACGCGAAGGCAAATAGCAGGGAGTTGTTCAATAAAAAGCCGCCCGCACCGTCCCCGACAAGAAAACCGGCCACCGTGGTGCCAAGAGCCCCCAGCAAA
>JBILUQ010000358.1:0-3571 GCA_044370935.1 Chthoniobacteraceae bacterium
GCTGCCTACTACCGTGCTATTGCGTTGAAAAACTTCTCTGAAATGTTCGGCGGCGGTTTTGGCAGCTCAGTCGAGAGGTTGTTTTCAGCGCCGCTTGATTCGCTACGGCAGTGGGAGGCAGAGCAAAAGCTGGCTGGCTTGATTTCTGCGGAACTCTCAGAGCCTGTTGCCCCTCAGAATGCCATGGCCGTGGTCGCTGCTGTGTTTCCTTCACAGTGGGCGGATGTGCCCCGAGTATTGGGGGGGGGATTCTCTAGGCGGTTGGTCGAGGATCTAGGAATGGATGATTCTCTGCACAGTTACGTTTCTTTCTTCAACTGTTTGTCGGGAGGTAGTGGACGGCCCCTTCGAATCGAGGCTGCGGATGCACTACGTCAACTGCCACAGTGGGATGTGTTGGCAAGAGCCCGCATGGAGGCTGTTTTGGCAGGTTCGAGTGACTCAATCTTGGAGACTTGCGAGCACTATGCCTCCGCATGGAGATTGCATGCACCAAGCCTTGTGGGCAGGCGTATCCCAGTCTTGTTGCGCGATTCGGGCGGGGGCAGGGAAGTTTTTGATCTCATTTCAGCGAGCGGAAGTATCCGCGTGGTGAATTCGCTTCCGGCGTTTGTGCTTGAAATTGTGAATGGGCGCGCGGTTTTCAGTGATGCTGCGGGGGGTGTGTTAAGAGAAGTAGAGCTTATTGAAGGCTCTGCTCAAGCAAGGGCGGCCGCACTTTTACGCGCGATTTTCGCACCTGGTCCGCCTTTGACCCAGGATGACATGTCGGTTTTGGACGGCCGGATTTCTTCGTCCAAGAAGGGCAACCCGCAAACGGCGGAGTGACTTTTGCAAAAAAAGAGGCTCGACGCAGATTTTTCCGGAAAATCCGCGTGCCGTCGCCTTTAGGGCTAAGCACAATCTACACACGTCATGAAAAGGTTTAATCTAGCTTATCTGTTATTTGTCCTAAGCCTGTTATTTTCCGCCTCGTTTCCTCTTTCGGCAGCTTGGTTCGGGCCAGATCTTTTTTTTCTCGTGGATGACATGAAGGGTCTACCAAAGGATTCCGTGGTCGACTGGCGAGGGGCCGCAGTGGGAAAAATCAAGTCTTTGGGCATGGAGCGTGGAAAGCACCGGGTGGAGTTGGAAATAGAGGCTCAGTATTTGAACAGTATGCATGCCGATATCCGTTTCAGTATTGATCCGGCGGCAAAGCGAGTGCATCTAACGGGAGGCGACTCAGAGTCGTTCCCGAAAATCGAGAAGGGATCCCAGATTACTCAAGAGACCAGCCCCGTCGTGAAGGGGGCAGTTGTGACCCGCAAGCAGCTTGACGTTGCGATGGATGGTGTCAGGGGATTTGTACGGGGAATCCGCGGTCCTCAAGTGCAGGATCCGGTGAAGCCTCCGTCAGCCCCTTCATCGGGATCTGAAGGGTGGGGTGAGTGGGTCGCAGCCGGCACAGATTTTTCGATTTACGGAGATATCGTCGGCCTAACTGAAGAGAGTCCGGTGGTTTGGCAGGGAGGGTATGTGGGAAAAATAGTCAAAATCGGATACCAGAACTCTCAATTGTACGCAGACGTTCGACTGTTTTCGGGATACCGCGGGAAAATGTTTTCCGATGCCCGCTTCATCCTTGAGCGGGGGAGTCCAGCGACTTTGAACATCGTGGGTGGCACGGAGGAAAGCACAGGGCTTCTGAAAAAGGGCGGCATTTTGCCTCCGCTCTCAGCTGGTGAAGCGGGGGAGCGGGCTGGCGCAGCGTTGCGCAACTGGGTTTTGAGAAGCGGTGAATCTGCCAAAGAGGTGTTTTCTGCGATGCAGGACCGCGAGGTGCTGCGGGCTGTGGAGGAGGAGGCAGCCAAGGGCGCTGCACCGGCCGAGAAAACCCAGCCATCAAACTGAGCAAATATTCGGATGTATCAACTCTCCATTGTATTCCGGATCTTTTTGCTGTGCGCCTCATTCTTGGCTGTCGAAG
Organism: Chthoniobacteraceae bacterium; assembly: GCA_044370935.1. Classification (GTDB taxonomy): domain Bacteria; phylum Verrucomicrobiota; class Verrucomicrobiia; order Chthoniobacterales; family Chthoniobacteraceae; genus Chth-196. The sequence goes on from JBILUQ010000358.1 coordinate 1,970, forward strand.
TTTTTTCTCAGACCCCACAGCCTCGCTCTTCGACCTCAAGCTCCACTCTCCAGGAAAGAGTTAGGCAAGTTGTCAAAAACCCTGAGCGATGTGAGCGCAAATTAGGGGAGATCCTTAACCGTCTTTTTACCGCCGAGCGAATCTCTGACGCGCTCTCGGGTGCACCGGCGCAGGTTGATGCTGCAGAGCAGGAGTTTTTAAGTCCCGCTTACCAGCGTCAAATCACTGAACTCGATGCTGAGATTACTCAGAAAATCGCTTCGGTTTCGAATGACGGTAGTGGAAGTGTCGCAGCGGAGTACCGCGAGCTACATGGCGCTCTTTTGGGAATGCGCGAGCAGATGCAACGCGCCGGCCCAGCGGCCTCGAGTGCGAGCAACAAAGCGAAGGATCTCCGCAGATTCATTCAGGAATGTACGCGGGTTTTACCAGTCGTAGCACGTATCTCTGGGGGTGAGGATGCTGCGGCCTTCGTTCGCAGTCTTCTTAAAAATCGCGCCGCAGCGTGGGGCGGCATTCAAGCTCCGCCGACAGTGAAGCCTGTCATCCCAGAGAAGCCAACGGCTCCAAACAAAACACAGGCTCTCAAGGTAGATTTGACCGATGGAGTGACGGTTGGCGACTTTGGCCCCCAGCAGGCGAGAAGCTGGAATCTTCCGGAGGGCTTGGCGGGTGCGCTTGTTTTAAACGTGAAGCCTTCGTCAATCGCCGCGAAGCATGGAATTCAGCCGGGTGACATCATCTTAGAACTGGATCATCAGTTTGTGAGGAACGCTGAGGACGCCGTCAGAGTTTCGGAGAAAGTGGTCGGGAAGGCGGCCGCCTGGGTTCGCATCTACAAGCCCGCGGCAGCTAACATTCGGGGGCGTTGGGTCGATGGTTCCGGTTCAGGCGAAGAAAAGGTCTTTCTACTGCAGGCTAATCAGCCGCAAGCGAGTGTTGCCGGCAATGGTTCGCCAGCGCCTGCGGTTGAGGCAAAGGCGACTCCAGAAAAGGCATCGCCAGTGAAGGTTGCTCCTGTTTCTGCTCCGCCTAAAGCCCAGGAGGTTTCCGCCGCTGCTACAGCCCCGAAGGTAATGCCGACACCACCCGATGCAAATCAATCGGAACCTGCTCCTGAGGCGTCACGTTCTTGGATTGGCGCGCTATTGATATGTTTCTGCGCGCTTTTCATTGGTGGGGCAGATCTAAAGCTCGTCAGCCTGCTGGCTGCCGCAGCGGCTGTGTATTTCTTCCCATGGCTCACTGTTTCCTTCACTGCCAAGATGTGTTTCTTCGGATTGGCTATCATTTTTCCGAGACTTAGAAAAATTTGATGGCGTGAAAATAGATGCGAAATCGTCGAAGGAAGTTTCGGCTACGACAATTTATTATTTACCCTGAATGGAGCTTAGGATTTGGAACGAATGGAAACAGAGGTGCGCTGCGGTGAAGTGCGACGAGCTATCCCGGGCGGCACTGTATAAGCGCGGCGCGATTTGGGCGGGTTTGATTTCGAAGGAGAACAGCTGGGCAGCGCAGTGGTTTCGATCAGAAAAGGTGCAAGAATCCGAATCCTTCGCGTGGACGATTTTCGAGACTTACATGCTGTGCGATCGCGAT
>JBILUQ010000359.1:0-3569 GCA_044370935.1 Chthoniobacteraceae bacterium
CGTGGAGCCCAACATTCTTCAAAGTGTTAAATTCATCCCTGTTTGTATTAACATACAAGCTTTTCAAGTCAGATTTCAGCTTAAGATCCCCGCCACTTCCGGTCCCGCTGTCGAAAGAAACTCCCTTGAATGTGATGTCGCCGGCGGCCCAAACGTCAATCTTGCTGTCGCTGGAAAACAAATCGCCATCCAGCAGTATGTCCTTGTTGAGCGAGCGGAGGTTCGCCTGCCCGACTGCCGTGAGATTATTTTCCTTAAGCTTGATATCCCCGTAAGCCTCGATGATCAAACTGTCGCCCGCGAATATGTTCTTTTCCAGCAATATATCTTTGTTGAAGGAGCGGATGCTTCCCCGCGTCATCAAGCTGAAATCATTGCTTGTCAGGTTCGCGTTTCCAAGGGCTTCGATGTCAACTGACTGATTTCCCGGGCCCGTAACCCCGGCCGCCTTATTGAACGTCACATTAGAAATTGAAACCGTTCCTTCTGTGGAGTTCCGCGAAGTTGCCCCAATCGCGATCTCACCGCTCACAAATTTGCCGGCATCACCTTCCACTGCACCAGTTACTCCTTCATCGCTAACATCAGGCGTCTCTTGGTTCAGCAGTAATTCGATTTTTTGGCTCTCTCCACTGTCCACTACATCCACGCCCACTATTTGCGTTCCAGTTGGGACCAGTCCGCCACTTACAGGCATGCCAACCAATGCAATCCGCAGTGATTCCTTTTCCTCATCGTTCAACATTCCATTCGCATCTCGGTCGTACTTTCCGAGCGGGATGTACAACTTCTTGCCGTAATTTGGATCAAAAGCGCTAACATCCAATCCCGTCACGAGTACGATGTTGGTGTTGGGATTGTCGCTGGCTTCGCTAACAGTAATCTGACCCGCTCTAAAAATTCCCCTGACCCCGTCAAGCTCTCCTGCGCTCGGTGTGCCAGCAAGAGACAAAGATTGGTCCAATAAAATTTTTATCCTATTGCTGCCGTCATTCTCCACACTCGCAACCTTTGCTCCGGGTGGAATGCCAATGCCAGCTACTACTTTGTCCACCAGCGACTGGTGGTTATCGCCAAATTGATCACCAAGCGCGGCGACTGGAACATACAGTGTTTTCGAATAACTCGCCGAACTCGAAAGCTCAAAAGCACTGGCTGTAACGATAGCACCGGCGCTGATGCTGATCCGATTTGCATGAATCGGGACGCCGATGATGGAGATCGGCTTGCCTGTCGAGGTCAGGCTAACATTGAAAGCTTGCATGGCAACGGCCTCCGGACCTGAAAACCCGAGAGGTAGCGGAATCTTCTTATCCTGAAGTGCAGCTGTGATCCAAAGCTTATCGGCGTCGTTATCCGTCACATCGTAAAATTTAAAGAGCGCGCGGGCAGTCGGAATTGCGTCCGCCAAAGTGACCTTAACCTTCCCACCTTCCACCTTGATATCTGGGATGTTCTCCCCATTCAACGCGTCCGTTTTCACGGCAGTTTTGGGGAAGGAAGCACCATTCAGTAGGGGTTGCACCAAATCCTTGACCTCGTTTTTTTCATCATCGGTCAAAGTAGTTTTATTTGTGTCCCACTCAAACCGGCTGAGCGGTATGCTTAGCGTGTTACTGTACTCCGCATCCAACGAGATGCCGCCTCGTGACTTCAAGCTGATTGCCCCAGTGTCAATACCTGCTTGAATTGTCACGTCCCGGAAGCTTATCCCGGGCGCGTCAATACTCACATTCCCTATTCCCAGCTGATCAATTTTCCCTTCGCTGTTAACGACGATTTTAGAGAGTGAGTTCCAAAGCATGGTGTTTGCGAGCGTCAGAGGCGTGGGGCTACCACTCTCGGGCGTCAAAAATTCGCTCCGGCTATTTACCGTAGAAAATCCCGCACCACCCGCGTAGATATCGAGGTTCGTGGCGCTGCTCGATTTTATGACCGTACCTGCTGCTGCGGTAACGGTCTCACCCGCGCTCAGAATAAAACTCTCGACCACAGCTGTCCCGTCTCCTGGCGTTGTTTGAAGCGAATCAACGAAATCTATCGAGCTCGTAAACTTGAGATTCCGCACGGCCGCAACACCGGTGTAATTCTTGCTGTCGTCCTCGAAAGAGAATGGCGCAACCACAAACGTCTCGGGAGTTATGGCGTTCGGGCTGCTGACGTTAAATTCAATGTCGCGCGCGAGTAGTAAAGTTAAGTTGCCAATAGGATCCGCTTTCAACTCTTCGCGATTTCCAAAAACACGGACGGGGGCCCCAAAACCTTCTTCCGTGTAATTGCCCGTTGTCTTAGGCAGGGCTGGATTGAACGGTGAAAGACTCATTGGGATCGGAGGTTCCGCGCCCGACGGAATGAAGTCCGGCTTCGCGGGGCCTATCCTAAGATCTTTCCCGATAGCTGCGAGAAACCGGGGATCAAGCACCTGCCTCGTCCGCTCCGCATTCGCGGCCTCGGTTTTCGCCTGTGCCACGCGGGCCCGCACCACGGCGTCCTTCGCTTTCTGTACCGTCTCAGCCGTGACCCGCACAACCGCGGAGTCCACCTTGAACGCCACCGAAGGACTGTCCCCGATCATCAACCCGGTACTCGCCATCTCGCCGCTGGCAATCTTGGTCTGCTGCACATTCACCGCGGCTTCAATCTTTGCAATCGAGGCCAGCGGCTTGGAGAATCCCCCGACCAACTTCGAGCCGGACACCTGTCCCTTGAGCTCAAAATTCAACGGCTGGCTCGGCGCCTGCCCCGGCATCGCAAAGCTCATCTGGCCCGCATTCAATCTCGTGGCACCTCCACCCGCGCCGCTTACCTGTCCTTTTCCTTCGAGCAGCATCACCTTGAAACCACCTGCTTGGTTCGCCCCCACAATCAGCGTTGTTCCAAGCACGGAAGCAGTCGCCCCTGCGCTCTTGATGTTCCCCCCACCTTTCCCAGCAGGCGAATGGAAAAGCACGCTGCCCTTTGCGATGTTCACGTCGCGGCTATTGGCTTCCACCGAAAAGATCGTGTTCGCACCGACACGCGTCACCGTCTGGTCCTCGGCGACGAGTTCCGCGCGGGAATCAGCGCCCGTTTTGATCACGTTTGGCGGCACCAAAACATCACCTACTTTCGCGGTCGTCTCAGCCTTCGTTGCGACATTGAGGATCTTCACTTCCTTTACTACATCGGTAAACTTCAGGTTCTGGATCGGAGCCGAGAACAGCGCGCCCGCGGAGATCAACCAGAGACAGAGGAGAGGCAAATAAGTCTGGCGTTTCATAGTCTTTGTGAATCAGACCTTTTGAAAGGAGCATTAAGCGCGCCGAACAGGCCGATTTTTTGCGGCTTTTTACGTAAACCTTTCCCTTACAAACAACCGAGAAGACGCACTTATCGCCCAGCACGCCTGATTGCATTTATTGCAATTAGCTGAAATACCACCAGAACCCACATATTCCACTCAAAAAACGCTGGGGTTTCAGTTTTTAGCTGAAAATTCGTGCACTTTTCAGGGTTCCTTCAGCTTGTTTTTTAATGCCCTCAACGCAACCCGGGGCGCTCTCCCGCAAATTCGCGGTTTTCAGACAAAC
>JBILUQ010000096.1:0-12910 GCA_044370935.1 Chthoniobacteraceae bacterium
GCATTTTTGTTCTCGCCGACTTGGATACCGAGCAACCATGCCATTCTGTCCTGAGTCGCGCTGATTGCAGCGGTTAAACGATCGTCAGGCCCCGTGCCTGCATTCGCTCCAAAGTTGTAAGCAAAATCCCATAGGAACTTTGCTTTCGTGCCAGCGAGGTCGAAAGAGATATCCCCTGGGGCCAGAATGACGCGAAGGTTTTCAAGAGACTGTGCACTCAAGCCTCCGGGAAGAGCACCACCCATTCCTTGGTTGTCTACTGCGAGACCACCGAATGAATCTTTAGCGCTGCTAAACTGGAAACCGGGAGCGAAGGTGAGTTTGGCTCCGCCTAGGTCAGCAACTGCTTTCAACTGGCTCTGGAAAAGCCAGCTGTCGCGATTGTCGGGGGTGCCTGGAGCATTGAAAGAGAAGTTGTTTCCGCCAATGAACTGACCCGAAATGAAGTGTAGGTGGAAGCCATCTCCGAGTCCAAGGAGGGAACCCAAATCAATTTTCTCGGTAACACCGTCCAAGCGCACATCGTTATCCCACACCATTTCAGTGGAGTAGAAGGGGATGCTCTGACGACCCGCGGTCACGCTGAATTCCTTCGAAGGATTCCAGCCAATGAAAGCCTTGCTGAGAAACAGCTGGTAGTCTTGCCCAGCTCCTGCAGGTCCTCCGTAGGTCACATAACGTTGGTTCGCAGCGGACTGGGTAGCGAGTTCAACTCCAGCGGTCAGTCCATCAGTTAGCTTGAAGTTGCCGCCGATAGCCAACCGGAAGCGGGCGGACTGATCTTGGAAAGAATTGCTTGGTGATACACCTTGCGCAGTCGCCTGCGCGTGCTGCCAGCGGAGGCGGAGGTCGCCGTAGAGGGAGAGTTCCTTCACGGATTCGTTGAGCTTGATTTTGGAATTTCCAGCGGAACCAGAGTGAGCGGACTCAGCCTTGATTTTCTGTGCGTCAGCCTGCTTGAGCACGCCTTTCTTGACCAGAGCGTCGAGGAGGGCCTCTTCGCTCGCGTAGGCCGCGGTGACGGATGCTCCAGCAATTGCGAGGGCTGCGAGTGTGGTAGTGATGCTACGATTCAACATATGTCTGTGGGTGATTATATTGTTGTTCTGATGTCAGAATCGCCCATGGGGGGCACGCTCCGACAGTGGCCGTTTTGAAACAACTTTTTGAAATGTGCAACAGTTTTGTTGCGGTTAGGTGTCAGGATAGCTGGTTGGGTTGGGTTTTTATTTGGATTTAAAATCATAAAAATCAATTATTTATGGTTGTTTTTTAGTGGTGTTTTTTAGCTGTAAGAAAAAGTTTAATTTTCTACAGCTTGCTGGTTTATTTTGCTCACCAAACAAGCCTTTACCCGTATTTGGCGCTCCGCGCATTCAGGCGGGTGCCACTCCTTGATGCCTCCTTTTCCAACGCTCGTCCCTCGCATCTCACGCCGTGGACCTCACGCAATCGGGCGCTTGCCTCGAAAGATGACGACTCACCAGCGCGCCACTGCGCTGCCCGCGCCTACGTGACGTGGCGCAGCGCCTCGATCGGATTCATCTCCGCCGCTTTCTTCGCCGGGTATAGCCCGAACACCACGCCGATCCCCACCGAGATCCCGAACGCCAAAGGCAAAGACCAGGGAACCACGATCGGGTGCATTGTCCTCACCACGTCCGGAAGCGCTGCCATTGATTTCGGAAAGGTGCTTCGCATGATACCCATCACCACCGCAAAAACCGGGGAGCAGGCCAACCCTCCTATAATCCCTGTGAGCCCTCCGCCAATCGATAGCACGACCGTTTCCACCAGGAACTGCCTCGTAATGTCCGCTTGACGCGCCCCAATGGCTCGCCGGATGCCGATCTCCCGAGTGCGCTCGGTGACCGTAGCGAGCATGATGTTCATGATCCCGATCCCGCCCACGACCAGAGAAATCGCCGCTACAAGCCCCATCATCGCGATGAACATCAACCGCGTGTTGCGCGCCTGCTCCAGCAGTTCCAAGGGCACCGTGACCATATAGTCTTCCTTCTGGTGCGTCCGCACTAGGGTGCGCCGCACCATATCCGCTGTATCAAGCACCTCGGAAGTGTCCCGTAGCGAAAGCGTCACTTTTGTCGCAATCGGCACCCCACTCTCGGTTTTTGCGTAAAAGTCGTAAACCTGCGCCCACATCGTCGAAATCGGAATGTAGACGTCCCGGGCGAACTCCTCCTTGGTGCGGGCCCCGGGTATTTCGCCCGCCGCCTCCCGCTGTTCGAGCACTCCGATCACCGTGTAAAAGTCCGAGTTGATGTGAATAGCCAGTCCGATCGGGTCCGTATAACCAAAGAGCGTGACCGCGACGTTCGGTGCAAGCACGCAGACCTTGTTGGTCTGGGCCACGTCGGTGGCGGTGATAAAGTGGCCCCGGGACACCTTCATGTGCTGGAGGTTGAGCAAATCCGGCGTACACCCTACCAAGCGCCCGTACATCTGCCGGGAGCCATAACTGAAGGAGCGCTTTTCGAGCTCACGCATCGGAATCGTCTTCACGATGCTCGGAATGGTCGCCTCCAGAACATGGATATCGTCTTTGGTGACGCCAAACCCGCGGATCTTTTTCGAGGACTGCTCTGGGGGAGGAATGACGGTTGTGAGGATGATGTTGTTCGCCCCGAGTTCCGCGATTTGTTCCTGAGCCTTGGCGCTGATACCTTCGCCGATCGCCAGCAGCCAGATCACGCTTGCCACGCCAATAAAGATACCCAGCACCGTCAAGAGAGAGCGAAGCGGATGCAACAGCAGGTTTTTGAATCCCAGCTCAGCCGTGCGTAGTAGCACCGCGAATTTGTTTTCGGATACCGCCGGCGTACTGAGCTCGACGTTGGGAGTGCCCTTTTGGCCGCTTTGTTCAAGGGGGCGCAGGCGGGTGTCGGAGACGAGCATCCCGTCCTTCAGTCTCACGATCCTGCGGGCGTGATGGGCCACATCCTCCTCGTGTGTGACTAGAACGATGGTTTTGCCTTCCCGGTTGAGTTCGTCCAGCAGGGAGAGAATTTCGCCCGAGGTCACGGAGTCAAGGTTGCCGGTGGGTTCGTCCGCGAGAATGTAGCGGGGGGAATTCGCGAGGCCGCGGGCGATCCCGGCCCGCTGCTGCTGGCCGCCGGAGAGTTGGAGGGGGCGGTGCGTGAGCCTGTGGTCTAGTCCGACCAAACCCGCGAGCTTGGTGCAGTAAGCGCGACCCTCTTCTGTAACATGCCCCTGATAAGATAGGGGGGATTCGATGTTTTCGATCACCGTGAGCTGCGGGATCAGGTTGTAGGACTGGAAAACAAACCCGATGCGCGACGCCCGAATGAAGGCGAGTTCATCGTCCTGAAGCGAGGCGACGTCATCGCTGCCGAGGTAGAATTTTCCTGACGTGGGTTTATCCAGGCAGCCGAGCAGGTTTAACAGTGTGCTCTTGCCTGACCCCGACGGGCCCATAATGGCGATGTAATCGCCCTCGGGCACCAGCATGTCGATCCCTTTGAGCACGGGCAAAGGTTCGCCTGCGAGGTCGTAGCTCTTATGAATCGCCTCGAGGCGGATCGCCATCGGCAAATCCGCTAACACAGCGTCCACTCCGAGCGGGTCGAGGGGGGCGGAGGTAGGAGGATGGGGAGGGTGAAGGGCGGACACCGGAGGGGGCTTGGCGAAGGATTAGGTGAGGGTCGCGCCTCGGCTGGGTACTGATGCGAATCGCGATCCGCTCCCCAGTCTAGAGTCTCAGGGGCTAGGGAAGCGGCTCCTTCGAGGTTTTTTTCGATACCTTCTGCGGGGTGCTTGGTCCGAGGGGACGGGGGCTTACGGCTGGTTTGGATGGGTCCGCCGGGTCAACAGCCGCGAGTTTTGGACGTGGAGGCCGGTTCGAGGCGGGCTCCTCACCGAGTACGATTTCTGGGAAGGTGACCTCTTCTTCGTAGTTCTGAGGAGCTAGTAGCACCTCCTCGCCTAGGTTAAGGCCTTCTCTAATAATGACCGTTTGCCCGTTGGAAGAGCCCACGGCGACTTTCCGCACGGTCAGGTCGTCCTCGTCGTGAGTGACGATGCAGTAGAATTTCTTGCCGCGCTCGAGCACTGCCTGGACTGGGACCTGCAGCGCCTCGTCGAGCCGCTTGACCTCGATGGCCACCTGCGCGGTCATCCCGGTGCGGACGCCCTTTTCGGGTTCGTCGATGGAGATGTCGGCTGCGTATTCTTTGATGGTACTGTAGGTGCTGGAAGCTGGGAGAGGGTATTCGCTAATGGCCCGCACGGTGCCCCACATCGGGCGGTTCGGGAAAGCGTCGAGGAGAATTCGCGTCTGCATCCCGATCTTTACCTTGTCGATGCGCGATTCGTTGATGCGAGCGGAAACCTGCATGCGCTGCGGATCGGGCAGACGGATAATGATCTGGCGTTCGCGCACCAGTTTCCCCTCGGCGATGAGCGGGTCGCGTTCGCCGCCGACTGGGTTGGCGTAGACGACCTGGCCGGAGGTTGGGGCGGTGATGTGGCAGTTTTGGAGCTGGTCCTCGAGGTTCTTGAGGCGTTCCTCCTCGAGTTGGTTGCTGTTTTCGCGCGAGTGCAGCTTCGCGCTGGCGGTTTCAACGGCGGCTTTGAGACGGTTGATGGTCTTGATTTTGGTGAATCGGTGGAGCACCTCCAGCTTGGTCGTAGCGTTCTCAAGCTCCTTGCGCGCCTTCTCGACAGCGAACTTATCGGCCTCCAACTGTACTTCGGTGACGTATCCCTTCGACGCCAGCTTCATGCTGTAACGCAGGTATTCCTCGGCGCGTCTCAGGTTTTCCTGCGACACGAAGCGTTCGCTCTCCACAACACCCAGCTCCTGCTTGAAGGTGCCGGATTCATACTCATTGTAGGCGAGTTCTGCGGCCTCCGAGTCGGCGCGAGCCTCGGTGAGCAGCGCCCTGGTGGTGTGGCAGGTTATCCGTTGTTGAACCAAATCCGCCTGCAGAGATGAGTCATCGAGTTTGACGAGAAAATCGCCTTTTTGAACATAGGTTCCTTCTGGAACAATCTCGATGATCGGTGTGCCAAGGGCGCTCTTGGATTGCACCATGCAGCGGATTTCCACGTTGCTAGAACTTGCCACTTCGCCGCGTTCAACCACTTCCTCCACGTAGGGCCGAGTGGTCGCCGTCGCGGTCATCGGGCCCTGCGGCGCGAGGGATTTCGCCGCGGCGGCGGAGCGGGAACCGGACTTGGAGCTTTTTTTAGGCAATCCCCAAGCGAACAGGCAAACAACCACCGTGATTCCTCCAAGGACCTGGAGTTGTCTCTTGGTCAGCGGGGGGCGTGAGGGAAGGGGGGCTGTGGAGCTCATCGGACGGTGGGGGACGCCTGTTTAAAGGAGACGCGGAAGGCTGGGGTAGTGGCGGGCAATTTGGCGATTGCGGGCGCTGGATCCGCGCGGAGAGGAATGGGGTGTGGGAGCGTCTGGTAGGGGAGTGCTGGCTGGGGTGCGGAGGATTTGGAGTGGGACACCTCCGACCAACGCGGCGCCCTCGCAGTGAGCGAGGACTGGGTTATCACGCCCGGGTCGATCCAGATGCCTTCCTCGTCAGTCTGCATGGTCCCGACTTCGAAGTCGAGCAGCAGACGGAGTACATCGAATCCAACGCGCAGGCTCAGGAAGTCGTTCTGGGAGTCGAGCAAATCGTTTAAGGCGTCCACCAAGTCGCGGGCTGTGGTCGCGCCGATGGTGGCCTGCACCCCTGGCCTCGGTGGTTCCTGAAGCCTGAGCTTTGCGAGGTCGACTTTCGAGATCGCGATCTGGATCGCAGATCGGCGCAACTCGAAGTTGAGTTGGCTGATTTCCACGATGCGCAATGTATTGCGCAAGCTCTGGCTAATGCGATCCTCGAAAAGCATGTAGTCGCGCCGCGCTCGTTGGTAGTTGATCTGGGACTCGCGGTAATCGTTGCGCTCTGCCAGACGGTTGAGTGGGGTGTCAAAGCGCAGCGCTCCGCGGATCGTTCCCGTGCGACCGTCGAATCGGGCCGCTTGGTTTTGGATGGTGCCGAGTCCGCCAAACAACGAGAAATCGACGGCGCTTTGCAACGCGTTGGCTTGCACGCCAATTGTGCGCCAGCTGTCCACCAGCCGGGCGCGTGCATTCATCCAGTCCAGCCGGTTTTCCCTCGCGATTTCGAGGGCCGTCTGTTCGGAAAGTTCGATTTGCGGCAGGACCGCCGTCTCGAGGCGGATCGCGGTTTGATTCAGTGAGACCGAGAGCAGAATCCCGGAAAGGTCGTTCGTCAGATCCACGAGTTTGGAACGTGCAGCTTCCAGTTCCAATCCATCGATCTCGGTGGAGAACTTGGCAAGCTCCTCATCGAATTCTTTGAGCTCCCTGCGCGAGGTCAAACAACGGTCCGCGCATTGCTTTGCTTTCTCTTCAAGAAGGTTCGGATCGAGCCGCCCCGGTTCCACTGAAAGAGAACGGGCGAGTTCTGAGGAGACGAGCGAGGTGAGTTGTTTTTTGCGGGCGGGAATGACTTCTTTGAGCGAGGTCATGTCCGACTCGGATGAACCGATCAGGGCGAGTAACGATTTCGCAAGCTCGCGCGCTTCCTGGAGGTATTCCTTGAGCTCTTCCTGCGTCGCTGCCAGATCGCGATTCTGCATTTTCGCGAGCAGCACCACCAGTTTGCGGTCGAGCGCCGTCGCAGCGGGGTCGGTAGTGCGGAATTTTTCGAGCAGCGGATCTTTAATCACGACTGGCAGGTTTGGAGGAAGTCCCAGCTCGACTTTGTAGGCGTCCAACTGGGTCTCGTAGGAGGCGCGCGCAGAAAGCAGCAAGCTCTGTGAGTTGAGCAGAGCCTGCCTCGCCTGATCCACCTGAAGGCGTGAGCTCAATCGGCCGGCATCAAAGGCTGCGGCGAGTTGGTCCAAGCTTTCCCGCAAGCGGGCAACGTTGGACTCAAGGTTGCGGATGCGTTGTTCCTCTTCGAGGATGTAGTAGAAGCCGTTGGCTCGTGGGGTGCCGGTGCGGCCGCTTGGTGTCCCGGCGATGATGCCAAGTCCATTCGCACCGATATTGCCGGTGCGGGATGGTCCTTCTCCGGAGGCGCGGCCCGCTGCTGTGCGGACGTAGAAGCCCTGCTGGAATTGATTCATCTGCCGGACATTGGCGAGCAGGTCGCGTTCGGCTTGGGTGAGTGCCGCGAGTGTGCGCTCCTTGCCGCCCATCCGCAGGAGCGGCTGCAATATGCTGAAATTTACTAGGGAGCTGGTTGCCTCTGTGGATTTGCCTCCCTTGAAGGTCCAAACAAAACTATTGGCGAAACCTGCAAGCAATTCGCCGCCAGTTGAGGATAGCCACCGGACTTTGCCGTCTGTAAGTACGGAGGTACGCTCCTGGTTTGCTGCGATAGCCATCGTATTGGCCGCCTGCGCTCCAGCCGTTGAGCCGAGTGCGAATTGTGGCGAAAATCGAAACCGTTCGTACGTCACATCCAAGGCGGACAGATACAAATCCTCTTTTTCCTTCTGAAAATCCCTCGAATTCAAGAGCCCGAGTCGCATCGTCGACTTCAGATTCAAGACAATCTGCCCGGACGAATCTTTGGGCAGGCGGTCTCTCCAAGCCGCGTCGTGGTCGGGATCATCTGGGCTGTTGGGCCTCCACACCGAAGGCCCGGACTTTCCAGCCACACTCACCATGAACCGATGTGAAAGCGGGTCGTCCGACGGCATCGGCGGGTGATCCAAGTCGAGTTCGCTGAAGAATCGTGATTCCGGATCAGGTTCGATCGAGGAATCACGCAACTGTAATTCAGGCGGCAATAGTGAGGCCTTGCCAGCGATTGCCGAATAAGTCTCCTTGTCCGCCCGCTTCCGGTAAAGGGACCGGGTGCACCCCAAGCCGACCCCCAGCAGGGCGGTCATGGCGAGGTTGAAACTCAATCTGGAAAGGAGGGGCAGCACGGTCAGGGTGATCTTTACGAAGCCTTAATATTAGAACCTTCCTGTATCGCAGGCATCCGATCTCCGGGGCAAACACGATTTCATTGCCTCTTCCAAATATTCCCATCTTGGAGTAGCCCCCCGTTGTCATGATCGTCCATGGTTTCTCTCGCGCCGTCCCGGTGTTGTAGCGTTTGGCCCGGCTGATCGCACCGTGGGTGCTTTTTGAGTTTGGAGTTCAATGCAGCGGTTCAATGCAGCGGATATCAGGCGCTCGAATATCGACTTTCCTTTGAAGATCGAGGTGCGCTTTCAGGGGACGCATCTTTGCCTGCGGTGCAAGCTGCGGCGTATCGGGCCGTAAGAGTTCCGCGCCTAACTTTTAAACGGAGAGGCGCTACACCCTAGGACGCGGGCGATCCTAAACCGTGGTGCAGGAGGGCATCTGTCGCGGGGCCCTCTCATTATTGGTGCGCCGTAGCTGGCTGCAAAATTGCACCGACAAAAACGCATTGAATAGCAGGCTGGCATGCGTGCGAATGAGCAGTGCGTTGTCGCGAATGTAGTGGAAATGACTCACGCCACCCTTCCCGCGCTTGGGATAAGTCACGCGTGTCGGAAAATTGATCGCCGGCACGCCGCGCCATGCGAGCCTCACGGCAAGTTGAGTTTCAAAGTCAAATGCGCGTCCGTGGGTTGTTTTCTGCAACTCGGCAAGAGCGTCGCGAATCGGGTACACGCGGAAGCCAAACAGCGAATCTGCGATAAATGTTCGGTGAGCAGAAAGATTTGTGAACCAGTTCGCCACACGCCGCGCATGCACGCGCTCCAGCGGCGCATCCGAAGCGAATATCGGGGTCCCAAGGATCATGCTTTCCGGGTGCTCTAAGGACACATTTGCGATTTTCGGAATGTCACGAACTGCATGTTGGCCGTCGGAGTCAAAAAGGATGGCGTGAGTGAACCCGCAATTTTCTGCGGCCTGCATTCCTGCGATGGCAGCTGCCCCCTTGCCCCGGTTTTCTGGAAAACGAATCACCTGCAGAAGCGGGTTCGAATGATATTCAGGGGTTTCCAAGAACAAATCGCTACCGTCGGTGGATCCATCCGTGACCGTGAACACCTTGAAGCCAAGCGCCAGCACCGCTTTCAGTGTCGATTCCAGCATGCCTCCCGAGTTGTAGCTCGGAATCACAATGCAGTGGCTTGAGTGCATCGAAGCTGGAGTACGCATTTGAGATGGAATCATTAACGATTCGCTGCTGTTTTCGGATTCTTTAGCAACCTCAGTGGGAGCGAGTCTTTGTGCGCTGCCACGTGGGGCCGCATTCTTAGTAGCGCTTCGCGCGCGGACTCGCGCGCTTGAGTGAGATGATCTTTCATGGCCGCGGCGGCAGCTTTGGCGTCCCTGTGCATCATGCAGTCGAGAATCTTCAAATGCTCGGAAATTGAAATGGGGTGGAGTGCGTTTGAGTCAGATCCGACCGCTTCGCGAATGACTTGCACGATCGAGCTGTACCGACTGATCTCGTCGGCTAGACGCAGGTTGCCGGAGGCGAGTGCGATGGTGGAGTGGAGTTCGCGGTCCTTGCTCCAGGAATCGTCATTGCGACTTTGATTCATCAGCAGAGTGAAGTCTGCGTGTAGCCTTTCCACGGTCTCCATCGGAATTCGGGTCGCAGCCAAACGCGTCGCCTCAACCTCCAGAAGCGCCCGCACCGAATACAAATCTTCAACCTGTTGCGGACCGAATGGAAGTAGCAGTGCTCCGCAGTTGCGGCGCAGGTGGAGGATTCCCATCAAGGATAGTTCGAGCAAAGCTTCGCGCACTGGGGTGCGGCTGACGTTGAACATTTTCGCCGCACCCAACTCGGTCAGGCGCTGGCCGCCAACGAGGCTGCCGCGCATCAGACCGTGGATGACCCCCTTGATGACGGCAGTCTTCCCGGCTTCAGAAAAATCATTAAGTGGTGACTTGGGGGGCATGTGTGCAGTCTAAGATCTTTTGCCGCTTGCTTCAACTAGGACAAACGCAAGTCTGCTCCAGTTCAGGGCGATGTGAATTGAAAGCGAATCCAAAGTTTGTTTTCCTCGCTGAGGCGTTCATTTTGGGGATGCTCACTCGCGAGCGTCCGGCTTAGATGCGAAGGAGCCCCCCGTGTGCGCGAGCATCATCAAGCGCAATTCGGCGCTCCCTGGCGGATTCGGGTGCGCACTAAAGCACCGCTCTTCAATTGTCCGGATCGTTCCCGCAATCGCGTTTTGCTCATCTGTACCCGTACACGCGTCCAGAGCTCCACGGAGAAATGACAAAGTCGTGAATGGGGTGATGACTTCAGGCAGGTCCCTGTCTTCAGATATCTGGGCTTTGTCAGGGTCGCGTAATTTTAACCACCATTGGCGGCCTGCTGCGGTACAAATTAAACCAACAATGCTCGCAAGGGTCCACCATGTTGCTCGGTCTTTGGATCTTGAAAATAAAAAACCTGCGGTGGCCTCCCCGGGGGAAATCGAAATTAGGTCGGCATCGGCAAAGCGCTTGTATTCGATATCCGCCGGCAGGTCCGCCTGCTTGCGCGGAAATTTAAAATGCGCGTCGGCGTAAAAGTCAGTTTTGCGTTGAAAAGTGAGCTGCCAGTTTCTTTCGCTTGCTGCGATTACTACACCGTCGATGGTCTTAAATTCCGTGACCGAGGTAGGCTGGTCTGCAACTGCGAGATCGAAGCCGGGTAGCTCGACAGAGTCAAAGATGGCTCCCAGTTCAGGAATCAATCCCTCGCCCTTCGCGTTGATGTCGAGGGAAAGTTTGCCCTGCTCTGACTCGCGCTGATCCAGTGTCAGCAGTAGATGGAGCGAGTGCACCGGCCGGCGCTCGAAAGCGCTTGGCGCAGTTGCCAAGGGTTCCACCTGCGAAACCACCGGCAGCACAACCTGTGATTTGCCCTCCGCAAACTCAAGGTCTAGCTGGATGGATGGAATTCGGTCCACCGAGATGTCTTTCGTTTTAAGCACGAGGTAGGCAAGGGGAGTGGATTGCCAGCCGGGCTCGCGCCCCGTCAGAGGTGCGACGTTTGGGTCGTGGAAGGTGGTGCTTTGTATTTCGAATGAATCTTGCAGTGCCCGCTTGATGTTCTTTTGAAATTCATCCCGATAATTGAGTTGCTTCGGCTGCTTCAAACCGTACATGGCATACGGGTTGTTTTGATTGAGCGCAGCTGGGTTTCGCAGGTACTTTCCGAACCCTCCGGATTCACGGCCGAGCTTCTCCGTGTGGTCCAGGTACAGCTCGACACCGAATGGTTGGCCGTGTGAAACGCGGGTCGCACCGTCTACTTTTAGCCGGAGCCGCGTCTCGGTGGTCATGGACGCGTAATGTTTTAGCAGCTCGACGCACGGGAACAGCTCTTTCACATCGGTGCCAATGACTTGCACCGCTGCATCCAGAAATTTGTGGCGCATCTGCGGTGGGACTTTGTCCCCGACGCTCCGGCAGAGCGAAGCGAAATCGCTCAGATGTCTTTCTCGTACGTTTGCAGGTAAGCGACGGAGGGAGTCGTGGATTTCAAAGAACGCAGCCTCAGGCCGGTGTTCCTTCCATGTCAGGCGCGTTGGATCAGTGGCGCCAAGCATTGCCGATGTCCACGCGAGGTATGCGTCGAGCGACCATTCAGAGGGGCGCAGATGGACCACATCCCTCTCGTATGCAGATGCAGACTGCTTGAGCGCCTCAAGAGCTTGTTTGCGCTCCGTAATGTAATCGGCGAGGGCGCCTTGGTGTTTGAAATGGAACTCGGCCGAGTCGAACAGCACAACCGCCTGTTGTAAGCGAGCTCTCCATCCCCCCGACTGCGTGGTTTGATTCCGCCGGATGAGCTCCGAAGCCACTGTGTAGCCGCGCGCGACTTCCTTTTTGATTTCGCTTTCCGTCCGGTTTGTTCCAGCTTTCTGCTGCACCCCAGGGTCTGCCCAATCTGTTGCGAGCCGTTCCCTCATCGTCCGAATGATCGAAGTGACGCAATCAAATGGGATGGTCTCTGCCGATCCGAAGACCGATTCGATATCTTCCATTTTGAAGACCTCCGATTCGCTGTGGATCATGATAAATGCGTTGGCCTTCGCGTCAGCTTTCAACGGTGCTCCCGATATTGATTCAAGCTCGCGGATCAGGTCCGAGAATTCGCGGAGCGCTAGCTCCTGACGGGCTTTGGTCTGGGGAAGACCACGGGCTGTGTTTGGAATGAAAAAGCCGCGGCTGCGCATTCTCTCAACTTCTGGATCCTCTTTAGGAGTGGCGCGCTGGGCAGCCCATCCGAGAAGAAACTGGCGGCACAAATCCGGCGCATCGCATTCATAGCGGGAAATGTAGCGTCTGAGCTCGGCGAGTGTTTCACTGGGAGCGGGGTCCGCTAGTTTGAGTCGCATCCGGGCGAACCGGGCGCGCTGCGCGATTTCTTCCGGGAGCTTTTCGAGGAAAGCTTCAGGTGGTGAGGATTTTCGAAGCTCCTCGCGTTGGAACGCCAGAAAGGTCTGCTGTTGTGGTTCGAAGGAGTAGATTCGTCCAATGGTCTCCCGTGCGTCGTCGGATCGCTTTTGTTCAGGAGTATAGCGGATGGTGGTTTCAGCTTCGTCGAGCCAGTGCAGAGCGAGCACACGCGATGTGGATGTGATTTGGTCTGCGGGGAGCGAGCTCATCGCCTCCATCAAGCGCTGATGCAACTCAAGTGTGGCCCGGCGGGTCTTCTCTTCGGTCGAAGCGAGGCTTTTTGCACTGCGCTTTGTAATGCTCTGCAACGCCGATTCCGTGATTGCCCTACGCGGTAGAATCTCTGCACGCAAAAACTCTACCGCCTTTGGTGCGTCAAGCTCTGCGAGAAAGAGCAGAAGGCTGGAACAGAGTGATTCCAATGCCGTCGCGTCAGATGGCGGGGTGCGTTTTGCAAGGGCAGTGCATGTTATTGCGGCGCGCAGCACCGGCTCCTCACTCTTT
>JBILUQ010000360.1:0-3568 GCA_044370935.1 Chthoniobacteraceae bacterium
CATTGCCAAAGGCATCTACGCCATGCATAGCATCGTCGTCCACGGAAGGCAAACGCCCGGCGACCGTGCTGACCGTCACACTGCTAGGGGTCACCGCACCGGTGGCCGGCAACGCAATCTTGCGAATTGCCCCGTTAACTGCGTCAGCAACAAAAAGCGAGCCGGCGAAAAGAGCAATCCCCTTTGGGTTCCCAAACCGCGCAGCCGAGCCGTTACCATCTCCGAATCCGGAGGATCCAGAGCTTCCGGCAATCACCACGGCTGCGGAACTGCCCACGGCAATCCTTCGTATTGTAAAATCGCCACTGTCCGCCACGTAAACGACTCCACTCGAGTCTACAACGATCCCCTCTGGCGACCTCAACGAACCTGCGCCCACTAGCGAGCCAGTGCCTATCAGCGTTGAGATACTTCCGGAACTGAGAATTACCCGTTTAATGGTGGAGTTGCCTCTGTCTGCAATATAAAGCGAACCATTGCTCACGGCGACACCCGCTGGAGAATTGAGCGTGAGCCCGGGAAGACTTAGCGTGGTTACGCTTCCCGAGGACAACGTGATCCTACGAATTGCGTTGTTGTCGCGATCGGAGACAAACAGCGTGCCTGCGAAGAGAGCCAATCCACTGGGGGAGTTAAATCGTGCTATACCCGCCGCGCCATTGATGTTCCCTGCTTCATTTGCTCCTGCAAGAGTCCGCCATGTGTACGCGTCGCTGCCGCGAGCCACGCGAACTTGGTAGGAACCGATATCATCACTGCCGACTGAGCTGAAACCCAGAGGAACAGGAATCCCGCGAACCGGCGTCGCGAGTCCCCAAGCCGGATTCACTCCCGCTTGCACTGGTTCCGAATACCATGCTTCGGTCGAAGGATTCGCCGCGCCAGCGATCCCGTGATTTCCAATCATGTAGTTCCCTAGCTGGCCTACATCATTTCGTCCCCACATCCAGAGTACCCCATCTTGAGTGATAATGGCGTAGTTTGTTCCTCCCGCACTGCCGCTGACGGCAGGGGCAGGCAACGCCACCGGGACAGGTTGAACCGGATCAGAGTCAAACTCAAAAACTGAGCCGTTCGCGCTTTGAGCGATCAAGGTTGCTCCCGGATAAATTTCCGCCCAGGACATCGAGCCTGATCCTACACGAACGGGCCAGGGCCCGTAATTGAAAGTCTGGTTGCGGTTCCACGGAGGGCTACCAAACGACCACATCGAGCCGTCTTTTTTCAAGCCGACCGCGTAACTTGTGGTGGCTAGGTCTGACGAGGCGACCTTCATCTCCATCCAATCGCTTTCCCATCCGATCTGAACCGGAACAATCCCGTAAGGGCCGTTTGGATTGTCGTACCACGCTGCTGCAAGCAGGCCGGATGATCCCAAATGACCTTTGTGCCAACCCCAGAGCGAACCGTCCTTCTTGATTGCGAAATTTGCCCGTCCAGCCGCCGCAAGAATCCAGTCAGACTCGTAGCCAATCCGCTCAAATTGATCCCCAGATAATTGCCACAACGTGCCATCGCGCATGATCGCGAGCACATTTTCATTTTCAGACAAATCCGAGTTGTCCGCATAGAGGCTTGCTCCGGCCACATTCGATAGCTCCGGATCGAAAAAGAATTTTCGCATCCTCCCCACTTTTCTCTCGTGAAAATCGTCCACCGAATCGTCAGTAACCCATAAGCTGCCGTCCCGCTTGAGGGCGTATGTGTTGCGGCTTGAGCACGCAACTGACATCCAGTCCGACATTGTTCCGATTTGTCTCGGGAACATGTTGCTGTAAAGGATTTGCTTGGAAGGCGAACCCCAAGTCCAGAGGGTACCATCCCTTTTGATGGCCGCCGTGTGGAACTTGCCTACGCTCACCGAAGCCCAGTCATCCACCGCTGCAGCCACCCCCGTGGCGGCAGAAACCGACGTCCCGCTTTTCACCCACTCGTATGAAAGCGCCCCGGCCCCTGGGAACAAGGTGGCGAGGTAGGCTGGCTGATTTTGGACCACCGCAAACGCAATACTGCCCGCCGCCCTGAGCGCAGAAGTGGCGCCGGCGCTTACAGTAATCGTTCTTTCCGTGGCCTTAGCGGCAGCCATGCCGAATGCACTGGTGACGGACACAGCGAGTTTCGCAGATCCGGAACCAATTGGAGCGGGCAACTGTGCGCTCCAATCATAGATTCGCGGATCTGAAAGCGAAGTTCTGACACGCTCAGTGACCATTGCCGTTGTGGAGAAAGTCCCGCTGGCCAGGGAGCCTGCGCTCACGATCACACTCCCGACCGGAGCGGCGCCCGATATTGTGCCGGTCATTGTGATCCAGCCGCCGTTCGACGCAGAGGCGGTTCCAATGGTGAGGTTCAAAGGGTCCATCATAGAGGGGTTCCAAGGGTTCCACTCCCGCTTGAGCCTGCGCTCTAGATCCATCAACCAACGTTCGACGCCTGAAATCTCGGACGTTTTCAGTCCAGGGTACACTGCGTACCCGAAGTCCGTTTTCAAACTGCCGGGAACGTACTTGTTCCCTATGAACGTAGGGAAGTCGGCCCGACTGGCCGCGCGCTTCACGAAGGCATAGGGGGAGAGAGTCAATGACTCCCCATTCTTCAAGTTGAAGGTGCGAATGCCCGCCGTTGCGCTGGCGGCATTGATTGATTCAAGCGTCTTGTCAACAATATCACGAAATTGAAGATCATCCTGAGGATCGATAGAAGACAGGCAAAGTTTTCCCGGAATGATCCGAACCGCACCTACCTCGCCGAAGCGGGGGTTAGTGAACTTTGAATACTGCTGATAAAGCGCCAGGGCGTCTTTGAGGTCCTTTTCAAAATCGGCCGTCTTGGCCGTCCCGCCCAGAAGGGAATGTTTCTCCCAGAAAGATTGGATCGAAGGAACTCCGTCGTTTATTAAATTTTTGAGCGCAATGAGGTCAAAATCCGTGTGCTGAAAGTCGAACCATCTGAGAGCTGCCATCGCGCTTTTGACCCATGCACGAAGAAAGAGGACGTCTCCGTAATCCACCACGATGTCATTGGTGAAATTGCTCCCGACAAAAATACTCTGGGGAAGCACCGCAAAAAACGCGGGGTCGGTGATGCTGGCCAGCAACGTGTCGGCGTTCTTGAGCTGCCCGAGGAGGCTTTTGTCTGCAAGCGATGGATTCAGGTCCATCAGCCATTTTTTTACCAAGCTGGTGTTTATCACTTTTGGCAGGACAGAGTTGTCCTGATCGGCGGCGACGCTTCCAGGGCGTGGGTCGAGGCCGCCGCTGAAGCCCAGCGAACGGAGGACTTTTCGGGCGGGCGAGGAGGAAATCCAGACCGTGCTGGATCCGGCCGTGATCAAAGCCGGATTCGAAAGACGAACCGTGCCTCCGCTGATTACGCTGGTTCCGCTGATAGCGACAACTTTCGTTCCGAAAGGAATGTTCGGCGATCCATTGGCGTTGTAGGTTGGCGTAACCTCGTCTCCCACCTGAAAACTTGTTCCGATCGCGGTTAGTTTGGTGCTTTTTGGGCTTGGTCCGATGAGTTGCCTGAAGGTGGCCGTGGTTCCGCCTTGAACCAAATCCAGCTTCAC
>JBILUQ010000496.1:0-3557 GCA_044370935.1 Chthoniobacteraceae bacterium
GCCGGAGAAGAAGCTGCCGAACAGGCTCACGGCCGTCAGCGTGAAGCCGAACGCCATGATGTAGCTGCCGATCGTGGAGATCACGTGGTAGACCTGGAACTCGGGCTGGTAGTCGTAGTACCGGCGCGGCATGCCCTGCGAGCCCAGCATGAACTGGGTGAAGAAGGTCACGTTGAAGCCGATGAAGATGATCCAGCAGGCGACCGAGCCGAGGGTCTCGTTGTACATGCGGCCGAACATCTTCGGCCACCAGTGGTGCAGGCCGCCGATCATGGCGATCAGCGCGCTGCCCATCATCACGTAGTGGAAGTGCGCCACCACGAAGTACGTGTCGTGCAGGTGCACGTCGGTGCTCAGCGTGGCCAGGTGCAGGCCGGTGAGGCCGCCGATCGTGAAAAGGAAGAGGAACGCCAGCGCGTACCACATCGGCGTGGTGAGGCTCACCGAGCCCTTGTAGAGCGTGGCGACCCAGTTGAAGACCTTCACGGCGCTGGGGATGGCGACGCTGAAGCTGATCGCCGAGAACAGCGTGTTCATCAGGGCCGACTGGCCCGAGGTGAACATGTGGTGGCCCCAGACGATGAAGCTGAACATCGCGATGGCGATCGAGCTGAACGCGATGAAGCGGTAGCCGAAGATCGACCGGTGGCTGTTGATCGCGATGATCTCGCTGATGATGCCCATGGCGGGCAGGATCATGATGTAGACGGCCGGGTGGCTGTAGAACCAGAAGAAGTGCTGGTACAGCACCGGGTCGCCGCCCATCGCGGGGTTGAAGATGCCGATGTTCACCGTGCGCTCCACGATCAGGAGGAGCAGCGTGATGCCCAGCACCGGCGTCGCCAGCACCTGGATGATCGCGGTGGCGTACAGCGCCCACAGGAAGAGCGGCATCCTGAACCAGGTCATGCCCGGGGGACGCAGCTTGTGCACGGTGACCACGAAGTTCAGGCCCGTGAAGATCGAGCTGAAGCCGAGCAGGAACACGGCCGTCAGCACGGGGATCACGCCGCCCGTGTCGGTGGTGGTGGAGTACGGGGTGTAGAAGGTCCAGCCGGTGTCGAAGCCGCCCATGGCGAGCGACAGGACGCAGAGCACCGCGCCGGTCATCCACAGGTAGTAGCTGAACAGGTTGAGGCGCGGGAAGGCCACGTCCTTCGCGCCGAGCATGATCGGCAGGATCACGTTGCCGAGCGCCGCGGGGATGCTCGGGATGATCACCAGGAACACCATGATCGCGCCGTGCAGGGTGAACCACTGGTTGTAGGTGTTCGCGTCCTCGGTGATGGTCGGGCCGGGGGTCAGCAGCTCGGTGCGCACCAGCAGGGCGAAGATGCCGCCGAGCAGGAACGACGCGAGCACCGACCACATGTACATCACGCCGATGCGCTTGTGGTCGAGGGTGAAGACCCACGACAGCACGCCGCGGGTGTGCGTCAGGTAGTTGTCGCTCTCGGGGCGGGCCTCGATCGTGTCGCGGATCGGGCCGGAGGTCGGCAGCGGGACGGTGGTCATGGCTGGTACTTCCTGTGGGGGTTCGCTGGGGTGCGGGCGCCGCGGGTCACTTGGCCGCCTTCATGTACTTGCCGGTCTTTGGGTCGAAGTCGTCGAGGTGCTCCATGTAGCCGATCACCGCGTCGATGGCGCGGTCGTTCAGCTGGCCCTTGAAGGTGGGCATGGCGTTGGCGTAGGGCGGCACGACGTAGTCGCCGGGGGCGAGGATCGAGGTGCGGATGTAGTCCTGGTAGGTGGCGTACTTCTTGCCCTCGCCCACGAACGGGTAGGCCTTCACGCGCTCGACGATGCCCTTCCAGGAGGGGCCGATGCCGTTGGCGCCGTCGAGGCTGTGGCACTGCGAGCAGCGCGCGAAGATCTTCGGTCCCGCCTTGAAGTACAGCTCCTCCTCGGGGATCTTGTCGATCCACTGGCTCTGCTCGACCATCCACTCGTCGAAGCTGCGCTCGTCGAGGACGTAGACGAAGCGGTTCATCTTGGAGTGGCCGGTGCCGCAGTACTCCGTGCAGAACAGGTCATGGCGCTGCGCGGCGTCGCGCGGCAGGTCCACCAGCTTGGCGTTCGGGTCGCGGACCTCCTTGCCGGGCATGCCGGTCGGGTGGTCGCACTGGAACCACATGTAGGTGTAGCGGCCCGGCACGACGTCGCGCTTGACGCGGAAGTGCGGGATGTAGAGCGAGTGCAGCACGTCGCTCGAGCGCAGCACCAGGCGCACCGGCTTGCCGGCCGGCACGTACAGGTCGTCCGACTGCGCGCCGTTGGGGTACTGGAAGCTCCACGCCCACTTCTGCGCGGTGACCTTGATGTCGAAGGCGTTCTTGGGGGCCGTGTAGATGTCGAGGTAGCTGCGGAAGCCGACCACGAAGATGCCGATCACGATGAGCGTCGGCAGGATCGACCAGCCGATCTCGAGCGGCGTGTTGTGGTGCGGGTACTCGGTGCGGAAGCGCTCGCCCCTGCGATGGCGGTACTTCACGACGAAGTACACCATCAGCGCCACGATCAGCGCGAAGAAGACGTAGCAGATCCAGTTGATGACGTCGAGGGTGAGGTCGACGCCGGGGGCGATCGTCGACGCGCCCTCGGGCATCCAGAAGTTCCGAGGCGTGGGCTCCGAGGCCTGCGCGTGCGCGGCGGCCGACAGGGCGCGGGCGGCGTCGGGGATGGTCGGGAGAGAGGTGAGCATGGGTGATCCGTGTGTCGTGGAGCGGGGTCGCGCTCAGCGCGCGGCGCCGGCCTCCGTTGGGGGTGCGAGCCGGCGCGCCTGTGCCTCGCGCCACCAGAACCAGCCGAGGCCGCCGCCGAGCACCAGGAGCGTGGCGGCGCCGCCGAGCTGCATCACGCGCATCGCGAGCAGCACGTAGCCGCCGGCCTGCGCGTCGTACATGTGGCACCAGAGGATGATGCGGTCGAGCGTGGTGCCGATCCTGCCCTGCGAGGCCTCGAGGAGCGCCATGCGCACGTCGGCCGGCTGGTACTTCACGCCGTAGAGGACGCGGCTCAGGCGGCCGTCCGGCGTCAGCACGAACACGGCCGCGGCGTGCGAGTACTCGCCGTTCTCCTGCAGCCGGTACTCGAAGCCGACCGCGTCGGTGACGCGGCGGATCTGCGACTCCTCGCCGGTGAGGAAGTGCCAGCCGGGCGCCGACCTCGGGCGGCCGTACTCGGCCACGTAGCCCGCCTTCTTGCCCTCGGCGAGGTCCGGGCCCTCCTTCGGGTTCACCGAGAGGCTGATGACGTCGTACTGCTCGCCCACGGTCCAGTCCACGCCCTGGATGCCGCGCACCAGCGCGTTCATCACCAGGCTGCAGAGCATCGGGCAGCGCAGGTAGCCGATCTGCAGGATCGCGGGCCGGTCCTTCGGGAGGACGTCGCGGAAGGTCACCGCGCGGCCGGCCTCGTCGCGGAACGCCGCGTCGAGCGGCACCTGCGAGTCGAGCTTGTCGACGATGGTCACGCCCTCGAGCTCCGGCACCGCGTCGGCCGTCGGCGCCGACGGCTGGTAGCCGCCGCCGAACGTCGACTGCGCGGCGGCCGCGGAG
>JBILUQ010000361.1:0-3539 GCA_044370935.1 Chthoniobacteraceae bacterium
GTCCTTGGAAAACGTAAACTCCCAGTTGTTTTTCTCACCCAATTCCAGAAGACGGGCTTCGGCGTAACTTGGCTGACCCTTTTTCCAGGAAATGACCTCATGCTCGAAGCCGCTGGATTTGGTGAAAAAAAGTATTTTTCGCCGGGGCACCTCGGACCCAATAACCGGCGACAAAGTGAATGCTGCAGCGACAAAAAATAGGAGGGTCTTCATGTTCTGGGGATCTTCGCTCTGAAAAGTACAGCCTTTCGGCTTTGCCGTAGCAATCCCAGCCTTTGACAAATACGAGCTGCTCTCAGCCAGGCCCATCGATTGGTCCGTCAGGACCGTTCACCTCATCCGTGGCAGAAACGTCGCCCTTGGTACCCGCCCAGCGACATTGCCTTGCAACATGGACTTGCAACTCCGCGCCTGAAATTCAAGCCGCGTCACTATCCTGCTTTCTTTCCAAGTAAAACAAAGGCGTTGCACAAAACAGCACGACTAGCAGTCTTTGAAAGTATGAACCCGCCTGTTCAGCTTTCGACTTTGCACGCCGACCAGCACGAAGAAGTTGCCGCCCTTTTGCATCGGTCTTTGGTGCATTGGTACGAGACCCGCTTGGGCGAGGGCCACCGTTTTGGCACGAGCTCCGCTGGATTCCGCATCTTTCCCGAGCTGTACGCGGCGCTCGATCCAGGTGAGGCCATTTGCGCGAAGGATGCCAACGGCAAAATAAGGGGCGTGTGTTTTGTGCACGCGCGCGAGACGCACGTCTCAATCGGAATCGTGGCGACCGACCCTGACTTTTCAGGCCGTGGGATGGCGCGGCGGATGATGGAAATGGCGATGGACCGTGCACAAAAGCAGCACAAGCCGGTTCGGCTGGTTTCTAGCTTGATGAATCTTGATTCCTTCTCGCTGTATACACGCCTCGGTTTCGTTCCCGGCAGCCTCTTTCAGGACATCGAAATCCTCGTACCTGATATCGGGCTGCCTCAGGCGCCTCCAGAAGGCCTCGACAGGATCCGCCTCGCATCGAGCACGGAGGCCGGACGTCTGGCTGACCTCGAGTTCAAACTCCAACGCATTCGCCGCGAAAAAGACTACGCATTTTTCCTCAATAACACCTCCGGCGAGTGGCAAGTCTGGGTTCACGAAAATCAATCAGGCGAGCTGTGCGGATTCATGGTCGCCAGCCAGCATCCCGATTGGAATATGATCGGTCCCGGAACAGCAGTGGACGCACAAGTTGCAGAGGCGCTTATTTGGAAATCCCTGGATCATCGTCGGGGCAAAAGAACCGTGATACTCGCCCCATGCTCTGCGACCTCTCTTGTCGCAGCGCTCTACGCGTGGGGCGGCAGAAATATTGAACTACATGTCGCACAAAGCACCGCGCCTTTTGAAGCGAGTACAGGCCTTACGTTTCCCACATTTTTACCCGAGAGCGCCTGACTCACTTGCCTGCACAAAATTCATCACGCGCTCAGCATACCATAAAATACCGGCGCAAATGAAATTCACAGGTTCATTTTAAATCGCGTTTGATCAGTTCGGGTGCGTCCGCGGCGATTGCGGCGCGATAATTCGCCTCGGCGCGAAAATGTTCGAGCAGCGCATCCACCTCAAGAACACGCGCATCAAATGTGGCCTGCTCGCGGATCTGCAGGGCCAACAAATCTGTGGCGCCATGCTCGAGTTTTTCGTTCTCAGCGTCCTCAAGCTGCTGAGCCAACTCAACGTTAATTCGCGTCTGCCGTAGCGTATCCCGAGCAGCAATCAGCGCGCTGTAACTGTCGCGCACATCGGCCGCGATTCGGTCCCGTGCAAACTGTCTTTCAGTTTGAAGGCGTGATATCTGAGCCTCTGCAACGTCAACCCTGCCCTTCGCTTCGCGGCGCTCGAGCGGGAGTTTGAACTCCACTTTGGCCTCCACCTCTTCTCTCCCGATGTCTTTTGGACGAGTTCCGCCTACTCCTTGCCGGGCATTGATTCCGAGTTCCAAACTTGGCATCAAATTGTTTTTGGCGAGATCCCTGTCGATGTTTGTCTTCTGAATGCTCAACTCGATGCGACGGACCTCTGGTCGGCGGACCCAGGCTCTGTCGATGTCTTCCGCCATCTGCGAGGAATCGCGAGCGGAGTGTGATGGAAATTGTGCCGGCAAACGGTCTGCTTTTGCCACGATAGGTTCGGCAGTTTCTTTGTTCCTAAAAAACAACGACAACTCGATCGCTGCAGCTTCGAATCTTCGCGTCGCCTGAACAACGGCGATCTCTCGACTGACCACCAACCGCCTATTGTCCACCTGCACAATCCGGGCTGAAGCGCCCCTGAGTACTTGCTCCGCGATCGCACTATCGCGTTTCTGTGCGATCCGCAGAAGTTCCTCTGCGAACTGCACGCGCTTGCCGGCGGCAAGCCAAGTGTAGTACCCGATCGTCGAGGCTCGGACGAAATCAAGGTACTGGCGGAGAATGAAAGGTTCCGCCAACTGCTGATCGATTTGAGCCTGCCAAAGCGAGGCTCGGCGGCGGTCGATCGTTCCATCTCTCAACAGCGGCACTTTGAAACCCAAAACCGCCTCACCATCTACACCCGTCCGGTCCTTGTTGTAATTCGGCAAAAAACCCGAACTTAGCCTGTAGCCCCCGTAGACGCTGCCGCCCCAAAACGAGAGCGGTTTCTCGAGATTCGCGTACGCACTTCTGCCATCGTAATAGCCGGCGAGGTTAGAAGTGCTTCCGGTGTTCAGATTCCAGTCAAATGCACCCTGAGCCGACCGGACCCTGCCGTTCGCGATGTCCTGCTCAATCAACGCTGCGAGCTGGGGGGGATACTGATTGCGCACACTTTCCACCACGTCCTTCAAAGTAAGAGCTGCAGCATCAGGCTGCGCTGCGCCCGACAAGGAACTCAAGCCAAGACAAAGACTCGCGATCAGAAGACGAATGGGAACTGATTTCATAAATGCGCAAGACAACCGCGTTTTGGAATTTCCAGCTCAGAGCATCACTTGCTTACGGGCGCAATGTTGTCGGTCTTGGTAGCCTGGCCAGCTGGGAAGCCGTTAATCTGCCGCCATATTTCGTACCAGAGCGGCACTTGCTGCAGCATGATCCACGCGTTTGCCTTGACCCCCTGCCGGAGCCACCGCGTCTTATCGGGCCACTCCACGCGAAAAACACCCTCTCCTCGGTCCACAACATCAGCCTTGGGAGCAACCACAACGCGGAACCTGCCCTTCCCGTCGTCCGTCGCGTCGACGAAAATAACCTCCCCGCCAAAAGTGCCGACAGCAAGGTTCGGCCAGCCGATCATCTGAACCGCAGGCCAGCCCTCGAATGCGATCCGCACATCGCTTCCGGGTTGGATTGCTCCATTCTCTTCGGAGCGCGGGCGGATCAATGGGGTGTCATTTCCATCAAGCCAGATCTCAACAAAACGGCTTTCCGTTTCGGGAATAATCACGCAAATCAGCGAACCCGGCCTGAGGTACGTCCCGTCGGTGGCGGCAACCTGCAGTACGATTCCGTCGCGAGGCGACTCCATGATCT
>JBILUQ010000362.1:0-3538 GCA_044370935.1 Chthoniobacteraceae bacterium
GGGGCAGGGGGATTTGGTTTGGATCAATTGTCACCATCCGCACGAGCATGGGGCAGTGTCGGATGAGCCTTGGGAGGTGTTCTGGATACGCGCCGAGGGGCCGCGAATGGCGCAGATGAGCGAAATGATCTCGGTTCGCGAAAATCCGGTGATTGCGGACATCGAGATGCAGACTGCGAGGAAAATTTACAAGGGCTTGTTCCGGTGGATTGCATCGGACCACGCCGAGTCCGCCGCTTGCATTCACGCGCTCGTTGCGCAGTTGCTGGCACTCGCGTTTTGTGCGCGTCAAAAGCATGGCGAATCATCTGTTAACGTGCCCACGATGCTGCGGCGCAGCGTTGAAAAGATGAAGCTCTTTTACTTCGAGCGCCATACAGTCGACTCGCTTGCGGCTCTCGAGGGAATCAGCGCCACACACTTCTCTCGTTTGTTTAAGCAAGCTTTTGGAACCAGTCCGATTGACTGGCTGCGACGCGAGCGCATTAATCAGGCCAAGCGCCGACTGGCGGACACTGAGGACGATGTGAAGGAGATCGCCGAACAAGTCGGATACGCGGACCGTTATTTTTTTAGCAAAGACTTCAAAAAACACGCGGGTGTGACGCCCTCTGAATTCCGCACCCGCGAAGCCGCGCGCCTCAGGCTTTGATGCGTGTTGCAAGTTTCAGGACCGTTTGAGGTGCGTTTCATAGGAGGCATGAGTTCACCCGGCACTCTCTTATTGGGGACGCCGAAGGTTTGAATACCTCGCAGGTGTCGACCGCACGCGGGTTGCCTCCCGCGTTCAAGGAGTGTCAGTTGTAAGCCCCGGTGGGCTTAATGTGGTGCGTTGTAATACGGGCGGTAGTAGTAGGGTTGAGAGTGGTATCCCGGCCCGATTTGGGGGCCATAGTAAGGTTGGGATTGGGGGCGTCGATACGGCTGGTAGTCCGGGCTTGAGCGTCGGTAATAAGTTCCACGCGGGGTGTAACCACGCGGCGTCCAGTAATCGGGACCGGTGAGTACGCAGCCTCCAAGCAGCAGCGCCACCATCAACAAGGTTGCTATCATTAAAAGATTGATCCGCAGTTTCATGACGGTTCCTCCAAGCTTCATTTCCCTGTGCGAGTCGCAAATTCCGCGCTCCCGCGCATGACTCCCGATAAAGGCCACTCAGGCTCCCCCACCATCTTTTTTCAAAGCGTCCTGATCCAAACTTAGGGGAATCAAGCTCGGGCGTACCCTCGCGTGTTCAATTTCGATCATTTTTGCTGAAAGTCAAAAAATCAGACCAGACAAATTCAAGCGGCCAATGGGCTGTTGTCGCGTCGTATTCCCGTCAGGCGGCTGACCTGCACCTGACCGACATCAGCGGAGTATCCTAACACGCCTTGTTTTTCCGTCCTCTGAAGCGGCGGCATAGCTCCCGAATCGCGACCTAAGACTGCGCCGCAAAGCCTCCTCCACTCACGCCTCGGGCGCAAAGCCGCCGAGGATCCCGTATTCCAAGGCCAGCGCCTCGTTGACCCCGCTCATTTGCACATGCTCCCGAAGCTGCGTGACGGATTGAATCCGCTTCAAAACCGCGTTGATCGAAAGCGCTGATGCGTTGGACTCCGCGTGCATCGCGCATTCTGGAAGATGCCGTGCAGCCTGATTCTGTTGGATCAGTAAAACGTCTGTCCAGAACGCCTCGAGCATCTCCAGCACCCGGCTGCGTTCGCCAAGGTAAAGCGCTTGAGTTCTGGCAGCAAAAAGGTCCTCGCGCTTTTCAAACCATTTTGAATCCACCACCTGCTTGTACTGCTTCTCTTCCGCGCGAGATTCCGCCTCCATTTCCGTTTGGATGGAGTCTTTGGTTTCACTCAGCAACATTTGAATTTGCTGGGCGAGCCACAGGCCTCCGCGAAGGTCGTTTTTTTTACGTTCAAAAAAGCTTTTGATCAGCGCGATTAGGGCGGTTTCGGCCGGACCTCGCTGTGGTCTTTGCAGTGATTTAAGCGACACCTCGACACATCGGGAAATGATGGTCTCCAGCAGTTGTTCGGGTTGTGCGGTTACGAGGATGAGGTGGGTGTCCTTTGGGGGTTCCTCGAGGGTTTTGAGGAAGGCGTTTGCCGCCTGTGTTCCCAGCCGGTCGGCGTCTTGAATAATGGCGAACTTTTTGCCTCCGCTCAATGAGCGCATGCGAAGCTTTTGCTCAAGATCCCGAATCTGGTCCACGCTTAGCTGGCGGGATTTGGATTCTGGCGCGAGCCATTGGACGTCGGGATGCGAGTGCACCTTATCCGACGCGCAGTGCAGGATTCTGGAGCATAGGTTTACGGCCAGTGCTTGTTTCCCGCTTCCCCGCGGCCCGGTCACTAAGTAGGCGTGTGCAAAGCGGTTTTGCGTATGGGCGTTTACGAGCAATTCGAGTGCTTCGGATGCGGCGAGAGGCATGGGGTATTTTTACGCGAGCGCGAGCTGCGCTGGAAGAGATCCTTGTCCCGGCACACCGGGCCCTCTGAGGTACATTGGCTTGCGGCGGCTGCTCGAATAGGTTTTACCGGGCAAACACCTTCGGGCCCTCCATCCCGCTGCTCGGGTTGGTGGCCATCCGGTCCCGCGAGCGGCGGGACAACAGGACGAATTCATTGTTTTCCCCGAAATCCGACCATGGTCCCTTGGGGATCTCCGTGAAGTCGACAAATTTCCAGTCGGTGACATCGATCGAGTTAAGCTTGAGGTAATCCCGCACGGCGGGTGAAACGTCCAATCCCGCGCCCCCGTTCATGTTTGGGATAGGCCGGGCGCGGCCAAAGACGTATTCCCAGTGGTCGGTCCGGTACGGGCCGCAATCACTCCACTGCGCGAAGCACATCCTGCCGGCGCTGTTGCGGATGGCTATCCAGCGGTCCCTGCACACGCTTTGCCCATCCTTCACGAAGGTTTGTCGGAACCAAGGGATGACTGAGCGAGCCTCCGGCTTGTGTCCGCCTTTGGTGACGTCGTTGTAAGGAAGTGCGCAGTAAAAAGGGTTGAGCTTTGGCGCGAACGCGGCAGGGATGAATCCTTTTCGCTTGCTCGGGTCGGGGTTGTCGTAGCCGCCGAACGATTCCTTCCAGTTCTGGTCCCATGAGGAGGAGCGGTTGTGCACGGGATTATTCACCGTCGCTGATTCGCCGACCCAGAAAACCGTGGTGACAATTTTGGTCTTCCATGGGTATTTGCCGGATCCAAGCGAGTATTGCGACTGGCTGTACTGGCTCACAGTGCCGGGCGCTGGGTAAGGACTACTCGACTGGAAGGGGGCGGTCGCAATCAGAGAACTGATTGGGCTGCGAGCGGACGCCGACGAGGTCTGTGCTCCCGGCTTGGATTCGCTGCCATAACTCGTCGACGGGATCCGCACGCTTGGCTCCAGGGACTGGATCGCGTTTTCCCGAAGCTTTTCCGCGTAGCGCTGGAACTCGGCTTTTTCAGAGAAGGGCGAAAGCCGGGCGGTGACTGATTCCGCTCCATCAGAAAATTCGAGGTATGAAAAAAGAAGGCCAATACCGAGTAAAACACCCGC
>JBILUQ010000363.1:0-3531 GCA_044370935.1 Chthoniobacteraceae bacterium
ACATCCTTTTCGCGCGCTCCCAAATAGCCGGCAAGCTCACCTGTCTCGCGCGAAAGAAGTGACTCCGCGCCCTCCGCGAGAGCGCCAGCCCTGCTTCCCTCCGGCGTCAGGCCTTTTCCCATTGAGCGAAAATCGAGTCCCTCGATGAACATCGCAGACCAGTGCAGCTCCTCTGAAAGCGTTTCCTCATGCAACCAATAATCATACCGAGAGCCAAAAATTTTCTCCAATCGGGCAATGGTTTGGGCAGGGTGCACACACCTGTCATGAGCCAGTTTTTTTCGCGACTGTAATTTCATTTTGAAAGCTCCTCATGAATTGCCTCTGCAGCCGCATAGCCCTCCGCGATGCAGTGACCAACCGATGCTCCCCCATTTACCATAGCGCCCGCGGTGTGGAGACGGCCCGGACTTTTTGCAATTTCTGCTCTCACATTTTCGGACATCTCTAGTCCCATTGCTTCGACCACAAAATCTACTGACTGGGTCACCTCGACCCCGAGCATCGAGTGCCGTAACCGGAGGCCGGCCACTCGCCCCTCGCCATCACATTCGTAGCCGAGCGGCTGCCAGTTCATCATCGCATGAACACCCTGCCTGCTGAACCAGCTTTCCGGCATATGCCAGTGGAGCTCGGAACGCGGTCCGGAAAAGACCACATAGATTTCAATTTCACCATGGCCTTCCAGGGCGCGGCACGCGTCCATAGCGCTGTCGCCCCCCGCCAGTACAGCGACGCGTTTTAGGTCCGCTGGCACACCCGATTCAATCAGATCCAAAGCCCCCACGACTCCGCGCGCCTTGCCTAAGGAACGCTCCCGCCATAACCCGACAGCCACAAGCACGGAGTCATATTCAGCTGCCAAACCGGACACGGAAATATTCGTCCCCAGAGTTTTCCCAAAAAACATCTCAAGCCGTCCCGCCGCCACCGCGGGCTGCAGAAGCGCATCAATCTCCTCTTTGAAATTCGAAATGGATCGGTTTTTGCAAAGTAGACGCACGGGAACTCCCCCAAGATCCGGCGAGGCCTCATAAATGTGGACTCTGTGTCCAAGCTCAAGAAGGCGTGCGGCCGCCGCGATTCCCGTGGGACCACCCCCTACGATGGCTACGCGTTTTTCATCGCAGTGCGCTGGAAGCTGAACCCCGCTCTCGCCGCGCTGACGTGCCCGCCATCCCACCGTGTATTGCAAATCCATGATCGGAACGGGCACGCCTTTGAGCGTTGTTTCAATACAGGCCCTTTCCTCCTCAAGCCACCCTGGGCTTGTTTGCGCAGTCATCTCGGGAAGCGGATTTCCAGCTCGAAGCACCTGGTAGGCGTCCTGTTCGCGCCCCTCTCTGAAGGCTTTGATGAAAGACGCGACATCTGTTCGTGTCGGTGATTTTTCGGTGCACGGAGCAGCCTCGCAAAGATGACATCGCGCGGCCCCCGCCAGCAACCTGTCCGCGTCAAAACGCCGCATCTCGCGGAAGACAGTTCCGTAAACCTCGGAGTCACGAAGGACGCAGCCCACCTCTTTGCCTGCTTCTGCCAGAAGGGAGCAAACGGAGCAAACCATGCAAGTCGAGCCTGCGTTCACGACGCCACTGCGCAGCACCCGAGCCGGCAGGTCCGGACAAGCCAGGGCGCTCCTTCCCAGTCCGGCAAAATCCATCCATCCGGAACGCAAAGCGCCGGCGGCGAAATGCGGGAGAAACTGCCGCAGCCAACTCAGACCGCTCCCAATCATCGGGACCCCCGGGAAATGTTCGCGCAGAGCGCGAACCAACCCCATCTGTCTCGCGATAGTCATCAGCGGATGTTCGTCTCCAGACTCGAAATCTGCAATCGCCCGGCTTCCCCGCGACGCACCCAACAGACACGGGCTTGCCGAAGTGACATTCAGCATATGGAGTCCGCCCTCGACCAGCCGCATCACTAATTCAATCGGGGCGCTCAGCTCGTACTTTCGAAAGTCGCTCACGTGGACACCAAATCCGCCACGAACCGCATCATAAACACGAAGTCTCGTGCTCAAAAAAATCTCTGGCGCCGCTGCTCTGACGCGCGCAAAAGTCTGAGGCAATGTCGCGTATTCACCCTGGATATCGACGCCATCAAAGCCGGCATCCCTTGCGAGTTGTGCGGCAGACACAATTGCAGCAGGGTCTCTCGAATCAAGTTGGAGCACCACAATTGGCGGCGCCGTTGCGGCAGCACGCATCTCTTCGAGCATCGCAGTGAAGTGATGAACCGTCGCAGGAGAAAGGCACAACCTCCGATTCTCTTGATTATCAATTGCCGCAGTGCGCTCAATCCAGATCAGTCCAAAGGCGCCTCTGGCGTACGCACGGTAGCGTCTTCTGGTCAGCGCGCTTGGCGAACCATCGGGCTGCGCGTCGCCACCCGAGATTGGCTGCGCACAAAACCGGTTCTGGATTATCTTTCCTTGAATGTGCAGGGGCTGTCCCAAGGGCGACAAGTCCTCGTCGACGTGCGCTTCGAGGCCAAGACGCGTAACCTCGGCGCGCAGCTCGGCGAGCGAATGCAAGTAGAAAGGCTCGTAGTTGGGAATCTCCATCGTGTTTGTAGTGGCTCCGCCTCACGCGCTCTTAAAGCGAACGAGATGGAGAATGCGTCATAACTCTCTACTGAGCGCAACGCTTCCGTTTGGGTTCACGCACGAGATTCGGCGGCGTCTTTAAGCCCCGGCTCATAAGGCGCCATTTAGTGCTTTGTAGTACTCTGCAACCTTGCCCCGGTATTTGGGCGGAGCCTGATCCGGACCGCTTTCGATCATGCTCTCAAGAGCTCCAGTGTTGCCTTTGGCCTCCATTCCACCGGAAGGGGCGGCGGACAAATTGGTGGCTGCTCGTGTCAGCGAGGAAATCGCCATTTTTCGGAATTCGCGCATCTGCTCGATATTCCCCTTGGCGATGGCGTCTGCAGCTTGCCGTAACTCGTGCGAAGCGTTCTTGAGGGAGTCTACGCGGACGTTCTTCATCGAGGCCTTTGCGTAAAGGGCATCTGCTTGCCGCGCCATGAGCGCCGCCATGCCCTCGTCGGATCCTGCCTCCATCGAGTCCACCCGCTCAACGCCTCCGCCCATGCCCTTGGCATCTGCCTTTCCGGTACCAAGCTTGCCCCCGCCAGTCGCCTTTGTATCCGCTTCGCCCGCGAGATCCACTTTTCCACTTTGAATCGGCTCCTCAGTCCGGCGCGCCTCGATGTTCTTGTCGCCTTCTCCGATGGTTCCGGATCCGGCAGCGGTCTCGCCCACCGACATTCCCTGGCGGCCCACGTTGGAGCGCCCGTCCTGCTCCTTGTGGTCGGGGGCCTGATTGCCTGATTTACCTTGCGCCGCGAACGATGCGATCTCCCCCTCTGCCACCTCCGCACCTGCCGGAGTATCAGACATCGCCTGATTGGTGGCGCTGTCATCGGCTTTCTCCGCCATCTCTTGCTCCTCCTTCAAAAGGTCACCGAGAAGGTCCTGTGCAGCCGCGGCTAGTTCACCGAGAGCGATACCGGACTCGGGCATCTCCG
>JBILUQ010000364.1:0-3500 GCA_044370935.1 Chthoniobacteraceae bacterium
TCTGCCGTTCTGCGATCGACCCGGGGGATTTCTTCCAACTCGCCCAGAGTGGTCTGCGCATTGCGCTGCTCGCGCCATTCAACCGTACGTCGCTCGACAGGGCCGAAATGGATTTTGGGTGCCAGACCCTCTTCCACAAGCCCCTGCGAGGCCGCTCCATCGTCCACTGGCTTGCGGAAGCCTCGGGAACCCGATCTCGTGACACCGAAGAAGCCACAACACCCCCGAAAGACTCCCTGCCCGCCGGGCTGCGGATTCTTGTTGCCGAAGACAACCCGGTAAACCAACAGGTGATCCAACTCCAGTTGGCCAAGTTTGGTTGCACGATTGTCGGCATCGCAAACAACGGCTGGGAAGCGCTCCAGCTTCTGCAACGCCACGAGAGCGACGCCATCCTCATGGACTGCCAGATGCCGGAAATGGACGGCCTCAGCGCCACGCGCGCCATACGCTCTTTGGACGCTGCCAAAGGTCACCACACCTGGATTATCGCTTTGACAGCCAACTCCATGGAGGGCGACCGCGAACACTGCCTCGCCTCCGGCATGGATGATTACTTAAGCAAACCCGTGCGCGAGCCCGCGCTTCTTGCAGCCTTGTTACGAGCGCACCGCCAGCGGACCAACCGCAAGGTGTCTGTCACAGATAACGCATTGGAAGAAGCTCCGGCCGGATTCCGCGAGCCGTCGCTTCTGGATGAAGGCGCTCTGCAAAAGCTCAAGGAACTCGGCGGCGCCGATGGCACGGCGCTTCTCGGGAGTCTGGCCGAACATTTCATCCAAACCGGAAGCAAGCTTGTGGAATTGATGCAAGCCAGCTGTGGCTGCGGAGACTGGGATGCAGTGCGGCGCTCTGCGCATTCGCTCCGGGGAAGCGCCCTCAATTTTGGCGCTCACGAACTCGTAACCCTCTGCGAACATATTGAGGCGCAGGCCGCACGCGGTCTCGCCGCTGAAACCATTGTTTTCGTGGAACGGTTACCGGATTGTTTCCAACGCGTTTGTACGGCACTAAACGAGCGCTGCGGCGCGATTCCCTCCATTACATGAAGATTCTAATCGCTGACGACGATTTCGTTTCCGTCAAAATCCTGCAGCTCGCCCTGCAAAACGAGGGGCACGAAGTTGTGGTGACACACAATGGCCTCGAAGCATGGAACGCTTTTGATTCGGCCCCCGTGCGGGTGATTGTTAGCGACTGGCTGATGCCCGGGTTGGACGGTCTGGAACTTGTGCAACGGGTCCGCGCACGGCCCCACACTGACTATACATATTTCATCCTCCTCACGGCCAACAGCACCGGTCGCGATAATCTGCGCACCGCAATTGCTGCCGGTGTGGATGACTTCCTGCCAAAACCTCTCGATCGAGAAATCATCTCCATGCGGCTCTGCGTGGCTGAAAGAATCTTAGAGTATGCGCGCCAGATCCGGCTCCTCAAAGAACTCCTCCCGATCTGCATGTATTGCAAAAAGATCCGTGATGATGGCAACTATTGGCAGCAGCTCGAATGCTACATCCACGAGCACACTGGCAGTAATTTCAGCCACGGTATCTGCCCGGATTGTCTAAGCCGTGAATTTGCCCGGCCGCCCATTGCACAAACGCGGCCGTAGCCGGCCCGGCTGCAAATCACCAGCCTAACAAGCGCTCCGATCGTGCGGAATGATTCTGTTCATTCGCTTCGAAGGCGCCCCACGAAAAACTAGTCTCCTGTTGTTTCACCCGCTAGGCTTTTGCGTATGATCCATCCCGCGGCCATTGTTTCCCCCGAAGCCCAAATCGGCGCCAATGTCAAAATCGGCCCATACGCGGTCATTGAAGGCTCGGCTTTGATCGGTGACGATTGCGAAATCGGCGCGGGCGTTGTTATTTCAAGCTACGCGCGGTTGGGGAAAAACGTTACTGTTCGCCCGTACGCCGTAGTCGGCGGGGATCCGCAGGACCTGCACTTCGACCGTTCCATGCATTCCACCGTGCACATTGGGGACCGTACTATTCTTGGCGAACACAGCACCGTGCACCGCAGCACACAACGAGGGGGCAAAACCTGCGTGGGCGAAGGGTGCTTCATCATGGCGTCGGGTCACGTCGCCCACGACTGCACGGTAGAATCCAATGTCATTATTGCTCAGGGTGCCATGCTGGGAGGACATGTGAGCGTGGGTGCCGGCGCGTTTATTGGGGGAGGTACTGGAATTCACCAGTTTGTGAGGATCGGGAGGCTTGCCATCATGCAAGGCAACAGCACGGTCACCCAAAATGTGCCTCCCTTCTGTATCAGCGCCTCGGTGAATCTGCTTGTAGGCCTAAACGTGATTGGCATGCGGCGTGCCGGCTTTTCTAGTGCAACCCGCAATGGCGTGAAGGCGGCATTTGACCTTGTGTTCCGGAGGGGGCTGAATGTCAGGCAGGCTCTTGAGGGGGCGTCCGGTTCCTCATGGCTCCCAGAGGCCGAAGAGTTTTTCGCGTTTATCCGCAATCCAGGCAAACGCGGTATTTGCGGGATGTCACGGCGCTTACGGAACCGACTCTCGAACCGCGATGACGAGGGTTAGCGGCACTTTTTGATACGCTTCCACAGCCGCTCCACTTAAGGTTCGGCTCGCAATCCGTCAACCGGCACACTCTCGGGCCCACTTTTCACCCGTTCGCAGCATGGCTAAATCCACCAAATCAAAATCTGTCTCCACCTCCACTGACTCAGGAAGCGCGAAGCTCAAGCTGCTTGGCCGCTCCGAGACCCGGCTTCCTTCCAGTGTTTCCGCGTCCACGCTCGAAACGTTTGAGAACCGCTATCCCCTCCGCGACTACGTGATTGAATTTGATGCGGACGATTTTACGTCGCTATGTCCGATCACCGGCCAGCCTGACTTTGCGACTCTGCACATCGAATACGTTGCCGACCTGCATTGCATCGAGACGAAGTCGCTTAAGTTCTATCTGGCGAGCTTTCGAAACTGCGCAGCCTTCAACGAAGAGGTTGCGAACCGCATCCTTGACGACCTCGTGAGCGCTTGCAGCCCTCGAACAATGACGGTTTTCGGACAATTTGCGTCCCGCGGCGGCATAAGGGTCAGTGTTCGCGCTGAGTACGACAAGCCGATACGGAGCCGGAGCCGAAAGCACTGACTATAAACCGGTCCTATGCCCGAACCAAAGCAAGTTGTGGTGCTGGTCAGTGGAGGCATGGATTCCGTGACCGCTCTGCACTGGGCCATGGAGCAACACCGGGTCGCTGCAGCCGTTTCTTTTGACTATGGAGCGAAGCATAATCCCTGCGAGCTTCCGCTAGCCGCAGCCCACGCCTCGAGGCTCGGCGTGCCTCACATTTGCCTTCCACTGAATTTTATCAACGACCATTTTGAATCCGCTCTTTTGCAAAAGGGCGGAGCGATTCCCAAGGGCCATTACGAGGCCGAGTCCATGAAGCAAACAGTCGTGCCTTTTCGCAACGGCATCATGCTGGCGGTTGCGGCTGGCCTCGCCGAAAGCCGCGGT
>JBILUQ010000098.1:0-12662 GCA_044370935.1 Chthoniobacteraceae bacterium
ACTCTGAGCGATCCAGCGGGTGCTCTGGGGGCCGGCGGTCGGTCCCCAGAAGTTGAAGAGAGGGAAGGTCTCGTGTTTTTGAAGGAGCGTTTCTCGCAGGTCCGGGGGCCACGCGTAGAAGTCAGGAGATTTGCTGCCGTCATGATGGTAGACGGGGCGCGGGGTGACCATGGCGGCGGTGCCGGTGTTCATGGCGTACCACCAAAAGTGTTTGAGCACCTTCCAGGGACGCCCCTCCCAGACGTGCGGGGCTTGGACGAGCTTCTCGCTTTGGCGCCAGAGCAGGATTTCGTTCAGATCCCTGAAATACCAGCCGTTGGCCACGATGCCGTGCTTTTCGGGATCCACGCCGGTGAGCATCGAGGCCTGTGCAGTGGTGGTCACCGCCGGCAGGGCGGGGGCGAGTGGTTTGGTGAATCCTTCCTTCGCCAGGCGCGACAAGTTGGGAGTGTGCGGGCCCAGATGCCGCGGGGTGAGCCCGACGCAGTTCAAAAGAACGAGTGGTTGCATGAAGGTGGTTGTGGTGGAAAAACGGGTTTCAGAGGCGCCGGTCCGACGCGCCGTTCAAGCTCGCCGGATTGCCTAGTTTCAGAAAACAGGCATTCCAGAGTTGCTTAAAGACGTTAAACAGAAAAGAAATAGAAGATCTATGAGCGCACAGGAACCAAACTCCGCCCCCCCTGCTTCCAATGCTTCACTGGATCCGTTGATCGCAAGCGTCGAAAACTACACACGTAAGGAGCCCACCAAAGCGGTCAGTGCCGCCTTCGGTGCGGGTTTGATTCTCACGCTGCTGCCCGTGGGAGGAATCGTGCGGTTGCTCTTCATTGCATTGCGCCCGCTATTGCTGGTGCTGGGCTTCGTCAAGTTGTACGAGGAAATCGAAAGCCGCCGCCAGCAGGCTGCCACGCCAACAGAGCCGGAAACGGATCCGTCTTAGACCGAGCAAAGCGCGGGCGTTGCTTGAGGTGCCTGTCGGTTTTGGCAGGTTTCATTGCCGTGCTGAGGCAGTCGGAGTCACTGTATCATGTCGGGAGCCACACAGCGCGGGGAAGGTACGCGTTTTTAATGGCTCCCACGCGCCGAAAGCTAGATGGGATTATCCCTGCGGTGGCAGTTGAATTAACGACATGGCCGTGATTGACTTGAAGTGCTGCAGCGTTCCGCGCACTTCCCATGAGCAATCGTTCCCGTTCCCTCATCGCATGGTGTGCTTCC
Organism: Chthoniobacteraceae bacterium; assembly: GCA_044370935.1. Classification (GTDB taxonomy): domain Bacteria; phylum Verrucomicrobiota; class Verrucomicrobiia; order Chthoniobacterales; family Chthoniobacteraceae; genus Chth-196. The sequence goes on from JBILUQ010000098.1 coordinate 1,219, forward strand.
TTTCTCATCGGAACTGGGCTCAGCATCGCCGCGAACTTCCGTTTCGCGAGCCACGCCGGTGATGCAGCGGAAACGCAGTCTAGAGCGTCTGCCCCTGCTCGCACCTCGGGTGACGTCACGGCTTTGCAGTCTGTACAAAGTCCGCCGCTGGTCGCGCTTCCCAATACGTCCGAGCTTTTGGGATTCGAGAAGCTTTCTCTCGAAAAACAAAGCGAAGCACTTCAGCGCATTTCTGCAAAGCGTCCTAAAGATGAAGAATACGCGCCAGGCCTCCAAATTTGGATTGCACGCATGGCGAAAGGGCTCACCGCTGATCAGGCTGCGGCCTTAATCGAGGCGCTGCCTCAGGGGAAGGAGGGCGACGAGTTTTTGCGGGCGACTATCGCCGCGCGGCTCGCCGCGCAGGATCCGATGCGCGCCCTTGAGCTTGGTAAAAAACTGGATGATCCGCGCACCATGGCCTGCGCCATCGCCGCCCTCGCTCAGAACAATGGAGCGGACGCTCTTCGCGCCGTGTCCGAGATTGACGAGGCCAAGCGCGGGCAGGTGTGGGACAATCTTTTACGCGAAGGCAACTTCCAGTCGGGCGGCTCGTTTCAGGAAATGGCGGGCGTTCTGCGAGAAAAGCCCGAGCTATTAAAAGACATGCGCGGCACTTGGGCCATGAGTCGGATTCTGGGCATGGCCCTCACCCAGACTGCGATGAGTGACCCAGCCGCTGCGCTCGCCTTGGTGCGCGAATTCGGTGCAGAGATCGAAAAGTCGGCTCCTGCCGACGCCAATGAGGGGAGCACCGGACGCGACGGAAAGCGCGGTGGCAATCGTGGCGGTTCGCGCCCCTCGATGGTGAGCAGCATGGTTCAGTCCACCCTCTCCGAAATGCGCGCGAGCAATCCGGATGCGGCCTCTCGTTTTTTCGATTCGCTTGGCGAAAAGGAAAAGTCCTCGTGGATGCATTCCGACGAGGCGATCACTCGGTTCCAGCGTCAGGGTATCGATGCCGCTGTGAGTTTTGCAGAGAAGCAAACCAACGATGAATCCATGCGCTCCGCAGCACTTGGCACTTGGTGGGTGCTTGCACAGCGTGACCGTCCCGCAGCAGTGGGGTGGATTGATTCACTGCCCGAGGGCGCTTTCAGACAGGGCGTGTTGAGCGCAGTCATGATTGACGCGTGGAACCAGTCGCGCACCTGGGGCAGCGAGCAGGCCGCCATCGAGGCGGGTGCGACTCTCGGATCCGAATCCACGAAGATCGACTATTTTGCTTCGCTCATGTCCGACCGCGCCTTTGGTTTCGGACGAGGTTCCTCGCGGGCTGAGTTGATTCAGTCGCTTCCAATCACCGACGCCCAGAAGTCCGCACTCCAGCAACGCCTCGCGCCTATCAAAGCGAAGTAAGCGTCACTAGCCCCGTCACGCCGCGTCTGTTTTTCAACCGCATGAACCGCCCACTTTTTTTGCTCGCAAGTTTTGTCTGTGGAATCGCGGGATTCTTCGCGGGCCGCATGTTCTCGCCGGTCGTGCACCCTGCTTTGAGTCTCACTGAGACATCACCCAATAGTGTTGGAGTGCGAGTGAAATCAGCTGATGCTGCAAACGCGGGTTCAGGCGCCGATGCGGATGAGGGCTCCGCTTCCAAAGAGCCTTCAGCTGCTGGAGAGCAAGCCGCAGAACAATCCGACACCCTTGTTGCGCCGCGCACGCTCAAGGAACTCTACGACCGAATACAGCGCGACAGCGGTTCTCCCGCCGACGCGCGACTGGCCGTGATGGAGACAATCGGTCGAATGAACCCCGAGCAGCTCCAGACGCTTCTGAGCGCCGAGGCGAATAACCCCGATTTTTTCCGCCGCCTGCGCTTTGACTTTCAATTTGCCGCCCGTCGCTTTGCTGAAATTGCCCCGCAAATGGCCGCGCAACTGTGGCTTCAAAACGCATCCCTGCGTTTTCAGGCCGACACGTTGCTTGGCGTGTGGGCCAGACGGGAGCCGAGGGCTTTTGTGACGTGGATTCTTGCGCTGCCCGTGGATTCTCAGCGCGCGACTGCTTCAGTGGTTGGCAGCATCGCGAAGTGTTCGCCCGAGGATTTTGCAGCCGTCGCACCGCTCATCGCGAACACGCCCTCCGCAACAACCGCTGCTCGGGCGGCAATGCAGTCGATGATTGCATCGGCTTCTGCCGGGGCAGATCCGAGCGGGGCAATCCGCTACGCGGAGTCCCTGCCGGCGGGCCCGACGCGCAATGCCGCTCTCTCGCAGCTCGCTCAGTGGCCCGGGATTGATTTGAAGCAGCACCCCGAGATTTCCGAATCCATCGCCTCATTGCCTCGCGAGGACGCGATGCGGCTGGGGCGCGATTTGGAAAAAAACGCCGCCGACCTGCCCGCAGGGGTTGCGCGTGACGCCGCTTTCGCGGCCAGCGTGCGTCGTCAGGCTGAGAAAGATTCCGCGGCGGCCACCACGCGGATGGAATCCCTGGTGGGCACCCCAGACTATCCGGCTGCCGCGCGCGGGTTCGTGGACGCCACGGCCTCGAAGGATCCGGCCGCCGCCGCGGAGTGGGCGCTCAAGATTGACCCCAGTGCGCCGGCGCAGAGGGCGGCTGCCCTCGAGCGGGTGGCCCGTGAAATGTTTTCAAAAAATCCGGACGACGCGCGGGCTTGGGTGGAGAAAGCGCCCTTGAGTGAAGCGGAGTACGCCCAGCTTACCGGCCGCCAGCGGCAGCGCTAACATCAGAGATCCGACGGGGTCGGGAGGTGGTTTGAGCGGGAATTTTGGTCCGGCTGCCTGAGTAGGTCTCGGCACGGGAGGGGCGTTGCCTTGCCGGACTGGAGTCAGGTTGGTGAATTCCGGTCGTAAATTGTGGCAATTGGGCGTTTGCAAAATCTCCGGAGCGGATATCGTTCCTACCCCTTTTTTACAGATTTATGAATGTTGTCGTTGAAGCTCTACCCAATTGTTTGGCCAGTATCCGTGTGGAAGTCGGCCCGGAAGTCGTCTCTAAAACCCGTGAACAGATCGTCGCGAAGATAACCAAGGAAGCGAAAATTCCTGGGTTCCGCGCGGGCAAAGTGCCTCGCAGCATGGTGGAAAAGCGATTCCAAAAAGATATCGCTGAGGAGCTTGAGTCGGTCATGCTCTCCCAGGCTCTGGATGACGCCGTCCGTGAAAAGGGGCTCAAGATCATCGAGGTGAAAAACGTCGATGAGGTGCTGTTCAGCGAGGACAAGGCGTTCTCCTTCTCCGCAACGCTTGTCACGGTTCCTGAGTTTGAGCTTCCGGAATACAAGGGAGTCGCCATTGAGGTTCCGAGCGATGAGGTTAATGCGGAGGACGTTGACGCCGCTCTTGAGAACCTCCGGGAGCGACGGGCTGACTTTGTGGATCTCACCGAAGACCGTGGTGCAGCAATGGACGACTTTGTGGTGGTCGACTACAAGGGTACCATCGGGGGAAGCCCCCTCCATGAGGCTTTTCCGAAGCTCGGAAAAATTCTCGGTGAAAACGAAGGCTTCTGGATCCGCATGACAGAGGAGGCCTTCTTCCCAGGGTTCTGTCAGAACCTGGTCGGTGCGAAAAAAGGTGAGAACCGGAAGTTTCAAATCGAGGTGCCTGCGGATTTTCCGATCGAGGGGTTGCCTGGACAGAAGGTCGATTACGACGTGAGCTTGAAGGAGATCAAGAAGAGGGAGTTGCCCGAGCTCAACGACGAGTTTGCGGCGAGCTTCCTTGAGGGCAAGACGCTGGCCGACCTCCGGGAACTGGTCCAGAAAGATTTGGATGCGCGTAAAAAGTCGGAAGTGGAATCTGTGAAGCGCGACCGGGTGATGAGTGTTTTGCTTGAGAAGGTCGAGTGTGAGTTGCCTGAGGATCTTGCGCGCGCTGAGTCCAACCGGGTTTTGCGTGAGATGGTCAAAGCAAATCAGGAACGCGGGATCACCGAGGACATCCTTAAGGAAAATGAGAAGGAACTGGTTTCAACCGCCTCGCAGACAGGCCGCAACCGCGTGAAGGGATCGTTCATCCTCACCAAGATCGCTGAATCAGAAAAGATCGAGGTTACGAACAACGAGATGATGAGCTGGATCACAGTAGCGGCGCGTGAGAACGACATGACCGTGGACCGTGTTGTGAAGGAGATGCGCAAGCGCCGGGCGTTTGCCCAGGTGCGCTCCGATATTCTGACCAGCAAGGCCCTTGATTTCGTGGTCTCCAACGCTACGGTGACAGTGGAAGGCGCCGCCTAGTGGCGGGCTTCTGAAAAAAGAAGTTCCTACTGAAAGCATTATACAAGCCATGAAACTCCCATCAAACACCGCAAGTTTCGGTATGTCCCAGAGTGACGCCCATCAGTCGGTGTCCAGTTACATTCCTTACGTTGTGGAGCAAACTGGTCGTGGCGAGCGGTCATACGACATTTACTCCCGGCTGCTGAAGGATCGTATCGTTTTTCTCGGTACTGAAGTGAACGATCAGGTTGCGAACTCGATCATCGCCCAGTTGCTGTTCCTGCAGATGGAGGATCCAAAGAAGGACATCCATCTTTACATCAATTCGCCCGGTGGCTCCGTGACCGCAGGGCTTGCGATCTATGACACGATGCAGTTTATGACTTGCGATGTGAATACCTACTGCATCGGGATGGCCGCAAGCATGGGCGCGGTTCTTCTTGCGGCGGGAACACGCGGCAAGCGTTTTGCGCTCCCGAATTCCGACATCATGATTCACCAGGTTTCGGGCGGTGCCCGCGGCACGGCGAGTGACGTCGAGCGGACTGTGGAGTTCATGTTCAAGCTCAAGAAGCGCTTGATCCGGATTCTCTCCGACCACACGGGCAAGTCCGAAGAACAGGTCAAGACAGACTCGGACCGCGACTACTACATGTCCGCCCAAGAAGCCAAGGAATACGGACTTGTGGACGAAGTTGTAAAGAGCCGTAAGGAAGTGCCGGGACCGGTCAAAAGCGAGTCGAAGGAAGGCAAATCTGACACCCGCGGTGACTCAAAATTGGAACCCAAGACGGACGCGTCTTCCGAATAGCCGGAAGGCCGAGGCACTCCCGAGAATCAACCTCCAGCAAGTCCACGGTTTCGTAAACTAAAGTTCAGCAATTCAATCCTAGAATTTCTATGGCGCGCGCTTCCAATCTGACGATGTGCAGTTTTTGCGGTAAAAGTCACGCGGAGGTCCGCAAGTTGATCGCTGGTCCGGGTGTGTACATCTGCGACAGTTGCATCAATGTTTGTAAGGGAATTTTAGACAAAGAACTCAGCGACGAAAAGCGCAAGCAGACCACGACGCTGCGCGTGCCGAAGCCGATGGATATCCGGCGCGCGCTTGATCAGCACGTGATCGGTCAGGATCGCGCGAAGAAGGTCCTGTCTGTCGCGGTGCACAATCATTATAAGCGTATCCTGCACGGGGGCCCGAGCATTGGAACGGCCTCCTCCCCGCAGTTCGACGCGCTTTCGGAAGTTGAAATCGACAAGAGCAACATTCTGCTGCTGGGTCCCACGGGTTCCGGCAAGACGCTGCTTGCCAGAACACTGGCCCGCGTGCTTGACGTGCCGTTCTGCATTGCCGACGCGACCACGCTCACCGAGGCGGGCTACGTGGGTGAAGACGTGGAGAACATCATTCTGCGCCTCCTTCAGGCTGCGGAATACGATGTGAAGCGTGCAGAGATCGGCATCGTTTACATCGATGAGATCGACAAGATCGGGCGCAAGACCGAGAACGTTTCGATCACTCGCGACGTGAGCGGCGAAGGCGTGCAGCAGGCGCTTTTGAAGATCTTGGAAGGAACCGTTTGCAACGTTCCGCCGCAGGGTGGCCGCAAGCATCCGCATCAGGAGTACATCCAGGTCAGTACGGACAAGATTCTTTTCATTTGCGGCGGCGCTTTCGTCGGCTTGGACAAAATTGTCGAAAAACGGCGTGGAAAAAATGTGTTGGGATTTGCCTCGGCAAAAACACCGCTTGAGACCGGCGCGAGTGCTGTTCCTGCGGATGTCCAGAAAAGCGAGCTTCTGCGTTTTGCGGAGCCTGAGGATCTTTTGAGCTTCGGCATGATCCCTGAATTTATTGGACGTTTGCCTGTCCTCGCAGCGCTGGATCCGCTCACCGAGGACGAGCTCATGAGCATCCTGACCGACACCAAGAACGCGCTTGTGAAGCAATACGCAAAGCTGCTCTCCATCGAGGGTGTTTCGCTCAACCTCACGAAGGATGCTTTGCGTGCGCTTGCCGAACAGGCGGTGAAGAAGGGGACTGGCGCGCGTGCGCTCCGATCGATGCTCGAGCGGATCATGCTCGACGTGATGTACGACGTCCCAAGTCGTGAAGACGTGGCGGAGGTGACCATCAACCGCGCGGTGGTTGAAGGAAAGCGCCAGCCAACCGTGCGCCGCAAACAGGATAAGGACGCTGCATAGGGTTGGAGGAGCCCCCAGACAGTATGGCCACCGTATCAAATCGATCTTTCGGATTGGAGCGGTGCCTGCCGGCAGGCTTTTTGGCGGCCGCTGTCGCGCTATGCTTCGCGCCCGCATGTTTTGCACAGGGCTCGAAGGATGGAGTGAGGGATGGCGCGCTCCCTGAGGCGCCGTTGAAAGTCGTGCCTGAACGCGCTCCGGCAAAGTCAGAGGCAGTTTCGAAAACAGAGCCCGCCTCCAAGCCGGATCCGGCCGCAATTGTCCCCGTTGATCCTACTGCCTACGAGCAGCTAAGTGTCTTCGCGCGTGCTCTGCAGTTGGTGAAGCAAGACTTTGTCGATGCAAGCAAGGTCGGTTACAAAGAATTGGTGTACGCTGCCCTGAGGGGAGTGTTGTCGAGCCTGGATCCGCATTGCCAGTTTCTGGATCCCAAGGAATACAAGTCCGTGCAGGAAGACACGCGTGGCCGCTTTAGCGGAGTCGGGCTGGTGGTCAGTCATAAGGACGGGAAGTTGGTGGTCGTCACTCCTATGGAGGGTGGGCCTGGGTTGCGCGCTGGAATTTTGAGTGGTGACGTGATTTTGAAGGTGGACGACAGATTGACTGAAAAGTTCGGTGCCAACGAAGTGGCGAGCCTGCTTCGTGGCGATACAGGAAAGGCCGTAAAGCTCACGCTCTACCGTCCACAGACAAAGCAGACCATTGAACTGGAGGTGGTCCGCGAGGCGATTCAAGTCGCGACGGTGCGCGACGCAAAAATCTTGGCGGCCCAAGATCCAGTGGGAACGAAGGTCGGTTATGTGCGGATCTCGCAGTTTAGCGTGCCAACCGCCGCCGAACTTTCAAAGGCTCTGGATGAGCTTGAGAAGCAGGGAATGCAGGCGCTGGTGCTGGATTTGCGCCACAACCCGGGAGGAGTCTTGGAGTCAGCCGTCGATGTCGCGGGAGAGTTTTTACCCGCAGAATCGCTCGTGGTCTCCACTGAGGGAAGACTTGCCTCCCAGAGGCGCGAGTACCGCACGCAATCCGGCTCTAAATCGCGTCCAGCGTATCCGCTAGCGGTTCTTGTAAATCACGGGAGTGCGAGCGCCGCGGAAATCGTCGCGGGGGCCCTTCGTGATTTGAAGCGCGCGGTGCTTGTTGGTGAAACCACATTTGGAAAGGGGTCCGTGCAGAGTGTGGTGCCGCTTCAGGACGGCAGCGCGTTGCGCCTGACCACTGCAAAGTATTACACCCCGGGAAAACAGGTCATCCACGAACGGGGTGTCGAGCCAACGATCCGATCCGTCATGGGGCCCGAGCAGGAGCGACTGCTTGCCTTGCAGCGGCGTGAGGATCCGCTAACCGAGCGGGAAGTTCGCGAGGTAGCGGAATTCAGGGATCCCCAGCTTGAGCGCGCCGTGGACACTTTGCGTGCCGTGGTGATTTATGCGGCGAATTCGCAGCCGCAGTCGCAGGATTCGCGTCCCGTGCAGACGAAATGAGTCACGCGGATTCGCCAAAAGGGGATGCGCGGCGCGGGGCGTGTATTCTTGCGATAGAAACTTCGTGCGATGAAACTGCGGTCGCTATTTTCAGCGATGGTCGTTTGCTTGCTTCCGAGGTCGCGTCGCAGATCGCGATTCATTCGGAATTCGGTGGAGTGGTGCCCGAGGTGGCTTCACGAAATCATTTGTGCGCGTTGCGTCCGACTTTAGACCGAGCGCTTTGCTCGGCGGGTTTGGTCTTGCGGGAGGTCGATGCGATTGCTGCGACCAACGGGCCCGGTCTGGCCACTTCGCTGATGCTGGGCATGAGCATGGCAAAAGGACTGGCTGTTGCGCTCAGGAAGCCGTTCCTCGCGGTGAACCACATGGAGGGGCACCTTCTTTCGCCTTTCATGAGCGACCCCAGCGGGCCGTGCGACTCGGTCGGGCTTGTGGTTAGCGGCGGGCACACGCTCCTCGTGCGGGTGCTTGGTGTCGGCCGGTACCAGATGCTCGGTAAAACGGTGGACGACGCCGCAGGCGAGGCATTTGACAAGGTGGGGAAGCTGCTTGGGTTGCCGTACCCGGGCGGGCCGAGGGTTGCCGTTTTGGCCGAGCAGGGGAACGCCAGCCGGTTTGACCTTCCCAGAAGCATGCTGCACTCGGGGGACTATCAGTTTTCGTTCAGTGGGTTGAAAACCGCCGTACGCTATCTTTTGCCCAAACACAGCCCCGTGCCGGTGGCGGATATTTGCGCGTCTTTTCAGGAGGCGGTGGTGGACGTCTTGGTTGAGAAGACGATGCGGGCCGTCAGGCTTTCTGGCGTAACCACTTTGGCTCTGAGCGGCGGCGTCAGTTGCAACGCCAGGCTTCGCGAATGCTTTCAGCAGGCGTGTTCCGTGGCCGGTGTGAGGCTGCTGTTGGCGCCTCCCGCGCTTTGCACAGACAACGCCGCCATGATTGCCTACGTCGCGTATTTGCACCTGCGCAATGGAGCGGCGGGCGATATGGCCGCGGACGTATGCCCCAATCTCGCTGCAATGAATTGGCTTGCAGGGAGTCTCAGCTGACACCGGTTGGCTAGTATTCCCGAACTAAGAGGGAGTTGGATATTTCCCGCATAATATCGCCTTTTTTGCCAAAGGGCTTTAGTGCGGCAGTCGCTTTGGCGGTGAGTTCATGCGCGACGGCGCGTGCGCGCTTCAGCCCGAAAAGCGCGGGATAAGTGGCCTTGGTTGCAGCGGCGTCTTTGCCAGCGGTTTTGCCGAGCTTCTCGGTGGTCTGTGTCACATCAAGTATGTCGTCAATTACCTGAAAGGCAAGACCTAGCGCCTGCCCGAAGTCTGTGATCGACTGGAGCTTTGCGGGAGTCGCATTCGCGCTCATGGCTCCGAGGCGCAGGGCGCAGGTGAGGAGTGCTGCGGTTTTCGACTGGTGAATGAACCGGAGGGCAGATTTTGAAACCGGCGCCCCCTCGCCCTCGATGTCCATCACTTGTCCCGCAATGAGCCAGCGGCTTCCCGATGCGGCCGCCAGTTCTTGCACCATCACCGCGGGCGTGTGGCGTTTGGAGCCGCTGCTTTTGGCGAGAATTTCAAATGCGATGGTCAGCAGGGCATCGCCCGCAAGAACCGCTATCCCTTCGCCAAAGACCTTGTGGCTGGTCGGGCGGCCGCGGCGCAGGTCGTCGTCATCCATGCACGGCAGGTCGTCGTGTATGAGCGAATAGGTGTGGACGCATTCAACGGCGCAGGCCGCTGGCATTGCGTCGCTTGCGGATCCTCCGCAGAGTTCAGACGAGGCGAGGGCGAGGATGGGGCGCAGGCGTTTTCCTCCGGCGAACAAACTGTAGCGCATCGCTTTGTGGATGGTGGCCGGCTTGGTTGAGGCCTTCGGTAGAAAACCGTCAAGCGCGCGGTCGACGGCGCTCATTCGCGCGCTGATGAATTTAGAAAGGCTCATGGGGTGGGCTGTCGGATGAAGGCGACTCGATCGCGGTTCAAAAATGGGTAACTGGCGGCCGTTGGCAAAGGCAAAAAGATGGGCTTTTTGCTAGAAAAAGGTCGAAATACGTCGTTTGGGGGTTCGCGAACAGAGGAATCTGTTGACACCCCTCCCCCCTTTGCTAGGTTGCGCCTCCGCTTTTTTGCTAAATTTTCGGGAAGCCCCTCGGGGTTTCCTGCGGTTTGCAGAACGGCAAGCCTTGCGCGAGAGCAGCAAGTGCCTGGGTAGCTCAGTTGGTAGAGCACGTCCTTGGTAAGGACGAGGTCGCCGGTTCAATCCCGGTCCCAGGCTCCACTTGTTGCAGCGACCGCTTTAATTAACTGAACCTAAACAAAACAACCACTGACCTGACCCTATGGCCAAGGCGCAATTCGAACGCACGAAACCGCACGTCAACGTTGGCACTATTGGCCACGTCGACCACGGAAAGACCACCCTCACTGCTGCTATCACCACGATCCTTTCCAAGAAAGGTTACGCGGAAGCTAAGAAGTATGATGAGATCGACGCAGCTCCCGAAGAAAAGGAGCGTGGCATCACCATCAACACCGCTCATGTCGAATACCAGACCGACAAGCGTCACTACGCTCACGTCGACTGCCCCGGCCACGCCGATTATGTGAAAAACATGATCACCGGCGCTGCGCAGATGGACGGAGCGATCCTCGTTTGCTCCGCAGCAGACGGCCCGATGCCTCAGACCCGCGAGCACATTCTTCTCGCTCGTCAGGTGGGTGTGCCTTCGATCGTGGTTTTCCTCAACAAGTGCGACATGGTGGATGACCCCGAGTTGCTCGAGTTGGTTGAAATGGAAGTGCGCGATCTGCTGTCTTCCTACGATTTCCCAGGCGACACCATTCCGATCGTCAAGGGTTCCGCAAAAGCGGCTCTTGAATCCGGTGACCCCGCCTCCCCCGCTGCGAAGTGCATTGCAGATCTCATGGACGCCGTCGACGACTACATTCCGCTTCCTGAGCGGCCGGTCGATCAGCCTTTCCTCATGCCTGTTGAAGATGTTTTCAACATCGAAGGCCGTGGAACAGTGGCAACGGGCCGTGTGGAGCGTGGCATCCTCAAGAAAATGGAGGAAATCGAAATTGTCGGTCTCAAGGACACTGTGAAGACCACGGTTACTGACATCGAAATGTTCCGCAAGCTTCTGGACGAAGCGCGTGCAGGTGACAACGTTGGGGTGTTGCTGCGCGGCATCAAGAAGGAAGACGTCGAGCGCGGTCAGGTTCTGGCCAAGCCCGGTTCGGTGAAGGCGCACAAAAAGTTCAAGGCTGAGGTGTATGTCCTCTCCAAGGACGAAGGTGGCCGTCACACTCCTTTCTTCAACAACTACCGTCCTCAGTTTTATTTCCGCACCACCGATGTGACGGGTTCCGTAACCCTTCCTGAAGGTGTTGAAATGGTGATGCCTGGTGATAACGTGAGCGTCTCTGTTGAGTTGATCACGCCGATCGCTATGGAAAAAACCATGCGTTTCGCTATCCGTGAGGGTGGCAAAACTGTGGGTGCTGGCCGCGTCGGGGACATTG
>JBILUQ010000365.1:0-3495 GCA_044370935.1 Chthoniobacteraceae bacterium
GCGCCGCTGCTTTTGGTTTTCCTGCAGTGACATCAGCCAAGTCACCGAACTCCAAGCTTAATGTTGCCTGCATCGCCGTCGGAGGGCGCGGAGGTTCGCATGTGAGCGAGGTCAAGAAAATGGCCGACCTCACTCACATGGTCGCAATGTGTGACGTCAACTCGAAGAACCTCGAGCGCGCGGCATCCCAGTTTCCAGGGGTGCGCACCTATAAAGACTTCCGCGAGTTGCACGCAAAGATGGATGATATAGACGCGTTGTTCATTGCCACCACCGAGCACACCCACGCTTTCGCCATGATTCCAGCACTGCGTGCGGGTAAGCACGTTTATTGCGAAAAACCACTCACACGTGATGTTTTCGAGTGCCGCATGGTGATGGAGGAGGCGAGGAAAGCAAACGTTGTCACCCAGATGGGAACCCAGATGCATTCATCGCCCACTTACCATCGCACGGTCGAGTTGATCCAGAGCGGGGTGATTGGGCAGATCAAAGAGGTGCACACATGGGTGTCGCGCTCATGGGGCATGCAGTCTAGGGCAGAGGCGGAGGCCAATGGCGACTTGTTCGCGAAAGGCGGCGTTCTCGACTTCATCGATAAAATGCCTGCGGAGGCAATGCCTGTGCCCCCCGAACTGGACTGGGATCTGTGGATTGGTCCGGCCGAGATGAGGCCCTATCACGAGATCTATTTCCCGGGTCCCCGCTGGTACCGCTACTGGAATTTCGCGAATGGTACCATGAGTGATCTGGGTAGCCATTCCAACGACCTGCCTTTCTGGGCGCTCAAACTCGACCATCCGCTCACGGTCGAAGGTCATGGTCCAACACCGCACCCGGAGATCGCGCCGGCAAACATGAGTGCGACTTGGACATACGGGCAACGCGGCGACCTCGTCCCCGTGACGCACCACTGGTATCAGGGTAATCAAAAACCAAAAATCTGGACCGAAGGCAAAATTCCGCAGTGGAAGGACGGTTCTCTTTTTATCGGGGAACATGGAATGGTTCTCGCGAACTACGGCGGGCACCTGCTCATGCTTGATGACAAGGTTCAGGAATTCAAACGCCCTGCGAAGACCATTGAAGACGGGCCGAGCCATCAACAACAGTTTGTCGAATGTGCTCGCGCTGGCAAAAAGGCGCCGTGTGACTTCAGTTACTCGGGCCTGCTGACAATTGCCAACCACCTTGGAGGCGTTGCCTACCGGACTGGCAGGTCTCTAAACTGGGATCATTTGAGTGGGAAAACAGACAACGACGCTGCCAGCAAATTGCTGCAGCGTGAGTACCGGGCGGGGTGGAAGCTTTTGTAAGCGCGCGCTGCGTCACTTCACTTGTTCGTCGCGTAGTCCGTCAGGGATCCGAGGCAGTGAGATCGCAAAGATAGGCATTTCACAGGGCGAGGTTTCATTCCAAGCAGCGCGGGGCCCGCGATTTTCCTGTCCCAGGCAAAAGTCATCGGGACCGGGATGGTGAGTGTCACTAGTCGAAGAGCTCTCCTTGCGGGTAATAGTGGCTTCTAACGCGCTCTCACACAATCTTGCTCCTTTTGGAGAATCGCTAACAAAGCGTGGTGCTTGCGGGTTGGGTGGTTAGGTCTAGATAATGGCACCACCCCTATGGCTCTACTCGCGCTTTTCCTTTTTTTCCTGACGCCTTCGCTGATGTCCTCGGCTGAGCTCACGCCTGTGTCGGCCCCAGATCTTGATTCGCCTCTTTCCGAGCATTGGCAGGTCCGGCACGGTCTTTGGGAGGTGAAATCGGGAGTGATGACCGCCTCAGAGTTGCTCGAGAACAAGCATGCCGCGGTTCTTTGGTGCCTCTCTGCGATGCAGTCGGGAGCTGTCGAGTGTGAGGTTCAGTTTTCTGGAGCCAAGACCTTCATTCTTGGTTGCGACGGCGATAGACATATCGGGCGGGTGGTCATACAGCCGAAACTGCTGCGGCTCATTGATGATTCCACCGAGGTGAAGGGCAAAAGTCCGGGTACTGAACTGGCTAGCGCCGGGTTGGACATCCAACCTGAACAGTGGGTTAAGCTGCGCTACGAATGGGACGGTCAAAGGATGGCGGCGGAGTTCGGCGGGGGAAAAGTGGAGGCTACACACGAGAATCTGGGTAAGGCTAAGACGCGCTGGTGGATGGCGGTCGGCGGGGCGTCGGTGAAGATTCGGAATCTTAAGGTATTTGGCGGCAGCTAGAAGCGTCGGAGGCTGCGGGCTTTTGAACAGGATTTGCGGGAGGGAAGGTCTACGGGACAGGAGCGTTGGAAAAAGAGACAAAGAAAAAGGCTGTCGGCAGATAGTTTGTATGCATACTAATTTCAGACGTCGGTGTGCCCGTCCTCTCCTGTCTTTTTTTACCCCTCCCCCCTGTCTCATCCATACTCGCGCGCCCTCACTCGAAGCAGCCCGCTCAAAAGTCTTTTTTGCCATGGTCCAAAAATACCGTTTTATTTCACTGCTTTCCGTAGCCTTGGTCGGTTCGCCTCTTTTTGCCGCGGAGAAAAAGAAACCGGCGGCTGGAGCCAACACTGAGAAAGCTGCCGTGCCTTCAAAAGCCGCGATGAACCAGACTGCGTCGTGGTTGGAATGGCGCGGGCCGTTTCAAAACGGCACGACAACCGAGACTGGGTTGCCGGCGAAAATAGACTCGAAAGCGGCCCTGTGGACCGCTGATCTCCCAGGTCAGTCGACTCCCGTCATCCACGAGGGCCGCCTGTACATCAACGGATACCTTGGCGAGGCGGAGGATTTGCAGGAGGCGGTGACTTGCTTTGATGCGGAGACGGGAAAGCAGTTGTGGCAGCACCGCTTTAATGACTTTTTGAGCGACACCATTTATTTGAGGTACTCGACCTCGAGCCCCGCCATCGACGCGGAGACCGGCAACGTGTACGTGCAGTGCACGCAGGGATTGTTTTCATGCTTTTCCAAAGACGGCAAAATGTTGTGGCAACACTCGCTGATGGAAGAACTCGGGCGTTTGACTTTCCCAAACTCCCGGACAGCGTCGCCACGGATCGATCGTGAGCTTGTGATCACGCGCGGGATCACCTCCAACTGGGGAGCCAGTGGTGCGGCGGGTGATCGGTTTTATGCTTTCGATAAACGTTCGGGCGAATTGGTCTGGAGCAGTTCCCCGGGTGAGCGTCCGCAGGACAACACTTTCTCTCAGCCTCTGCTGACATGGCTGGACGGCAAGCGGGTTCTTATCTCCGCGGGTGGGGATTCGACAATTGTTGCGATCAATGCGAGAAATGGAGATCCGATTTTCAGATTTCCCGCGGCAAAGGCTGGCGCAAAGGGCGGGATCAATGCAGCTGTGCAGCGTTACAAGGATACGTTGCTGGTCATTCATGAGTCTGAGAATTTGGATTCAAGCGAGGTTGGCCGTGCCGCCGCTTTCAAGCTTCCCATGGGATCCAAGCCGCCGGAGCCCGGCAAACCTGAGGTCTACGAGGCTAAGAACCTTGAATTGTGGAGAAATCCG
>JBILUQ010000505.1:0-3465 GCA_044370935.1 Chthoniobacteraceae bacterium
ACCATGATCACGTCCGCCTTCATCACGGAATCAAACGTTTGAGTACCCGCAGATTCTCCGATGGTCTGCTTCAGCCCATAGCCCGTGGGCGAATGACAGACACGCGCACAGGTATCGACGTTGTTATTACCAAATGCGGCGCGTACCAGCTTCTGCACCAGGTAGGTTTCCTCATTCGTGCAGCGCGATGAAGTGATACCACCGATGCTGTCAGGCCCAGATTGCTGCTGAATACGGCGGAATTCACTTGCTGCATAGCTGATCGCCTCTTCCCATGACACCTCCTGCCAGGGATCAGTGATCTTTTTGCGAATCATGGGCTTGAGCATGCGCTCCTTGTGCGTCGCGTAGCCCCACGCAAAGCGTCCCTTGACACAGGAATGACCATGATTGGCTTTGCCATCTTTCCACGGCACCATTCGTACAACCTCACTGCCCTTCATCTCCGCCTTGAACCCACAACCCACACCGCAGTAGGCGCAGGTAGTGATCTTGCTGTGCTCAGCCTGACCAATGCGTATGACGGTTTTTTCGGTCAGCGTCGCGGTCGGGCAAGCCTGCACACAGGCGCCGCAGGACACGCACTCGGATTCCATGAAGGCTTCATTCTGTCCGGCTGCCACGCGCGACTCGAAGCCGCGACCATTGATCGTCAGCGCGAAGGTGCCCTGCGTCTCTTCGCAGGCACGCACACAGCGATTACAGACGATGCATTTTGACGGGTCGTAGGTGAAATACGGATTCGATTCATCCTTCTTCAACTCGAGATGATTCTCTCCTTTGTAGCCGTAACGCACCTCTCGTAACCCGACCAAGCCAGCGACATCCTGCAGTTCACAATTACCATTCGTCGGACAAGTCAGGCAATCAAGCGGATGATCGGAGATATACAGCTCCAGCATCCCGCGCCGTATGTCGGCCAGTTTCGTTGTCTGAGTCTTCACCCTCATGCCATTTTCGGCAGGTGTGGTGCAAGATGCCGGATAACCCTTGCGACCTTCGATCTCCACCAGACAGACACGGCATGAGCCAAAGGCTTCTAATGTGTCTGTCGCACACAGCTTCGGCACATTAATGCCTGCCTCGGTACTGGCGCGCATCACTGACGTGCCCTTGGGTACCGTCACCGAAATGCCGTCAATTTCCAGCGTTACGGTGTCGGCCGATTCACGGCGGGGCGTGCCATAGTCAATGTCGTTGAGCGAGTTCATGCAGCCTCCTTGGCGGAAGAGTTTTTGTCACTGGTGTGGCTAATACCGAAGTCTTCAGGGAAATGGTCCATCGCGGACAGCACGGGGTAAGGCGTCATCCCACCCATCGCGCACAGCGAGCCATTGAGCATCAGGTCACACAGATCCCGCACCAGATGGATCTGCTGCTCTCGGTCCTCGCCCGCAATCACCTTGTCAAGTGCTTCTTTGCCGCGGGTTGAACCAATGCGGCATGGTGTGCATTTGCCGCAGGATTCGACCGCGCAAAATTCCATCGCATAGCGTGCCTGCTTCAACATGTTCACGCTATCGTCGAACACCACGATCCCGCCGTGACCGAGCGTACCGCCCAGCGCGAGAAAGGCCTCGTAGTCGAGCGGCGTGTCGAACTGAGATTCGGGCAAATAAGCGCCTAGTGGGCCGCCAACCTGCACCGCGCGGATTGGCCGACCACTGTGAGTACCGCCACCGAAGTCGTACAGCATCTCGCGCAGCGTGACACCAAAGGCTTTCTCGACCAGACCACCCTGTCGGATATTGCCCGCTAGCTGGATAGGCAGGGTGCCACGCGAGCGGCCCATGCCGTAGTCGCGATAAAAATCTGCACCACGCGCGAGGATGATAGGCACCGTCGCCAGCGAGATCACATTGTTGATGACCGTCGGTTTGCCGAATAGACCAGCGATCGCGGGCAGTGGCGGTTTCGCACGGACGATGCCACGCTTGCCCTCGATGCTTTCCAACAGGGCGGTTTCTTCGCCGCACACATAGGACCCCGCGCCGACGCGTACCTCCAGGTCAAAGGCCTTGCCCGAACCGCAGAGATTTTTGCCAAGATAACCTGCAGCCTCTGCTGTCGCGATGGCATCATTCAGCGCTGCGATTGCATGTGGATATTCCGAACGCACATAAATGTAGCCCTTGGTCGCACCCACGGCCAGACCAGCAATCGTCATGCCTTCGATCAGCATGAAGGGATCGTCTTCCATCACCATGCGATCAGAGAAAGTGCCCGAATCACCCTCATCGGCATTACAGACGATGTATTTCTGTGCTGCCTGAGTGGTGCGCACCGTGTTCCATTTGATCCCGGTAGGAAAAGCCGCACCTCCCCTGCCGCGCAGTCCCGACTCCGTGACTTGCTGCACGATCTGCTCTTGCGTCATCGACAGCGCGCGCTCCAGGCCAGCATAACCTTCATGCGAAAGATAATCATCAAGTGAGCGTGGATCAGTGACACCGATACGGGCAAAGGTCAGCCGCTCCTGATTTTTGAGAAAAGGAATTTCCTCTGTCTTACCCAGAAAGAGTGGATGCGGCTTGCCAAGAATGAAGTCTGCGTCGAACAAAGAGGCCACATCATCTTCACCGACCGGACCAAAGGCCAGTCGCTCGCCACCGATCTCGACCTCGACCAGCGGCTCCAGCCAAAACATGCCGCGCGAGCCGTTGCGAACGAGCTGGATATCGATCTTGCGCGCCGCAGCCTCGCGCGCAATGGCCTCGGCGACCTCATTCGCTCCCAGGGCCAGCGCGGTGGAATCACGCGGAACAAAGACCCGAATACTCATGGCTTGCTCCTTGCCCGATCAACAAGACGCTTCAAGCGTTCTGCATTCATCCTCGCATGGACATCATCATTGATCATTACCGATGGCCCACACGCGCACTGACCGAGGCAGTACACTGGTTCCAGCGTCACTGATCCGTCCGAGGTGGTCTGATGAAATTCACAACCCAGCGCCTTTGCCGCTTCCGCAGCAAACGCATCCCCGCCGACAGCCTGACAAGCTTCCGCTCGGCAGATCTGTACAACGACCTTCCCGGCTGGTTTATCGCGGAAGTGGTGGTAGTAACTGATCACCCCGTGCACCTCGGCGCGAGATAGATTGAGCCGGTCAGCAATACGCGGCACCGCGCTGGCCGGTACGTGGCCCTCGGCAGACTGGATCGCATGCAGAACTGGAAGGAGCGCTCCTTCCACTCCGGCATAGTGGTCAATGATGGCGTCGAGGGTATCGACGTGGTCGGCATCGCGCATGGGCTCCCCCGGTAAGCGGCTAATTATGCATTACAAAGCCTATAGGCTCTATCTGCATAAGCTCTATTCCTTTGTTTACGCGGATATTCGGCCTGGTCAGCCTGACTGTCAATATGTGATTTATTGCCTATAAGGTGGAGCGATGGCTGACGCTACACTGGCGGCTGTAAATCACCCCCTGTCCCGACTGCATGAAGCTTCGCGAACGTCATT
>JBILUQ010000366.1:0-3462 GCA_044370935.1 Chthoniobacteraceae bacterium
TTGTCCTTGTTGGTGGAATCATCCGCGCCATACGCCTTGAGCACATGCGCTGGTTCGGTGCTCAGGTCACTGATCTCAGGTACACTCAGCTGCATTCGCGCCGCCAGTTCGTAGCTCGCAATTCGCGCCGCCAGTTTGCCATTCTCGGGATTTTTCTCCAGATGTCGCGCGTTCATCCGCTGGAGAAGCGCCTTGGCCGCCGCGTCGGAATCCTGCGCCACGCCTGCGGCGGAAAGGTGCCTTATAGGGTTCAGTGAACTCATCGTTGTGCCTTGGAAGGCCGCAGGCAAGAAGCCTGGCCCCCAGTTGTTGGCCCCGTTCTGCGGCACCCCGCGCGGATCTGGGATCGCCACGTAAGCGGGCAGATTTTGATTCTCGCTTCCCAGCGCGTAAGTCGCCCAGGAGCCTAGGCTGGGGAACCCGTCGAGATTAAAGCCCGTCGACAGGAAGTTCTCAGCCGGACCGTGCGTGTTACTTTTGCTGGTCAACGAATGAATGAAGGCGATCTCATCTGTGAGCTCCGCCAAATGCGGTATCATGTCCGACACCCACTTGCCTGTCTTTCCGCGCTGCCGAAACTCATACTGAGGCCGCGCCAGGTTCCCCGCCGGTCCCTGAAAGGTAACAGCCGGCCCGCCCGGTAGGGGTTTGTCGTCCCACTGGATCAGCGCCGGCTTATAATCCCACGTCTCCAACTGGCTGACTGCCCCGGCACAAAAGATGACAATGACATTTTTGGCCTTTCCTGAAAAGTGCGGCGCGCGTGGTGCGTAGGGATGTGCTGGGTCGATGACATGCCCTGTGTTTTGGGCGAGCAAGCCCTCTTGTCCCAAGAGATTTGTAAGCGCAATGGACCCGAGCGCGGTGGCCGAGTTGGACAGAAACTGGCGACGGTCCAGCAGGACACGTCCTGGGGCGGATAGATGTTCTGGATTAAAGCAGTTCATAGTTTTGGGAGGGTTAGGGAAGGAATACGAATTCGTTGCTGTTTAAAATTGCCCGACACAACGCCGGGGCTCCGTGGGTCGCAACGACGGAAAGGGCGTCTGAGAGCTCCTCCGGCTCCGGTTGTCTTCCAACGGCTAGGAGATAGGCCCGTTGAATCTGATGGAACGGATCGTCGCCCGCCTCTCTCTTCAAGCGAGCCGCAAACGCGTCGCTCTGATCTAGGATAAAACGGCTGTTAAAGAGATTTAGCGCCTGAATAGGTGTCGTGGATTCGCTGCGTCGTGAGGCACTTAATCCTGCATCAGGACAATCAAAGGCTCCGAACACCGCCTCGGGCTCCCGGCGCACCTTGTGTGCGTAAATCATCCGCCTCAGCCCGTCCCCGGTGAATTTCTCGACCGGGTTAAACCCGCTTAATCCACCGCGTTGATTGAAAAAATCAAACCCTCTCCCGTACATCTTCATGTTCAACTCACCGCTCACGGCGAGGATGCTGTCCCTGAGGCTTTCGGCCTCGAGACGCCTTGGGGGGAACCTCCACAGCAAACGCGATTCTGCGTCCTTCGCCGCGGCCGTCCCATTGTGCGCGGAGGACTGGCGGTACGTCGCAGACAGGACGATCTGCTTGTGCAGGGATTTTATCGACCAGCCGTTTCGGACGAATTCCTGGGCAAGCCAATCAAGCAGTTCAGGGTGGGACGGACGCAGCCCCATCCGGCCGAAATCGCTCGGCGTTGCGACGATGCCGGTTCCGAAATGGCCCTGCCAGATGCGGTTGACCATCACTCTGGCCGTCAATGGGTTCGTCGCGTCTGAAATCCAGGCGGCTAGCGCAACGCGCCGGTCCTGCTCCGCGATGGTTGCGGGGAGCTTCAGATCTCCCAAGACACTCAGCACGGCCGGCGACACAGGCTCCTTCGGCTGCTCCGGATTTCCGCGGTACAACAGATGGATGTCATCCGGAGCTCGAAAAACCCCGGCGAACGCCTTTTGCGCGTTGTTGAGAGCCGCCAACTGGCTGGTAAGCGGCTGTTTTTGCGAGACCAGCGCCCTCGCCTGCTTCGCCTCGTCCGGATTCAGACCCTCCAGCGAAAAGACCCCGCCCCGTGCATCCTTTCCCGTTTGAGTCGCGCGGTCTGAAGAATCGGCCACCAGCTGCCAGTCTTCACCGCTCTCACAGATTTCTATCTGGTAACCCGTTGTCAGACGATCCTGAAACTTCCCCTCGCGGTCGCGCCCCCACACCACACGGTCGATCGTCTGCATGGTTGGAAATTCAATGAGCACGGATCCCTTGCCGTTTTCATTGCCCATCCAGCTCCGCGAATTTCCGTAGCGCCCGTCGTTGATGTAATTCAAATCATGCCGGTCCGCGACGATTGTCTGCCCGGATGCGGAGACCCGAGCGCCCGAGAGCGCCAGCGCCACGTTCACTCCATCGGTGTTAAAGACCTCGAGTTCGTCAATGCACGGCTCAAGGTTGTTTGTCTTCTGGATGCTGAACCGGACCCGCTTTGCTTTTACCGGAGCAAAGCGATCGGTGTTGACCTTCGCGTTTATGGCCGCTCGTTTCGCCCCCGCTTTGGCCAGTGGAACAAAGGCGGCGAGCTTTTTGTCGATCTCTGCGATTTTGCCGCTGAGAATCCCGGCCTCTTTTTTTGCAGCCTGTGCCTCGGGGGTCCGAAGCTCGCGGTCTTGATACTCCACGCCTGCGAAAAAGGCCTGCATCGCGTAGTAGTCTTTTGCCGAGATGGCGTCGAATTTGTGGTCGTGACAACGCGCACAGCCCACGCTCAATCCGAGAAATGTCTGGCTTGTGTTCACGACGATTTCATCGATCGCATCCTGCCGTGCGAGGCGCTTGGAGGCGTCGTCCTTTCCGATCTGCCCCGGAAGTAGAACGGATGCCGTCACAAGGAACCCGGTCGCCGGATCCTGACCAGTGACGTCTCCCGCAATCTGGTCGCGGATGAATTGGTCATAGGGCGTGTCATTGTTTAAAGCGCGAATGACATAGTCACGATAGGGCCACGCATTGGGGCGTTCCGTATTGACCTCAAACCCGTGGGTGTCTGCGTAGCGGACCACGTCCAACCAGTGCTGCCCCCAATGCTCACCATAACGCGGAGACTTTAAGAGGCCATCCACTATGCGTTCGTGCGCGCCTGGCGTTTGATCTTTTACAAAGGCGTCGACCTCTTCCGGGGAGGGTGGAAGCCCGGTCAGGTCAAAAAAGACGCGGCGCAGCCACGCCGGCCGGTCGGCCTCGGGAGAAGGGGTCAAGCCTTCCTTTTCCAGCTTATCGAGAATGAATCTGTCGAGCCCGCTCCTTGCCCAGTGCGTATTGTTGGGAACGGGTGGCGCAGGGGTGGTGACGGGGTGTAATGCCCAGTGCGCCCGCTTGTCTTCGATCTTGGCCGCATCGACCCCATCCGGCCAGTTTGCGCCTTCCTCAATCCAGCGCGCCAGAAGCGCGATCTGCTCCTCTGTGAGTCGTTTACCTTTGGGAGGCAT
>JBILUQ010000367.1:0-3461 GCA_044370935.1 Chthoniobacteraceae bacterium
GTCGACGGTGCGGTATCGGTGATGCCACTCACGGTTTTTTTCAAGCACCGCAAATCGGAGGCGCTCAACGTGCGGGTCACTTGCAGCGGGCGCTTCCTTGGAGAAGAGCGCCTTGAATTGCACGGCAGCCAGAGCCTGATCGCCCTGCTGGTTCAAATGAATGCCGTTAATGGTCAGCGGCGTCTTTGCCGTCCGGTAAAGCTCGGTCGAAGCCGTGAAGAGGTCGACGAACTCAACGCCGTTGGCCTTTGCGACGTCTGCCATCGCGGCTGCGTACATTCCAAGGTTACTGTTATTGGAGGCGCCGTCGCCAAAGTTCGGACTCCGAAGATTTTCGTGGGCGATTGGAGAAAACAACACGACACGGGGAAGGCCCGCTCCAAAATCGGAGCGCAGGAGCGTCTTCAAATACCCATCAAGCTTGGTCCTGAACTCCCCGAGTCCGGATTCGCCCTTAAAGGATTCGTTGAACCCCCAGTAGGCCAATATTACTCCCGCGTGAAAATCCGTTCCCGCCTTGAAAATAACGTCAATGTTGCCCACCTGCCCGTTGGCAATCCCCTTGGCGGTGACATCCCCCTTCTTCATATCGAGGAAATACTCGGTGGGTGGAACTTCATCCGAGCGTGGATGGACATCGAACTCATCCCCCGCGAACCCAAGGTTGCGCACAGTAAGATCCAACTCCGGATACGCCTTGTGGATGAACGCCTCGAGCCAACCGAAGTGCTGCTGGCGGTCGGCGAGGGCGCTGCCCACGATTGCGACGTGATCGCCCTTCTTGAGTTCTAAAGCGTGGCTGGAACCGACCGCTGTCAAGATTGAGGCAACAGCAAATAAACTTGTGGGGAACAGTTTCATAGGGAGTAAGGAGAATCGGGGAAGAATCGGGGAAGGCGGACACTTTGAACGCAATCCGGGCAAGTCTCGAGGGAACAGCCAAGCGGAGCGACGCGGCGGAGAATCTGATACGGGTGCGTGACGGTTGTGAAGCGATTTATGGACGGATTGGTGGCGAAACGACAACTCGCACAGCGACCCGTCCTTAGCCTTAATCGTCCTTACGGTGTCCGATAAAAAAAACACACTGGAGCACCTCTAAACTGTGGACATGCGGCCGATGCCTCCGTTTTCTACCAAGGCATGCTTGGCAATCTCCTAGGACCGGAAATCTCAGAACTGATCGAGACCAGAAACTTTGGTGCGATCCGGGGTCTCTTTGAGGGCATGCCACCCGCTGACATCGGCGAGATCATCTCTGAAATCGCGGAGGAGAATCAGGCGATCGTCTTCCGTCTGCTGCCCCAGAGCAATGCCACCGAGGTGCTCGAATACCTCGCGCCTGACGAGCAGGAGAGGATTATCCGCAACCTTGGGAACGAGGAGGCGGCTCGGATCCTCAACGACATGTCGGATGACGACCGCACCGCGCTGCTGGAGGAATTGCCGGCAGCGATCGTCACGCAGCTTCTGACGCTGCTTTCGCCCAAAGAACAGCAGGTAGCCCGGACGCTTCTAGGCTACCCGGAGGGCAGCGTCGGTCGTCTCATGACGACCGAATTCCTGACGGTTCGTCCCGACTGGACGATCGGCCAGTCGCTCGAACACATCCGCAGGCACGGCAACGACTCCGAAACGCTTAACGTGATTTATGTGACCAATGCCTCGGGCCGCCTGATCGACGACGTTTACATCAGGGAGTTCCTCGTGCGCCCTCTGGAGGCAAAGGTCGATGCTATTCACGACAATCGGTTTCTAGCACTCCGCGCTACCGACACCCAGGAGGTGGCTCTTTCGCTTTTCAAGAAATACGACCGCAACACGCTTCCAGTGGTGGACTCATCGGACATGCTCCTTGGGATCGTCACCGTCGACGACATGCTCGATATTCAGGAGGAGGTGGCGACGGAGGAGATTCAAAAAATCGGCGGGATGGAGGCCCTGGACACCCCGTACATGGAAACCACCGTAGCCGAAATGATCCGCAAGCGCGCGATCTGGCTGGTGGTGCTTTTTGTGGGCGAAATGTTCACAGCAAGCGCGATTGGTTTCTTCGAGGATGAACTCAAGAAGGCGGTGGTTCTGTCGCTTTTTGTGCCGCTGATCATGTCCAGCGGAGGAAACTCCGGATCCCAGTCCTCGACACTCATCATCCGCGCGCTCGCGCTTGGAGAAGTGGCGCTGCGCGACTGGTGGCGGATCATGCACCGCGAACTGATCGCCGGGGCGGCGCTCGGCAGCATGCTCGGCGCCCTCGGGTTTGCGCGCATCGCACTCTGGTCACAGTTTACAAATGCCTACGGCCCGCACTATCTGCTGCTTGGCTTGGCGGTAGCCATTGCAGTCACCGGTGTCGTAATGTGGGGCACGCTCACGGGCTCAATGCTTCCGCTAATTCTACGCCGCTTCGGCCTCGATCCTGCGACATCGTGCGCTCCCTTTGTCGCGACTCTGGTGGACGTGACTGGCCTGCTCATTTATTTCGGCTCGGCCGTGTTGCTTCTGCGCGGAACCATCATGTAGGTTTCGAGCGATGTCCGAAGACCCGATGGAATCCCCCAGGCTGCGCGCCGCACTCGAGTTGTTGTCGCTTGTGGTCACCGATGACGATGACTTAAAGGTGTGGTTCCTGAAGCTGGGCGAACTTCCCTCCAATCTGCGGCTTAACGCCATCATGCAGATCACAACCCAGATGCGTCATTCCGACGAAGATCCCGCGTTGATCGATGCAATCGCGGCTCTGTGCAATATCGAGCTTTACGACGCGGTGAAGGAAGTCGTGCTCGACGAAGACTGATACTCCGCGCACCTGCCTGCATACCCATGCGCTACCTGCGGATCTACATGATGCTAATGCGGAACTCGATGATCCGCGAAATGGGATTCAAAGCCAATTTTCTACTCTGGACCGTGGTGGAGCTTTTTTGGTTTCTCGGTCAGGTGCTCTTCATTGACGTGTTGTTTTCCCACGTTGACCGGGTTGGTGACTGGAACAGATGGCAGATGGTGGCGTTGATCAGCACGCACCAGATCATCGCACAGATTTTCCAGGCGTTTTTTTATATCAACGTGACCAACCTTCCGGAACTGGTGCGGACGGGAAAACTCGACACGTACCTAACGCTGCCGGTGGACGCGCAATTCACGGTCTCAACAAAACAGTTCGGGCTGGATAATCTCACAAACGCCCTTATCGGCACGGGGATCCTGCTGTACTCGATCAAGCAGCTGCAGATCGCCCCGAGCCTTCTTCAGGTCTGCCTTTACCTCGCCGCAGTAATGCTTGGCGTATGCATCCATTACAGCGTGATGTTCAGCCTCTCGAGTTTGTGCTTCTGGATCATCCGCGCACAGGGGCTCGTGTACGGGTACTTCAACCTCTTCAACATCGGCCGCTACCCCGATACAGTTTACAAAGGTGTGTTCAGGGTGATCTTCAGTTGGATCATCCCCGTCATCCT
>JBILUQ010000099.1:0-12553 GCA_044370935.1 Chthoniobacteraceae bacterium
CCTCAATGCTTACAGGGACAAACCCAACGACTGGGGCGCCGCAACGCTGCTGGATTTGGGAGACACCTCCGCAATCGTGGACAGTTGCGTGTTCAGGAATAACGCAGCGGATGGAACTTTCCGTTCAGGTACATCGTCCGCCTTTCTTATTTATGCCTCTGGTGGTGATGCGATTGTGCGCAATTGTTTAATCTACGGCAACCGTCTTAAGTCCGGTGATAACGCGGCTGCCGCTGCAATCTTCTCGGGGCATTTCAAGAGGATCGAAAATTGTACGGTCGCCAATAACGCGCTCGACGCGCTGATGACGAACTGGTGGTTTTTCATCGTGAAATCCATCCTGCGCGTTTATCACACCGACACGTCGACCAGTGTCGTTAACCGTATCTCTTGGAACAATAAGATCTCGGAGATCGGAGCCAGAACCGAGCGGTATCCTCGGCAAACGGTCGTTGAGGTTCCTTCATCTTCTTACAGCATTTTTGAGAGCTCAATGGCCGGTACGGGTAATTTATCAAAAGATCCCGTTTTCAACAATATGCTGGCGGCTGATTATTCACTGAAGCAAGGTTCACCCGCGCGGAATTCCGGGGACCCTAGCTCGACGAAGAACGCTGATGGATCCCGAGCCGATATGGGGGCACGTTTGATGCAACTCGGAACGCGTTAAAACAGCGTGCATCTTGCTACAAGATGCTGGCGTGAGAAAGAGTGCCCTAAAGACCGCTATTTCAAGGGTTGCTTTTATCAAAGCCGGCACCACGCTCGCGTCATTCTGGGGGCGGATTGAGGCGCAATTAGGCCAAGGGAGTCTCCGCTTCTAGGAAGCCAAATTTCTTAAAATCGGTATCTTTCCCAAAGGCATCTCAATTCGCGTCCTTCGAGTTTGTGATGAACCATTCGACCGTTGCAGACAAAACTTGGGCGCAAGAATCATCGTGCAGTTCCACATTTACTGAAATGAGCCCGCGACCTTTGCTCGCTAACCCATTCTGCAATGCATCGAGAGCACCCTCGAGTACACTCGCAACGGACTGGATAACGCCGGTAGCTGGTTTGCGAAACTTTGCCTCTACTCGTCGTACGACCGGTAAAAGACCATCCATTCCCCCAAGGGAACGCAGAAGGAACTCTCCGCTGCTCGCCTCAGCCAAAGCCAGCAGCGCGCCTGCGTGGACGGTGCCAAGATGATTCAAATACTGGCTCCCTTCTGGCAGTTGCAGAAGCTTTTCAGAATCACCCGCAGCCTGGAGATTTAGTAAACGGTTGAAAGGGAGATCGGTGACGGTGTTCATAAATGAGTCACTAGTTCATTTATGTATTTTTGCCCGCAGGGCTAATTCGTCGGGCGCCCAGCGCCGATGGGACAGGCGATGCTCTTTCCTTTTGTCGTCCATCGATACCCGGTGAGCGCTCCGGTGGCGGGATCTGCGGTCAAGGCCATAGTCCCAATGCCCAGCCCGCTTCGGCGTCCCGTGACGTCATAGATCTGGGCCCGCTCGTCTGTCGGACGAGAATCAGCAGCATGCGGCGAGGAAGTTGCATCATAGACCTGCACTTCCCAACTGTCGTCGGTTACTTGCTTCGGCAGGCTCGCAATGATCACCGCATGGCCTGTGGCCCGCTCTGTTTTGTAGTCCCACGAAACCACATCTCCCGGCTTAAGATTTTTGGCGCCTCGAACCGCTTCCCATCCCGGCTGGGGCGTCTGGCTCAAGCTGGCGAAAAACTGCTGATAACTTGGCGGGCTCGGGATGCGGCCTTTGGCAAGCCCCCTCGCGCGAAAAACCGACTCCCACGCCACGGGTGCCGCCTGCCGCAGAGCGTAAGACACAAATTGAACGCAGTCGTACTTGTAACTCCCCGCCTCGCGGTCCACTTCCGTCTTATGCTGATACAGCGTGGTTTTCATGCTCGTGAATTCGCTGACT
Source organism: Chthoniobacteraceae bacterium (assembly GCA_044370935.1). Taxonomy (GTDB): domain Bacteria; phylum Verrucomicrobiota; class Verrucomicrobiia; order Chthoniobacterales; family Chthoniobacteraceae; genus Chth-196. The sequence goes on from JBILUQ010000099.1 coordinate 1,932, forward strand.
GCCTCGCGGTAAAGAGGCCCCGACGGCGATTCCTGCGCAACACTGACTAGCGATCCGCATGAGAGCGAAACAACGAGAGCGAGGGGAGGCTTCATGGGGTTCGTGAGGTGCGATCGAACTTAAATCTGACAACTGAAAATTGGCGAACAAAATGAGATGCAGTGCACTACCTCCGGCAGCTTCGCAGAGCTCGGAGCGAACGAAGCCGATTCCTGAATGAAGTGTCTTTGTTATCCCATCTTTTCTTGCAGGAAAGGGTTGATGGCTCGAACGCCGCCGTAGTCCTGACCGTGGTTGAGGTCTTCGGTGAGGAGTTCACTCGCCCCGCTGGCTTGAGCTGCGGCAACGATCATGGCGTCCCAGAGCGAGAGCTGCCATCGGGCTTGTATCGAGATCCCGAGCCGCGAAAGGGCGAGTGAATTGTCGATGACGGGCCAGAGTGAAAAATCGCCGATCAAGGCCGAGGCGTCGGCAGGCGGATGGCCCTTCCGGATGAAGTTGACGTAAAACTCCTGAAGCACCTGCACGCTGATCGCGGTCCGCCCTGGTTCCGTCCACGCCCGCTCGATGAAAGACTGGGCGACTGCTCTCTTTTCAGGAGCATTTAGATCATAGCCGTAGAGAAGGATGTTTGTGTCAAGGAAGCGTTCAGCGGCCATGGGCTTGCTCACGGGTCAGAGGCTGGCCTCCAAGATGATAGCCGTGCCGGAGACGGGCTATCGCATCTGAAGGTGGCGATGCTGGCGCCTCTGCACGAAGGACGGTTTCCAGTCCTTCGATAACGAGGTTTTTAATGGAAGTGCGGCGGCGGGCGGCGGCGATCTTGGTACGCAGTAGAATATCATCTGGAAGATCGATCGTAGTCTTCATCTATGGCCATAAATACAGTTTTATGGCTGCGCAGGCAACTCAATAAGGGGCCCGGGTTGATTCAAATTCAAGAAACCCGAGAGATTTTACGGGCAGTCCGCTTGACGATGATAGGTTTGCGGCTTGAGTGATGGTGTGGCAACCATGACATGCTGCACTACTTTCTCTCTGGATGAGTCGACTGTGGTACGCATCAAAAATCTTGCCGCACTCTGGGATGTTTCCCAAGCCGAGGTTGTTCGACGGGCTGTCTCCGGCGCTCAGGCTGCAGCCTCTACTCCTTCACAGGCGGCAGCATTTCAAAACTTCCTTCAGTCTGGAAATGGTCTGAATGGAAATATAGCCAGCCAATATCTGGAGGAAGTAAGGGAAAGCCGGACGAGTTGGAGAAAGGTTTGATTCTGGGTGTCTCGCGTTGTCCCTATCCGGTGGTGCGCAGGCCGCTTGCGATCGCGTTGATGGATAGCAGCAGTTCAGGCAGCAGGGCGTCCGCCTGCGCGGCGCGTCCCTCGGCGAGAAAGCCGCGCCAATCCCGCAGCAATTTGATCTGCCTGTGATGCAGCACCCGCAGCGCTTCGCTCCGCAGCTCCAGCGTCTTGAGCATGCGCGGCCTGCGCCGGCCCAGAGACTGGCCGCGCAGTTGCTCGAGCATTTCGTGTGTGAGATCCCATTCCGCGCGGATCTGCGACATGAACCGTGTGCGCAAATCCGCGTCCTCCACCAGGTTTGCATACGCCTCCATCAGCTCGGGGTCGGCGCTGGCGAGTGAACTTTCCACGTTGGTCAGAACGTAGCGCCAGAACGGCCACGCGCGGAACTGTCCGGTCAGAAGCGCGCGATCATCGGCGGAGAGCGAGTGGAGTGCCGTCCCCATGCCGTACCAGCCGGGCACATAGAAGCGGGCCTGACTCCACGAAAAAACCCACGGAATCGCACGAAGGTCGGCGAGACTCGGCTTTCCGGTACGACGCGAGGGCCGCGAGCCAATGCGACTGTTTTCAAGGGCGTCTATCGGCGTTGCCTGGCGGTAAAACGCGAGGAACCCTTCCGCATCAAGCAGCGATCGATAACCGACGCGGCTTGCGGCCGCGAGCCGCTCCATGATGGGCGCCAGACGCGGGTCCTCGTCCGACACACGAGCGTGGCGCGCGGTGGTCTCGGTCACGCCGGCAAGCAGCAGCTCGAGGTTGTGCGTGGCCGTCGATGGGTTGGCGTATTTTTGCGCAATAGTTTCCCCCTGCTCGGTGAGCCGCATGTGCCCCATCAGGGTGCCGTGCGGGAGCGCCTCCAAGAAGCGGTGCGTGGGGCCCGCGCCCCGGCTCACAGTGCCGCCGCGTCCATGGAAGAAGCGCAATTCGACGCCTGCATCCCGGGCGACTTTTGCGAGACGGCCCTGGCTCTGCTGCAGAGCCCACTGGCTCGCGAGAATCCCGCCGTCCTTGTTGCTGTCGCTGTAGCCGACCATCACCTGTTGGAGCAATTCGCCGGGGCGGCCCGATTGCTTGGCGTGATGCGCAAGGCTCGCGCGCGTGACCGGCTGCTCCAGAAACGCCCGCAGCATCGCCGGGGCGCCCTCGAGATCCTCGATGGTTTCAAACAGCGGCACCACCGGCAGCAAACACACGATCCCCTCAGGGTAGGCCCGCAACAGTCCCGCTTCGCGCGCGAGAAGGTAGACCACTAGCAGATCCGAGAGGCGTCGTGTCATGCTCACGATCAAAGCCCCGATACCGCGTTCCCCAAAGTTGTTGATGTTGTCCGCAAGCACGCGGTAACAGCCCAGGACGGCATCCGCCTCGGGACCGGCTGATGCGGCTGGATGCAGGAAAGGACGCGGCGAGCGCAGCTCCTTCTCCAGAAATCGCAGCCTTTCCATTTCGGACCAGTCCTCCCAATCGTCTGCGGAAAGACTGCTCGCCCCGAGGAGCTGCGTGAGGGCCTTTGCGTGGAATAACGAGTTTTGCCGGATGTCGAGCTGGGCAAGGTGAAATCCGAAGACCTCAATCCCGCGCCTTGTGGGGGAAACATCCGAGTCCACCAATCGCCTCGCGCCTACCTGTTCCAACGAGCGAGAGAGCACGTCCAAGTCGGCGAGCAATTCGTGCGGATGAGCGTATTTGCCTGCACCTTCCCGGAGTTGGGCGAGGCGTCCCGAAGTTTGTTCAAGCGGCAGGCGCGCCGCCATCAATTGGACGCATCGCCGCCAAGGCTCGTCCTTGTGCGAAACAGGCGGCACCTCGGCGCCGAGCGCCTTCTCGTGAGCCTCGATTGCCTCCACGAGAATCTTGGGCGGCTCCTGCATCCAGGAAGTCAGCGAAAGCGACTCGGAGAGGTGTGAGAGCAGGTTGTAGGCGACCAACAGCGCATTGACGCGCAGGCGCTCCAGGGTTTCGGCCGTGACTTCGGCCGTCACACCGGGATGCCCGTCCCGATCGCCGCCAACCCATGTGCCGAAGCGGATCCGCGGCAAAACGCCAGGCTGACGTAGCAGCTCCAGGTCAAACCCGGCGTCGATCCAAGCCTGACGCAGCCGCTCGTCGAGAGCCGGCAGAACCGAAGGAAACACCTCACGCAGGTAATGCAGCACATTGCGGCGCTCGTCGGTGAGCGTGGGTTTTTCGAGAATGATTTCACCGGTTCTCCAAAGCCGTTCCAGCACGGTCTTCACTTCCTTTCGGAGTACGCGCGCTTGGGCGCTGGAGGAGTCTTGTTTGGTGGCGCGCTCCAGCAATCCGAACAGTACGCGGTGTTGGTCGAGCACCGACAAGCGTTTCGCCTCGGTCGGATGCGCGGTCAGCACGGGCTCGACACGGACCCGCTGCATCGCGGTCACGATTTCCTGCGCGCCGAAGCCCTGCTCAACGAGCTTGCCGATCTGGTCGCCCCACGTCCCGGGCTCGGAGCCGTGTCCGGATTCGCGCATCAACCGCGTCTGTCCCGAGGCGTTCTCCTCGACCATGTTGAGGAGCTGGAACGCGACGGATAACGCAAGTTCGAGACGCGGAGGTGTCTGCGTTGATTTTTGCGCTTCCCCCCGCCAGGGAAGGTGTCCGGACAGATCGCCAAGTCCCATCTCCTCAAGGACCTCGGCGAAGCAATCCATCAGATAGTTTAGATCGCGCTCCATCCGCGCGAAGCCCAGTTCCACAAAGTCGGGATGGTCGATTTTCATCGAGTGCACACCCTGCCCATTGACGTCCCCCGCGCAAAGCACGAAATGCCTGCGAAGCCTGAATTTCGCTACCTTCCCAGTCCTTGGGCGGTTTCAGCGCGCGGGGGCGGTTCAGTGCACCGCCATGCGCGCGGCCGCCTGGGGCGAAGTTGCACAGAGCACCTCCACGGATTCACCGCCGCTGAGCGCCAGCCGGTTGCGAACCGTGGAAATCGCGAGCTCAGGCGTGTTGCAGTCCTCGCTCAAGTGGCCGAGCACGGCGCGGCGCAGATTGCCCCCGACCATTTCCGCTAGCAACTCCGCGGCCGCGGCGTTCGAAAGATGGCCGTGCCGCGACATGATGCGCTGTTTGACAGCCCACGGCCGACGCGTGTCGTTTTGAAGCATCTTTTCGTCGTGGTTGGTTTCAATCACGAGTGTGTGAACCGCGCGCACCCGTTCGGTGACCATGCGCGTCGCAAAGCCCAAGTCCGTGAGAAAGCCGATCTCGCGCGCGGCGTGACGCAGCACGTAGCCCACCGGTTCCGCGGCATCGTGCGGGATTGAGAAGCTGTCTACCTCCAAGTCACCGATCGGGAAAGCAGAGCCCGTGGCAAAGATTTTCCAAGCGGCGTTGGTCACGCTTTTGGAAAGCGCCTCGGCGGTGAGCCGGTTGGCGTAGATGGGTGTTTTGAAGCGCTTGGACCAGACGTTCAATCCGCACGAGTGGTCGGAGTGTTCGTGGGTGACAAGAATGCCGTCGATTTGTTCTGGCTGTACGCCGATCTCCGCGAGGCGTTGCGTGATGCGGCGCGTACTGAATCCTGCGTCGATGAGGATGCGCGTGGTGGGCGTTTCCACGAGGGAACAATTACCCGAGCTGCCGCTGCCAAGGACGGTCAGATGAAAAGTCGTGCCGGATTCGTCGGCTAGCATCACAAAGCCTCCCCGGAGCTGGCGCCCCCGCGTTTGGATTTTACTAAGTGCTGGTATTTCTCGGACCAGTCCGCGGGAAGACGCACGGGTTTGCCTGCGGGCATTTGCACCAAAGCCAGCATTTGTCGCGCGCAAACCATGACGGCTGAATCACTCGTTCTGCGGACTTCAAATGCGCACCAGAAACGGGTGCGGTCGAGTGATTCAAGCCATCCGTCTACGACCAGTTTGTCGCCCAAGCCGGCTGGTTTTCGGTAATCAATTTCTGTGCGGGCAACTACCGGAAACAACTTTGACTGCGCCATCTCGACGAGGCCCATGCCGAGCTGCTCGGCCAGCAGCGTGCGAGCGGTTTCGATAAACCTCAGGTAGGCGAGATTATGCACGACAGCCGCGCAGTCCGTGTCGAAGAACATCACCTGGACCTCGGTGAGGATCCGGGGCGTTCTGGGGTCGGAGAGTTCGAGACGCTCGTTCATGGACGGGTGGTGCGGGACTGTCTTGGGTGTCAGGGGTGGACGCGTCTCTGAACGTTCAACACGGTTTACTGCCGCTCGTACTCGCCCTTGCCGACCCGCTTGTAGACTTTAAATCCCGCGCTCGTGGCATCCGCAACGGAGAGTGGTTTCAGGAGTTTCGGCGTCGAAAACGAACTGATGAGTTTACGCACCGGCTTGCGGCAAAGGGGGCAGTTTTCCAAGGGAGGCGCGGTCACGGGGCGTGTCAGCGAAAAGCCGCCCTTGCAAATCCGGCAGTCTCCCGAGCAGGGTTCGTACTCGTAGGTAGGCATTCGGGCGAGATTAGCACGTCCCGGACCGGATGTAATGCTGCCATTGCTCTGGCAGAGGCGCTTTTTCGACTTCATCTGCGATCCGGCCCTCGGCCTCCGGGGCGAACGTCGTGGACGTGCCGTAAACCATGATCGCGTCTGCAGAACCCTCCACGCGCAACGCATGGGCGACTCCGGCCGGAATCACAACGCCCGCGTGCTGCGCGCCGCCGCTGTCGTCGCCATCAAGGAAGAAGCGCATCACGCGCCGATCCAGTCCCGCGCGCTCGTCGATGAGGATCATTTCCACGTTGCTCTGGATAAAAAACATGACATCCCATTGTTCGAGAGCGTAGGGGCGCTCAGAAACCGGCGCGGGTGTCGGGCCGTAGAGCTTTTGAAACCATGCCTCGGGGGTCTGCCCGGCGGGAATATGAGGCGGGTGGATGTGAAAGCCCTTTGCCGTTCCTGCAAACATGCGTGCGGTGGCCCATTGGCGCGGCCAGAGCCCCAGCTGCCCGAGCAACCCCTGTCCTTCGCGCGCAAATTCTCCGAAAAACCCACGGTGCCGTTGGCGGAACACGCGGCGGGGTACAAAATCCACTCCGGGAATCCAGCCCGTGGCGAGGACGGAACGGTCGGTTGACAGGAGTTCACCCACGGTCAGGCCGGCACCGGCAAGGCGCTCGAGCAGGTTGGCTGAGCTATAGTCTCGTTGCGAAAGTGCGGCACGAGCGTTCTGGTTTAGTCCGATCCAAGGGTCCATAAGTAGATTCCGTTTAGTCTTCGACCATCGTGCAGGAGCGTTTTCGGATAGAAAAGCGGATAGAAAAAAATTCTAACCGCCTCCTGCGTTCCCCGCCGATTACCAATGGGTCACGATGTCCCGTTTTGCCGCGCATAGACGAATGGCCTCCCCGACGGCTCCCGCCATCTCGTCTAAATCGGTTTTTGAAGCGCAAAAAGGGGGCATGAGTACGATGGTGTCCCGTATGGGGCGTGTGAGCAGTCCGAAATCCCGCGCCGCAACACAGATTCGGCTTCCCATGCGCAGCCCCGCGTCAAACGGGCGTCCGCCGGGCTGGCGCACCTCGATGCCGGCTATCATACCGCATTTACGGATCTCGTGCACCTCAGGCAATGGGGCGAGATGACGCTCCAGAGCCGAGTGAAACGCTGGAATCAGCGAGGTGTTGAGCCGGGACAATACGTTTTCCTCCCGGAAAATGGCGAGGTTCCCGAGTGCCACAGCGCAGCCTAGGGGATTTCCGCAGTAGGAGTGGCCGTAGTACAGCGTGCGGTCCGCCCCGCCGGTGAAGGCGTCGAAGATGGATTCCCTCGTCAGCGTGGCTGCGAGCGGCAGATATCCGCCGGTGAGCCCCTTTGCGAGCGCCACAAAATCGGGCACCACACCCTCCTGTTCGCACGCGAAAAGGGTGCCGGTCCGGCCAAATCCGGTCAGCACCTCGTCAGCGATGAGAAAAACGCCGTTCGAATCGCACCATGAGCGGACCCGAGCCAGCAAACCTTTCGGCCAGACGAACACCTGGTTTGCGCCTTGAACAAGCGGCTCGATCACCACGGCTGCGATTCCTTCGGCGCACAGGTTCTGAAGCGAGTCAAAGTCCGAGACGCGTTCGACTGGGAATTGCCAGGTCGCGAAGCGTTCGTGGAAAAGCGGAATGCCGCCGAGCGCGGAGGCGCCCATCGTGTCGCCGTGATAGGCTCCCTGAAAGGCGACGAAACGCGAACGCTCGGTCTTGCCCGAAAGCATCCAGAATTGCACCGCCATTTTTAATGCGACCTCGATAGCCGTGGAACCGTTATCGGATAGAAAGACGCGGCTCAACGTGCCCGCGGGCCAGAGGGCGGAGAGTTCGGCGCACAATTGCGCAGCGAGCGGGTTTGAGAATCCGAGAAAAGACGTGTGCGCGACGCGCTCAATCTGTGCTTTCAGGGCCGCGTCCAGACGAGGGTGACGATGGCCGTGGATGTTGGTCCAGATCGAGGAGTTGCCGTCCAAAAACCAGCGTCCTTCTGCGTCCCGGAGCCGCGCGCCGCAGCCCTCCACCAACATTAGCGGTTCTTGGTCGTGCCATTCGCGCGTTTGCGTGAATGGATGCCATACATGAGAAAGATCCGCATCAGCTGGAGAACCTTTGAAAGCAGCCGAGTCTTCGATCCTCGGAAACCCCGGGGCTTTGGATGGTGTCATGAGGTGGGATACCGCAAAGCCGGTTGCTGGTTAGTTCTGGTCGAGCTTGAATTGGATTTTGACATCGTAGGTCTCGCCCGGAAGACCGTTGGGGAGCGGCGCGATTTGCGTTACTTTTTGCGCCGCGCTCATCACTGATTCATCCATCACAGGGTTGCCCGAAGACGTCGAGATCTCGCGTAGAATGATCGTGCCGTCCTTGCGAATCCGGATTTTGAGGATGGCGATGAAGTCCTGATTTGAGCGCACGATGGAGGTGGGCTGCTCCCAACGGCTGAAAAAACGGTCGTGGATCATTTGATGATAGTTGCCAAGCTCCGAAGCGCTGGGGCCGCCGCCCGCCCGTCCGGAACCCGTGCCATTGCCTGACCCGGTTCCTGTTCCAGTGCCCGAACCCGGGCCGGACCCGTTGCCCTGACCGGTTCCGGTTCCATTGCCTGCGCCGCCTGCGCCCCCGCCCCCGTTTCCTGCGCCGCCACCCAGAGGCATGGCCTTCAGAGGCACGACGGAAGGCGGGCCGGATCCGGCACCCGGCCCGGCCTTAGCTGGCTCCACTTTGAGGGGCACAACGGAGGCGGGTTTAGCCTCAGTTTTGGTCGCCGGTTTAGCTTCGGTCTTGGCTTCGACTTTGGCTTCAGTTTTGGGTGCCGGTTTGGGGTCTGCCTTGACTTCCGGTTTTATCTCCGGCTTCGGCGCAGGTTTCGGCTCAGGCTTGGGTTCTGGTTTCGGTGGTGGTTTGACCTCCGGTTTCGGAGTGGGTTTGACCTCGGGTTTTGGCGGAGGTTTCACTTCTGGCTTCGGCGCCGGTTTTGGTGGCGGCTTTATCTCCGGCTTCGGAGTGGGTTTGACCTCGGGTTTTGGCGGAGGTTTTACTTCGGGTTTCGGCGCGGGTTTAGGTTCCGGTTTAGGCTCCGGTTTGGGTTCAGGCTTCTTCTCCACCTTTTTGGTGGGCACTTTGATTTCACTTTCGGGCTCGTCCTTAGGTGAGTCTTTAGGTGTGTCCTTCGGCTCGGCAGGATCCGGCTTCGGCTCGGGAGGTTTCGGTACCGGCTTCTGGGCAGGCTCCGGTTTGGGTGCCGGTTCGGGTTTGAGTTTGGGAGCGGGAACGTCGGGAAGCGTGTCGGGAGCCGAGTCCGGGCGCTGTGGTGGCGGTGGTGCATCGGCGCCGCCGCCAGCCGCTCCGCCGCCCCCGCCGAGGCTGCCGCCGTCCAACCACTGCACGTCCGCCAGCGGGGAAGAGTGATTGCGGCTGAAAAACCACATCAAACCCAGCGCCACCATATGCAGGAGCGCAACTAGAACGATGTTTCGCCGGAAAAATGAATCGCCCATTTGTCTGACTTCGAACCCTGCTACTGGGACTCGGTCACTTTTGCCAAACCGACTTTGGTGATCTTTGCGGCCTTCACGGCATCCATGACCTCCATGATCCTCTGCACCGTGAGTTCCTTGTGCGAGCGGACGATGACCGCTGCATCGGGACGCGCTTCGTGCAATTGTGTGAGGCGCGTTGTCAGATCGGTTAACGCCACCGGATCGGTGTTGATGAGAATCCGGTCGTCCCTGAACAGCGACAGATTGATCACGCTATTGGGATCCACGGCCTGACCGTCCTGCTTTCCCGTTGGAAGGATGAGGTCCGTGCTGTTTTCCATCAGCGGCGTGGTGATCATGAAAATGAGCAGCAGCACGAACGCCAGATCCAGAAGCGGCGTCACGTTGAGTTCGTTCAACGTGTGCATGCTGTGTTTATCGGAAAAGCGGCGCATCGGAATCTGTGGAAGCGGTGTTCGGTATGTTGGGCAGGAGGCGCGGAGGGGCCCTACGAATCCGAGCGGTGTGAGACGTATCGGTGTTCGAACGCGCTGGTGAGTTCGGCGGCGAAGTTGTCCAACCCCACGATCATGCCACGCACCGTTGTCACCAGATAATTATATCCGAACATCGCAGGGATGGCGACTAGCAGTCCTGTCACCGTGGTGATGAGTGCTGCGGATACGCCGGGGGCCATGGCGGCCAAGCTTGCCGAACCCGCCTTCGCAACGTCAGCGAAGGTCTCCATCACGCCCCAGACGGTTCCAAGCAGCCCGATGAAGGGCGCGCCGCTGACGGCCGTCGCGAGTATGATCATTTGCGATTCAAGCAGCAGCGCCGATTCGCCCACGGCACGCTCCATCGCCACCGCCACCACGCGCATCTGTGCCGGGGTGATTTTGCCCGCGCTTTCCAGACGGTTCGAAAAGGTTTCGTCCACCTCGGTGGCGCCGAGAAGTTGGTAGGCCAGCTCGTGGCAGCCGGCGAGGTACACGGCGAATACCGGTGCGCCGTCAAAAGTGAGCCCGTCGCCATAGACCCGCAGGGGGAACCTGTCCTGGCGGAATAGCTCCAGAAACGCCTCCTTCTGGCGCGAGGCAACACGGAGCGTAAGAAACTTGCTTAACATCACCGACCAAGAGAACACTGAACCCACAAACAGTGCACTGAGCACCAGTTTGCCGGGTAGGGTCGATTGTTCGAAAGCGAACACGAGTCCGCCATCACTGTTAGCCAAAAGAATTTGAGAAAAAAGCGTTGCCGCCATGGGGTGTAAGTTCGTTAGTGCAGGAGCCTCGACTCCGCAAAGAAATCTTCCATGCGAGAATCTTCAATGCGAAAGCCACTGATCATGCCAAAGCCAATCA
>JBILUQ010000506.1:0-3457 GCA_044370935.1 Chthoniobacteraceae bacterium
CCAAAAAACGCAGATAGAGACTACCCGGAAAGAAATTGATTCAGCGAAGCAACAGCTCGACTCTGCCAAGACTGAGTTTGAGTCCAAGCAGCGCGAACTGGATTCGAAGGAGAGAGAACTCGAAGCCAACTTGCGGGACTTGTCCTCCCAAAAGCGTGATCTGGATTCCCAAAAGCTGGAATTGGAGACACGCAAATCCGAAATGGAGTCAGGCGAACGTTCCGCAGGAGGCGCCGCCGAACGAACCATCCAAGGCTTGCGTCGTTCCATTGACGCACAATCAAAGGCCGTCAGCGCGCTCACCAAAGAACGAGATGAAATAGCGCAGCAGAAACAAGTCGTCGCAAAAGAACTCGAAACCACGAGATCTGCCTTGGAGTCTCAACTGAAAGATCTTCAAAAACGAACCGATGAGGCGGAACGTTTCGCAGCACAGTTCAATGAGATCAAGACGGCGGACTCAGCGAGAATCGGCGAACTCACGACTGAGAGGGATCAGCTTCGCAAGCAAATATCGTCACTCGAGGCAGAGGTTTCCAACATCCAATCAAGCCTCGAAGCACTCCGCAAAGAACTTGGGGACTCCAACCTTCAATATGACGCGGAACGCCGCCGCAATGATGCGGAACTCGCCTCTGCACGCGCAGTCACCGAAAGTGCAGTCGCCGCTGCACGGCTAGAGACCCAAGAGCAGATCAACTCACTCGAAAACCAGCGTGTGGCAGCAATCGAAGCCCGCGCGGCAGTAGAGGCTCGCTTGCAAGAAGTCGAGCGGTCTCGTGCAACGGCGGAGAGTCGTGCCAAGGCGCTCGAAACCGACATTGAAAATTTGCGTCGTGAAAACGCTGATCTCGACGCTCAAATCGCAACTGCAACGCGGGAACATGAAACCACGTTAGCCAGGCTCTCAAGCGAGCATGAAGCTGCAATCGCACTTGCAACGGATGAACTGCGCAAACGCCTAGACGAAAACACAGCACTCCATGAAAAGGCTGTCGCGGCGCTCAAAGAGTCTCAACAGATGGCGTTGGATCAAGCCAATCGCGAGGCAGAGTCCAAGGCTTCCGCTCTACAAAGTGCTCTGGACTCTGCTCGCGCTGATTTGGAGCACACATCGGAGCTGGCCAAATCGCAGCTCGAAAGTCGAATCGCCGAAAACAAGCGCGCGATGGAAACCCTTCAGGCAACTCATGCCGCAGGGGTGGAGTTGCTGAAAGCCCAGCAGCAACAAGCTCTGGACGCAGCAAAGATGCAGCATGACGCGGCCCTGTCCGAAATGCGCATTGCAAAGGATGAGGAGATTGCAGACATCGATGCAGCGGCGAAACAGTCCATATCAAAACTCGAATCCGAGCGCGCCCAACTGTTGACCGATAAAGCGCGTCAGCTCGCGGATGCAAAAGCGAATTACGAGCAGCAGCTCTCTTTGTACCGCGCAGAGAACGAAAAAGCGTTATCGGATGTCCTTGGAGAGCGGAACTCTGCCGTCGCCGAGCGCGACCAACGCGTTGCTAACATTGCAGCTGATCGGGATCGTCGTTTGGCGGAATGGACCGCGAGAGTTGAAACGATTCAAGCCGAGCATGCCCGTGTTCTGGCGACCGTTTCGGCGGAGCGCGACGCCATTCTGCTTCAGAAAGACCAGCAGATTGCCGAGGCCAACACAGAGAGAGATCGTCGGATAGCCAAATTGACGGCAGACCATCGTCAAGCGATCTCGAGCCTAGCACAGGCCAAGGACACAGAGATTTCGAGACTGCGGGAAGAACTTAACACTCACCGCTTAGACGCAGACAGATTGCGAGCTGCGTTGGGTGATGCGGAGCGACGTTACCCAGCCGAAATTAGTCGCTTGAGGGAAGAGCTCGATGCCTCACGCTCTGAAGGGTCAGAACTCACCGGGCGACTGGTTGCCGCGGAAAGTGATTCACGCCGCCGCTTTGACCAACTCACGAGAGAGAGAGAAGCTCTCCTAAACGAGAAGGTGACACTCCTATCGCTCCTCGAAGAAACTCGTGAGACGCTCCGCAACCGAACCGAGGAATTCTCAAATCAGCTCGACTCGCTCATCAGACAGCGGGACGAGGCTCGCTCGGCGGTAGACGCCGCCCGAGCAGCATCCCGAGAGCAATCCTTTGCTCTCGAACGCGAGCGAAACGAACTTCTGCGGGGGGATGTGGAACAGAGAGAGCGCATCGAGCGCGAAACGGCTCGTTTGCGCAGGGAACGTGACACTGCCATCCGGCAGCGGGATGCGCTGCGCGAGCGGGCGGATGTACTTCTTGAACGCCAGCAACAGCTGCTTGGCGATCTTTCCCGTACAGGACCAGATCCGCGGCCCACACCAGCATCAAGCTGGAATCCGGAGTTTACGCGACTCAACGAACCAAGGGACTCCGCTTCACGGAGCGATTATCCCTAAACGTAATGCCGATTCCACTGTTTTGACTCGGATAACAGTGCTCTGCGGAGATTGATTGTGATTCGAGGCAATGTTCTGCTTTCTAAAAAGCAAAAAAGTTTTGAACCCTCAGTCGAATTGGCGCCACCGGTTACTGCCTTCGATCTTCGGAGATCCAAGAACGGTTCTCACTCAGAATCACTTTTTTAGGGCAACTCAGCAGATTAAATGCCATGCCTCGCTGGGGCTTTAGGCTACTGGGAGGACATCGATTTGCAGAGATAGAAAGGCCGACAACAGGTCGATGTTTATCTGCGGCGCTTCGACTCGGCGTTCCGACGAGCCTTTCTTTCGAGTCCCTCGATGAAGGCTGGCGATACAAACGGATTGCCACCCTTTTTGATCCGCTCCAGCCTTCGGGCGTGCTGCGTGTCGGCACGGCCCCGCGTGGGAGTCTTTCGCTGAGCAAAGGGTTTTTGTGCATGAGGACCCTCCTTCGGCGCTGTTGGTTTCTGGGGGGATTGAGCCTTCACGGGCTCGGTTTCCGAGGCAGAGGGAATCAACTTTGGCAGCGCCTGCCCCAGATAAATCCTGTGCACTGCGCGTTTCGCAGTGGGGTGCGCCTTGGCCTCGTAGGTTTGGACACGGAATCCTGCTCGGCTCAAATTATGGACGAAGTCCGGCTCAGCCCCCGCTGACCAGTACGCGACAAGCCCGTTGGCCCGCAATGCGCGCATCACCGAGGTGAATCCGGCACGTTCATAAAGCCTCGAGTTCTTGGACTGCACCCACGAGGACGGCGTGTGGTCTGTATCCAAAAGAATGGAGTCATAGGCATGATCCCCCTTCGCGCCTCGGATCACATCGAAGACGTCCTTAACGATGACCTGCACCCGGGGATCCTCGATCAGTGAACCGTTTACCTCCCGCAAAAAATCACGATTCCACTGCACGATTTCCGGCAGCAATTCGGAAACGTGCACGACGGCACCCGGGCCAACAATCTCGAGCACTCTCTTGAGGGTGTATCCCAAGCCCAAACCACCGATGAGCACC
>JBILUQ010000368.1:0-3453 GCA_044370935.1 Chthoniobacteraceae bacterium
TTGGAGTTGTTCGCGACCGGCACACGAAACATTCTGGGAACGCCCGTGAGCCCGCTGCTGGACATTTTTGCGAGGGACAACACCAACGATGGCGGCGGCTGGGACGTTCGATTCCACCATTTCACCGGTCTCGAGGACCATGGCTACCCGCGTCTCTACAAAAACTTTTCAAGCGAATACATCGCCCCCCTCGCCGATTACGGTGGCGGATCAGGATGCGGTTCGACGTACCTGAGCGAACCGGGGTTTCCCAGCGAATGGAACCACGCTCCAATGACCTGCGACTGGGGCACCGGGGCACTTTGGAGGCATTCAGTCGAGTCGGCCGGGGCAACTTTTATTGAAAAGGCTCCGCCTCAAAAGTTCATCGCAATGACACGCCCAACCGATGCGGACGTTGATGGAATGAGCGCCGTCTACCAAGCCAGTTGGAAAGGAGCCACATTCGACTGGGCAGGCGCTGACTCCGGATACATCGTCCGCGTGACTCCAAAGGAATACACTCCGCAGCCGCTGCCAAATTTTGAAGCCCTTGGCGATGCCCAGCTTATTTCAATGCTCGCCTCCGAGAGCCAAGTGCGGTCCATGGCTGCGCAAAGAACGCTTGTGAGGCGTGCGAAGAACTCGAACATCATAGAGGGACTCGCGGCATTCGCAGCGAATCCAACGCAACCGCTTCAAGCGCGGGTTGCAGCGCTTTACGCCATCACTCAAATCGGCATAACCCAAAAAGACAGTCATGCCTCGGTCAATGCGATCGGATCACTTGCATCGGATCCTTCACTTCTGCGCTTTGCAGCACGAGCGCTCGGCGATTTTTTTGATCGCTCCGAGAGTCTTAAACAGAAGCCGGTGGTTGACACGGTTCTGGCGAAAACCATTTTGAGCAGCGATCACCGAACCGCTCTCGAAGGGATTGTGGCGGCAACACGATTGAATCGAGGCGATCTGGCTTCAACCATAGCGAAGCAACTAGGAGCCGGCGATCCCGTCCTTCACCACACTGCATTCCAGTGCCTGGCAAAGCTAGAGGCCTTCGCTGCGTGCTTTGAAGTGATCGACGCACTCGGCACTTCACAACCACAGCGCGAAGGAGCATTTCTCGCATTGATGAGAATTCACAGAGCCGAGGTGGTTAATGGGCTCGTGAAGCGCCTTGGAAACGAACAGACGCTTGAAAGAAAAAAGGGGATCCTAAACGCGCTATGCAGGCTTCATTCCAAGGAAGGAGAATGGAAGCGCGACTCCTGGGGAACCCGCCCCGACAACCGTGGTCCGTATTATCAACCTGAGTCCTGGGAGCAGACCAAAGCGATCGCTTCCGCCCTGCAGTCACACCTGATCCATGCTTCCAGTGAAGAAGCCGCACATCTGGTCGCAGAAATGAACCGCAACCGCATTCAATCGCAGGAAGCATTGACTCGGATCATTGAGCTTGCCAAGAGCGACGTGTCTCTGATTCCGGATGCAGTAGCTCAACTCGCTTCCTGCGAAGCACCACCTGCCGAAGGCATCCTGCTGCTAAACCGCGCCGCGAAGGATCCCAACTCGAAGCCGACAACGCTCTCTCAAGCCGTTCAGGCCATCGTGAAGACTGATAATGCTGATGCATGGAAACAGGTTCTGCCAGCAATGGTGTCGCTGGCACAGGCAAAAGGATCGGGCAAGGAACAGGATGCCGCGCAAAGCGCTCTGATGGGGGCCGCGAAGCTTGAGAACGTGCACCAGTTGATCGAGAAAGAAGCAGAAGCCCAGTTGGGTAACCCCATTGGCATTTGGGCCGACGCCATCCTTTTGAACCTTAGTGCGAGGAAGTCCGGTAGCCCTGAGGCAAGAGAAATGGCTTCCAAAGCGCTGGACGCCGGATGGAACCAAATCGAACGCCGCATTCAAATCATTCGCGCCGCTGACAAGATCAAAGCCCACACGATCGACGACAAGATCCAAGCTGCAATGCAAGATCCGGACAAGCGTGTGGCGAATGCAGCCTCGTCGGCGGCAAAAAGCCTCCGGCTCAAAGTAGCCGAGAATGACACCACTCCGAAGGTCGGTTTACTCAACCCAGACCAGGCGCTCGCTCAGGTATTGAAAACCAAGGGCGACAAGGGACTTGGTGAGCAGATTTTCGCCAAGGCCACATGCGTCGCGTGCCACACCGTATCACAGCAGCAGGCGCAGAAGGGCCCCTACCTGGGTAACATCGCTCAAACTTACAACCGGAACGATCTGGCTGCTAACATTCTTGACCCGAACCGCACGATTGCACAGGGATTCGCGACCAACATGGTCACGCTCGATACCGGAGCGACACATATGGGGTTTGTGACAGATGAGAGCGGCGACAAGCTGACAATCCGTGACATCGCTTCGCAGGAATTTACATTTCTAAAATCAAAGATCACCTCACGCGCCACGCTTCCGAACTCGATGATGCCACTGGGATTGATGAGCGGATTCAGCGTGCTCGAGTTCGCTTCGCTTCTGGAATATCTGGAGAGCCTGAGCAAAAATTAAGCACACAATCGAGACTGCTTTGCCTTTCAGATCTCCGGATTGTGCGCTTGCCAACACCATCATGTCGTCTTTGAGTTTCATCACTTACGTTCTCTCACGCCAAAGCCACAAATAGGACCCTGTCCCTTGCTCGCAGCACAAGAGGTTACGGCGCGATCTCAAAACCTGCATCAGTCCGCTTTAGTTCTTGTCTGAGTTCTTCACGCAAACGCATCCGCACCTGGGCAAACGTTTCTTCAGCTGCGACGTTAACAAGTTCTTCCGGGTCATTTTCGAGGTCGTAAAGCTCCTCGCCCAGCCCCGACTGCAAGTAGTGAATGAGCTTCCAGCGAGTATCCCTCGCCACGACGTACCACGGAACATGGTGATATACGGCGTTGTTCGGAGCTGAATTTACTGTCGTTGCGACGTGCCTACCGAATCGTTCGCCTGTGAACTCGTAAAAGGCAACCCGCGGAGACGCAGCCTCTGTGGCCTTGAGCAGCCCGCTGAGATCGTGCCCATGCATCGCCCAGCCGGGTTCAATACCCGCAAATTTGTGAAACGTCGCCACCAAATCCGGTCCCGTGACGGGCTGGGCGCACACCCTCCCCTGGGGAATGGTCCCCGGCATGGAAACAATCAAAGGACACCGATAGTTTGCATCGTATGGAGCGAGCTTCGTGCGAAACCCATGTTCACCCATGGAAAACCCTTGATCCGCTGTGTACACAACCAGCGTATTTTCGAGCTGTCCGCTCTCCTTGAGCGCACCGATTAGCCTCGCCACACCCTCATCCAACGCCTCCACACATTCATTCGATTGACGCACATAATCCTGAAAGGTTTTTCTGGTCTTCGCTCCATCATCACCAAAACTTTCTCCGCTTTTTCCAGCGACAATCTCCCCATTTGAATCCCGCAACCACGCCTGCGTTTGATTCAGGTAATCCGGCTTTC
>JBILUQ010000459.1:0-3447 GCA_044370935.1 Chthoniobacteraceae bacterium
ATTGGAGGTCATCATGGTCGATCGCACCTCATAGCGCCTCATGATGATCTCAAGCAGGATCTCAGCACCGCGCTCCGGCACCGCCTTCAGTCCCATGTCGTCGATAATGAGCAGGTCAGGCTTGAGGTACTTCTTGATCACGCGCCCTTCCTGCGCTGCGTCGTGGGCTTCGAGCACGTCACGCACCACGTCAAAAATCGACCGGTACAACACACCGTACCCCCGTCTGACCACCTCCCTCCCGAGCGCCTGCACAATATGGCTTTTCCCCACCCCAGGCGGCCCGACAAGGATCGCATCCCGCTTTTCTTCAATAAAATGGCAGCTCGCCAGTTCGTACACCTGCCGCCGATTGATGCTGGAGTTAAAACTGAAGTCGAAGCCTTCCAGCGCGCGGCTCTCCCTGAAGCTGGCCGCGCTTTGACGCCGGGCAAGCTCTCGTTGATGACGCACGTTGAGTTCGTCCTGAAGCACCAGCTCCAGGAACTGGGCGGCGCAGAGTTGGTGGTTTTGCGCTTCAGCAAGGCGCAACGACAGGTTCGATAACAGACCCGAGAGTCTCAGTTTGCGCGCCTGTTGCTGGATGTTCTCGGGGATGGGATGGTGGGGTGTTTGCATAAAGAGAGTCAAAAAAACGTCCGTAGGCGCTCATCGGCCTGATCACCGGATGCACCTCGGTCAGGGTCAACTGCACTGGCGCGCCTGGGTTTTGGAGCAGGCGCTGCACAGAGCGCAGACTGCGGGCCCCTTCCTCAAGGGCCAGCGCGCACGCGGCATTGAGTTCAACGGCGGGATGTTTTTGCCCCAACCGGCACAGCCCCATGAGCGCGCGCAGCCCTTCGCTCCCACGCAACTCCAGCACCGCGGCGGCCCATTGCCGGCAGTCTTCCCCGTAAAGGGCCGCCTCGTTGACCAGTCGGCGGCCTTCCGAGCGCACAGGCCCGCTCATGCCCATGGCCCCCAGCGTGCGACTGTAACGCCCCGGTTCCTGCGGGGTGTGCGTTTGCAAAACCTCCATCTTTTGGTTCAAAAGACGCACACAACGCCCGTCCCAGCGCACCCACACATCCCGCCCGATGTATTCTGGCGGCGCCTCGTAGTAGGCTTTGCTCCACTCCACAAAACTGTCCCGCGACACCCTTCGACGGGCCTCCACAAAACTCTCAAACAACGATGCCGGCAACGCCTGCAAAAAGCCCCGCTCATAAGCAAACACCCCCGCCACCTGTTTGCGCGTGGTGCCGTGGATGCGCTGGTCGGCGGTGCGGCTTTCCCACCCTTGAAGATAAGCGTTCAGGCTCTGGAGGGATTCAAACTCGCGCCCTTTGAGGGCGTTGTCCTTCACGTAGGCAATGTTGCGCTCCACCTTGCCCTTGTGCTGGGGATGATACGGCCGGCACGGCACCGCCTCGACCTGATAGTGGCGGCAAAACTCCGCAAACTTTGGATTCAGCAGGGGATCCAGCCAGTCGGGGCGCTTCACCGCCGCCTTCAGGTTGTCCAAACGCAACAAAAGCGGCACTCCACCCAAGGCGCGAAAGGCGTTTTCAAGCACTCGGATGAAGGTTTCCAGATCCTGCCTGTAGACGGCCTCAGAGTAGCCTTTGCGGGAAAAACTCAGCACCAAGCGGAACACCCACGTGCGTCTTCGCTTGCCCGTTGCAGGATCCAGCACCCATGGGCCCTGACAAAAATCCACCTGCGCCTCCTCTCCGGGTTCGGTTTCTATGCGCCACACCCGGCACGGAGCCGCGAACGAATCGGACTCTGTTTTAGCCAACCGCGACACAAAGCGGCGTACCGACTGGTAGGAGCCTTCAAAGCCAAGTTCTCGAAGATCCTGATAGACCCTCTGGATACTCAAACCCAGACCACACTTCTCCCTAATGGCTGCCTCAAACCCCCGGCATGCGCTCTGCCTGCCGCTCGTAGTGCCGATGTTCGAAATGGTGCACTTTGGCTCCGGGGGACTTTCCGAAAATGAGCCCGCCAACGGTGCAAGTGTAGTGGCAACTGGTTGCGAGCCGGTGATCGAAATGGTGCACTTTGAAAACCGCCGGATGTAGCGTGATACGCTCCTGCGGTTGATGCCCAGTTCTTGGGCAATCCTCCGCTGGGAAAGGCCCTTTTGATGAAGGTTGAGTATTTGAGTCTGTTGGGGCACGGAGAGGAAGTTGGCCATCCCCGAGAGTGCCCATGAGGGACACCCTTTAGGAAACAGCCGCAGCCCTCAGGTGGTGCACTTTGAACCTACCCTATTTCGAACATTGGTGGTGCACTTTGGGTGTTCACTGACAGGTATGGATCAGTGAGGCTGGATTGCAGGCTGAAGATCTGGGTCGTGGAACGCTGGTCAACGGTTACCAGATCAGCGAACGAGTTCAGGTGGAGTATCCAGCGAGCGTGCAGGTGGGAGATGTCACGTTGGTCATTGAGGTGAAAGCAGTGCAGCCGGTGGCTGTGTTTCCCACTTCCAGCTCATTGGACATCACAATCACCCAGCGGGCAGTGACCAAGAGCAAGGCTAGCATGGAAGTCACGATTCCGCAGAGGACCCCTACACGGTCGAGATGTTTTACCCTGTAGGAGGGCAACTCAGAACGCGTCTGCACCTACAGCCAGCCACGCCACGCACTACCCTCTCGTCAAAGCCATACCCGCTACCCAGTCTTCTGAAAATGCTTCGAAACTTTTCCCTGCGCAGTCAGCGCAGAAGTCGTTTTGAGCAAAACTTCTTGGATGGAATCCGAATTTTTGTGTTTTTCAGTCGGATACAGATCCCGGGGACTCTGAAAGGCGTCTATGCGGACCTTTCGATTTTCAAACGCTCGGCCAGCCAGACCTTGATTATAGACTGACGAGTAACGCCCACTCTGTCGGCCTCTCGGTCCAAGTTCTCAATCATCCAGATGGGCAGGTCCACGTTGACGCGTTTTTGCTGCAAGTTAAGCCTCCGTGCCGTTGAAAGATCCAGATGCGCCAATAGATCTTCTCCCGACTCAAAGACATCATCAAGTTGCTCTGCCTTCATGGTATAAGTCCTCCTCGTTGGTTCTGCTTCTGCGGGCTGAAATAATACGGATTTTCGAACTTCTCTCTGTAAAAAACACACTCCAGACCTTTCCCTGCATGCTGGCAATGAGGGCGAATCTGGTTTCCGTCTCGCTCTTGGCCTGGATCTGAAGAGCGTAAAGGTCATTCCAGAGTTCTTGCGCCTGGACAAAGTCGATCCCGTGCTTGATGCGATTGGATTCGCTTTTGGCTTGGTCAAACTCAAAATCTATTTTTACCCCTTATTTATACCTTAATAGATCAGCGCTGACAATCCTGATCTCACACAAAAATTCAGCAGGGTTTACTTTCGCAAATCACTTCAAGCTCTGGATCGAGAATACCGCCGACTTGAATGTGTCGATGTCCAAGTGAGTGTAGCCCCTGTGGATGGCG
>JBILUQ010000101.1:0-12513 GCA_044370935.1 Chthoniobacteraceae bacterium
CGAGGAATCGATAGCCCGAAACACCCCACGCATGTTCTGTCGCTCAATTTCGTTCGCAGTGATGTCGTAACGGACACCAAGGTATTTCTTGGGTTTTCCGTTGTCGCCAAGGATCGGGGCGATGACCGCGTCCACGTAGTAGGGTGTTCCATCTTTTGCTCTGTTTTTGATGGTGCCGCGGAACATGTTTCCTTTGCCGATCGTGGACCATAGCTCTTTGAACACCTCTTTTGGCATGTCAGGATGCCGCGTTGTATTGTGTGGACGGCCGATGAGTTCCTCTTTTGAGTATTTAGAAACCTCGCAGAACTTGTCGTTCACCATCAGGATGTCGCCTCTCAAGTCCGACTCCGATACGATGCTCGTTATGTTCATGATGTCGGTCCGCGCCTTTAACTCTGATTTTGATGCCGTCACGTCAGTCGCGAACTTGATGACTTTTGAAGGCAATCCGTCTGGGCCAAACACGGGGTTGTAGGATGCGACGATCCACACTTCTTTTCCGCTTTTCCCGACGCGCTTGAATTCGCCGGCTTGGTACTCACCCTTGCAGAGCTTTGCCCAGAACAACTGGTACTCGGGAAGGGATGTGTAGGCCCTTTCACAAAACATGCGGTGATGCTGGCCGCGCACCTCTTGAAGGTCGTAGCCCAGCAGTGAAAGGAAGTTGGAATTCGCATCGATGACGGTGCCGTCCATGGAGAATTCAATAACAGCTTGGGAACGATTCAGAGCTTCCAGTTTTCCACGCAGTTCATGGAGTTCCTGATTCAGCTCCGCTCCGTTTTGTTTAAGCTCGCGGGCAGCGGAGTCTGGCTTGTGTGCACGGGTGCTGAGTTTGCGAGGCAGTGGCGCGGGTTGTTGCAGTGATTGCGAGCGGGACTTTTTTTCAGGTTTTGCTGTGATGAAGCCTGCTGGGTGGCTGGCGGTTGGGGACGCCTCGTTTTTAAAGCTGCGTGCTTCGTCGGCCTTTACGTTTGGCTGTTTGCTGGGTTTCGGAGTGCGATTCATATGGGTCTTTTGGCGGGCAATGTTTACTTAACGTTTTTTTCGTTTTCCAAGTTGGTTTACTGGGGTTTAGAAAGAGCCTTGAATGAGGGTGGAAGATTTGCGCTTCGCTCGGTGTCAAGAATCAGCAGCAGCCGGGTTTCAAGCTTGTAAACGCCGAGTATCAGTTCGCGGGCTATGCCTGTGACGGTTTCCGGCACCCGCTCGAAGGATTGCGATGCGATCTCCACAACGTCGCCGATTTCGTCTACGAGAAGACTGATGGCGCCGTCCTCCGTCCGGACGACGAGGTTCAGTGGAAGTTGGTCGGTTGGCCGCTCTGGTAGTTCTAGACGGCGCCGGAGATCGATAGCTGTGATTATCTGTCCGCGCAGGTTGATTAGACCCTCCACCATCGGAGGAGCCACGGGAACACGAGTCATCTCCTGATAGCGGATGACCTCCTGCACCTTGAGGACATCCATTCCGAAAAATAGGTTATGAAGCACAAACGTCGCGAATTGTCGGTGGTGTTGCATTGGGAAAAGAGTGCGCGGGTTAGGCGGCGCAGTGCGGAATTACCTTGTCATGAATGAAACTCGGGTCGGCTGTGCGGATGAGGGTTATCACGTCCAGCAAGTCGGTGACCTGATCTTGGATCACAACGGATCCCAAAATGCCGTTTCCGGAGGCGATTCGTTCTACATCGATTACCTGACTTACGATGTCGTTGATCTGGCCAACCACGAGGCCAACGCTTCTTCCAAGGTTTGAATAAACAACTACTTGAATCGATTCCAACGCAGCATACGCCCCATCAGCTTCCTTTGGGTTGAGGTGTTCGCTCACGTAGATGAGCGGTAGGATCTGGCCGCGATAGCGTACCACTGGAGTACCGCCGGAATACTCAATGGTTGCACGATTGAACTCCTCCAGTCGCGCCACCATTGATAGAGGGATCGCCATCCGTTTTTGCAAACCCGCAGAGAACAGCAGAAGGGTTTGCTTCTTGTCATTTGCGGTTTTTCCATCGAGCCCGTTTTCATGTGAGGACGCTCGGGTCTGGGTTTCGCCTATGATGCGCGCTTGTTGGGCAAGACCCATGACATCGAGGATCAAAGCGACTTTGCCGTCACCCATGATCGTTGCGCCCGCGAAGCAGCTCACGCACTTGAGTTGCTTTCCTAGCGGTTTTACGACGATCTCCTGCGTGTCGTTGATTTCATCGAGCACAAGCCCGAATGGCTGCCCATCAGTCTGCAGCACGACGATGTTGATTTCGTCGTTGCGGCCGCTGGGCGAGCCAGCGACGTCAAGTTTGAGCTCCGCATTTAAGTAAAGCAGTGGGAGCAATTGCCCGCGTAGCCTGTACACGGGTGCGCCATGAATGTACTCGATCTGTTGGCAAGCGTTGGCCCCCTCGAGTCGCACCAGTTCGAGTAGGCTTGCCTGCGGAATGGCGAACCGTTCCATGCCGCTGGTGACAATGAGTGCGGGAATAATTGCGAGAGTGAGGGGGATTTTGATTCGGAGAACGGTGCCGACGCCGAAATGGCTCTGCAGATCGACCGTTCCGCCGATCTTCTCGATGTTTGTTTTTACAACATCCATTCCGACGCCCCGGCCGGAGATGTTGGTTATCTTTTCGGCGGTCGAGAAACCCGGAAGAAAGATGAGATGCAGTGCCTCGTGGTCCGGGATGCGAACGGCTTGTTCGCTACTGATGAGGCCGCGCTGAACGGCTTTAGCCTTGAGCTTTTCGAGCGAAATTCCTGCGCCGTCATCTGTGATTTCAATGTTTACTTGTCCGCCCTCGTGATAGGCGCGCATTCGCAGCGTACCCTGCGGGGATTTGCCATTGGCGATGCGCGTGGCGATGGTCTCGATACCGTGATCTACTGCATTCCTGACGATATGAGTGAGTGGGTCTTTGATCGCCTCAATGATCGTCTTGTCCAGTTCGGTGTCGCTGCCTTCCATTTCAATGCGCACCTCTTTTCCGCAGGCTCCCGCCAAGTCCCGTACCACCCGTGGCAGCTTGCTCCAAATATTCCCGATCGGCTGCATACGTGTCTTCATCGCGCTGCCCTGCAGCTCGGTGGTAATCAAGTTTAGGCGCTGTGCGGTTCCGAGGAACGCGCCGTCCGGATGCTGGCTGGTGAACTGGAGCACCTGGTTGCGCGCAAGAACCAGCTCACCGACTAGATTCACCAGCTTATCAAGCAGGGCCACATCCACTCGGATGCTGCTGTCGGCTGCTGCGGATGGCTTTGACGGTCTCGCTGGATCGTCCTTGTGGTCATCTTCAGAGGGGCACGCCTGGGGCTCTTTGTTCGCGGGCTGATCCTGTTGCGGCGAAATGGGTGGCATGTTTGGTTTGGTCGTTTGCCCGGCTTGCGTTGATGGTTGATCCTTGGGTTGGAATGACTCTTCCCTTGGGGCAGTGGAGTCTTCCGCCGCTTGGGAGGCGGGGTGTATTTCCTCGATGTGGCTTTCCTCTGGGGCTGAGGCAGAGTTTCCGGTTGGGTGCTGCGCGGTCCCTGAGTCTGGTTCTCCGAGTCTTGCCAGGAGGTTGATCAGTTCCTGATGGTCGTGGGCGGCTGGGGATCCGTTCGCCTCCACCTCCGACACCATAGTTCGGACGGCGTCTACGGTAGATAGTAAGGCACTTGCGATATCTTGATTGATAAAGAGGATATGATCTCTCATCTTACTTAATAAGTTCTCACCCACATGGGCGATCGCCTCAAGCTGTGCGAAACCTAAAAAACCGCTCGAGCCTTTCAATGTGTGGATTGTTCTGAAAAGGCTGGATAACGTCTCTGTATTGCGTGGATCTTTCTCTAAAACAACGAGATCCCGTTCCATTCTGTCGAGGTTCTCGTAACTTTCGATTAAAAATTCCTTGATCAGTTCATCCATAGAAATTGCAGTCGTGACCGCGACCTCCGAGGCGAGGGGGCGCCTTGAAAGGGGTTGCGTTGGTAGCTGCAAACTTAATGTGAACTTGTTAGAAAATATTTAATCTATAAAATATATTTCTTTAGTTTGACCGGCTTTGTTTGTGTGCTGATAGCTGCTGTTGTACTTGCCGAATGATGTGGCAGCACCCTCATGGATAGTGTCTTGCAGAAGACATGCTCGAGCTGTGAGTTTTCCGTGAGCAAGCCGGGGACATTCTGGGCGCGATGTATCGGTTTTTTCAAAAACCCATCGAAAGGGGGGCGAAGCGGAAGGGGAACGGAGCCCCTGACCTGCCGCTTATCCTTATTGATTCCCACAGGGCTGGGTGCAGAATTCGGTTATGAGCCGGTCACCTTTGGTGGTTTTTCTCCTGGGCGCGGTGTTATTGATCTCCGTTCTGGTGCTTGGAGCGAACGTTGAGAACGTGAGGGTGTCGGCGGGGTACGCCTGTTACGTTTATGCGCGGCCTATTTTCGGAAAGAGCGCTTTTGAAAAAGTGATCTTTGGGCCCGCCTCCACCGGTTTGAGGTGGCGGCTTGAGGGGCAGCGCGTTTCCATCACGCCGTACACCTATTCCGAAAAGTTTGAGTCCGACAGCGCGATTCTAGCCAAGGATAAGCTCCCATTGGCGAGCCAAGCGCATGTAGTGTGGAGGCTAAAGCCTGAAGAGGTATCGGTCCGGCGTTTCATGGAGGAGTTTGGCGGGTGGGACAATACGACCGATCCGGATAAAATCTCTCGGGAGTCTTACGACCAGTTCATACGCGAACCGTTTCGTACCCTCACGCGCTCGGTGGTCGCGCAGTACAACGGCCTGGATGTGAATGAATCGCTATCGCAGGTTTCCGAGGAAATTGAACGAGGGTTGCAGGCATTGCTTCAAAACACGCCGTTTGAAGTGATGTCGGTGGTGATGGGCAACTCCTCCCCGCCGCAACCCGTGATTGTTGCAATCGCGGCGAAAGTCGCGTTAAACCAGACTTTCGAACAGAAGGGGATTGAGGAGCAAATCGCCGAGAAAAATGTCGCCATTGAACGGAAGAACGGCGAAGCAGCGGGTGCGCGGTTGGCGGCACAAGCAAAAGAACAAGCACACGCAATTTCATCTATCAACGAGGTGCTCACTCCTGCTTACATCGAGTATTTACAGGCTGAAAACATCAAAGGCGCTGAGCGGGTATACGTCCCCTTCAGGTCAGAGCCGCATCTGGTCTTACCCGTAAAATAGTCGACTCCCTCGTCATACTTCATTCATCAAAAAACGATGAAGTAAGAATCCAGTAGAAGCGCCGCGTTTCGCGGAGTGTGATTTGGCTGAACTGAGGAACGTTTGACTGCACTGACTGCAGTAGCTGTCAGTGCGGTAGTTGAGTTGAAGGGGACCAGTAAATCCGCTTAAACGCGCCGTAGAGCTGCGGACGTGGTTTTAAGCGAGAAGTTCTTTGACCACGTAGCCATCAACGTCCGTCAACCGGAAATCCCTACCCGCATAACGGTACGTGAGCGTCTCGTGGTTGAATCCAAGAAGGTGCAGCATCGTCGCGTGGAGGTCGTGTACGTGGACCTTGCCTTCCGCAATGCCCAGTCCGATTTCATCTGTGGCGCCGTGGACATAACC
The DNA here is from genome assembly GCA_044370935.1 of Chthoniobacteraceae bacterium. Lineage (GTDB taxonomy): Bacteria > Verrucomicrobiota > Verrucomicrobiia > Chthoniobacterales > Chthoniobacteraceae > Chth-196. Next base: position 5,570 of record JBILUQ010000101.1, read on the forward strand.
CGGCTTCACGCCGCCGCCCGCCATCCACACGGTGAACCCATCGTTGTGATGGTCTCGGCCGACCTTTGGTGTCAGCGGCATTTGCGCGGTTGGAGTTCTGCCGAATTCACCACCCCAAAGAACCAGTGTGTCATCGAGCATACCGCGATTTTTTAGATCCTGGAGGAGCGCCGCGATTGCTTGGTCGCATTCGGTGGCCAGACGCTGGTGCGCCTCCTCGATGCTGCTGTGGCTGTCCCATGGCTGACCCGCTCCGTGCCAGACCTGCACGTAGCGCACGCCGCGTTCGGAAAGCCGGCGAGCCATCAAGATCTGCCGCCCCTGCAGGGTGTCTCCGTACATCTCGCGGATGCTTTGAGGCTCCTTACTAATATCGAATGCATCGGTGGCCTCGGTCTGCATGCGGAATGCAAGTTCGAGCGATTGGATGCGAGCATCGAGCTGCGAATCGCCGACGCGTTCGTTGCGGTGCAGTTCGTTGAGTTGTTGAACGTATTCGAGCTGTGTTCGCTGTTGAGCCGGCAGAATCGAATCATTCTGGAGATTCGCGATGAGCCGTTCAGGACGCGTCTCTTTGGTATCCAAATGGGTGCCTTGATAGATTCCCGGTAGAAATGCGCTGCGCCAGTTTGCGCTTTGGGACACGGGCAGTCCACCCGGGCACATTACCACAAACCCAGGCAGGCTCTGATTTTCCGTGCCGAGACCGTATAAGGTCCAGGAGCCGACGCTCGGCCGCGGAAGCGTCAGATTGCCCGTATTCATCATCATGAGTGCGCTCTCATGGTTAGGCACGTCATTGAACATCGAGCGGACAACGCAGAGATCGTCGGCGTGTTTTGCGACATGTGGAAAAAGTTCGCTAATCTCAATTCCGCTTTGCCCGTGTTTTTGAAATTTGAATTTGGAGCCAAGTGCTGCGCCGCTTAAGCGCTTGTCCTTGCTCAGATCTTTCCCAGATGGAAGCGTCTTTCCGTGGAGCTCGATGAGTTTTGGCTTCGGGTCAAAGGTGTCCATTTGTGACGGACCGCCGTTCATGAAAAGATGGATGACCCGCTTTGCTTTCGCTGCGAATTGTGGCGGGTGTGCCGTAAGCGGGGAGGCGATCGACGCATTGGCCTGGGTGGCGCCAATTTGGTGTAGCAAGCTGCCGAGGGCCAGGCTGCCGATGCCGCAGCCGCTGCGACGAAGGACCTCCCGCCGTGAGATTAGTGTTGGGTTCATATTTGTGGAGGAATGGCCCCTATGGTCGGAGGGCGATGCTTCATTTTGATGAAAAGAAGTGCTGCGAGGTGCCTGTTGCAGAGAGGTTAGTCGATAAACAGGAATTCGTTCGTGATTAGGAGCGCCTGAGCCATTTGTTCGAGGGCCTCAAGCTTAGCAGGGGGCGGCGCCTTGAAATCAGACTGTGCATCCCAGACGGTTTGCGTTGTCCTTGAATCCATATTGGCGGATGCATTCCTTTTAAGTGACGGGCTCCAGCGAAAGCCGTCTGAGGTTGTGTTGTCCCTGCAGTCGACCGCGAAATCGAGGATCTCTCCGGCTTCAACTGGTACGCTTGCAAGTTCGGTTTTTGCAGACGCAGTGTTTACCCGGTCGAGGATCCACTCGCCGAGCAGTCCCTTTCGCGAGGAAATGACCCTGGCTCTTACCCCGTCACCGCTGCCTAGCGTGCCGATGCTAATCTCGCCCGTGATGGACAATTCGCCGGCATCGGCAGCGATCCAACGTCGGATTGCGGCCCGCTGAATCCCGCGGTCTGGATGCCCTCCTCCGGCTGTCAGGCTTGCGAAACCATGCTGCGGGTGCGGGAATACACTGCCGCCCTGGTAACGCTTGGATTGCAGATCGTAGTGAGGGAGCTCGTGGAAAGCCTGCTCCCTTGGAACGCCGGGATCCGCGTTGCCGAAGCCGTACAACCATGTTCTGCCCCGAAGAGGTTCGTGTTGTTTAGCAGTGGTCCGCAAAAACGCCGTGGCCATATTCTGTTCGGCATTTGTCGGCCGACGTTGGAAGAGCGCCTTGTATAGACGATCTGTTACGAGATCGGGATTCAGATCAGGGTCAGTACCGGCGCCACATTTCGCGGCGATTGAGCGGGCCTGTTCGATAATGAAGCGGTCGTTTAGCGAAAACAGCGCCTGCTGCGGGACGAGTGTTTGCGTGCGTTCCGTGTTGACGATGTCGGGTGAGGGGAAGTCGAAAGTCGTAAAGAGCGGATCAATGTTCACACGATCCACAAAACCATAAAGAGTCCGACGTCCCGTGAACGGCTCAGACGAGAGATTGACCGCGCGACCGCCGACTGTGCGATCGAGCCGCTCGCTAGTCGCGAGCATAGCATCGCGCATCGCCTCAAAATCCATTCGCCGCCGGTTGGCTCGCCACAAAAGTGTATTCTCCGGATCTGTAGCCGCACAGTCAGGCCGTTCCTGGCTGCTTTGCTGGTACGTATTTGAGAGCAGGATGTCGCGGATCAGGCGTTTTGTGGACCAACTGCGCTCAATGAGAGCGGATGCCATCCAATCCAATAACTCCGGATGCGATGGCTGTGCAGATTGCAGGCCGAAGTCGCCCGTCGTCTTTACCAGAGCACGTCCAAGCAGGTGGCGCCAGATGTGATTCACTCGGACACGCGCGGTTAGAGGGTTCTCGGCTGATGTGATTCGTTCCGCAAGCTCGCGCCTGCCGCTTTGCTCTTTTGAAAAAGGTTTCTTTTCGGGATCCAGAATTTCCAGGAAACGGCGTTCAACGGCGTCTCCCTTGCGAGCTGCGTCGCCACGAATGTAAATTACAGGGGTGACTGGCTTTGCTCGGTCCTTGACTGCCATCGCGCGAGCCGGAGAGCCAGGGTGCGATGCTTCCAAGTCAGCTGTGACTTTATTGAGTTTTTCATATTCCTTGATGCCCTGGGGGTTCATGCGGACCGCGCTTTCGATGTCCTTTTGCTGAAAATCCAGCAGCCCGCCCTGGCGGGAAAGCGCTGTGGTTATGGGCTTCAGAGACGGGTCGCTTTCCCGTTGTTCTTCAAGAACTAGGGATCCGTATAGCTTGAGTGTGCTTTCCACGTCTTTGGGAGGTGTTCCTCTCAGAGCCTTTAGGAGACTGGGCTCTACGTCGTGGTCACCATCTGGGGTTTTGCCCGAGTCCGCGATGGCCTGAATTTCAGGGAAGACACTGGGAGGGTGTGCAATTTTTGCTAAAAGAAAAAGCACGGGATCACTTGCCGCTTCTTTTGATTTTTTCAACGCAGCCCATTGTTCGCCCAGAGGCTTTAGCGCTGTTGCCATCAGCTTTGTGTCGCTGACGACTTTTGTGAGTTCAATTTTGTTGAACTCGAGTTGGAAAAGAGCACCAAAATACTGATCCGCTTTTGAAAGCAAATCAGCGAGGGCCTTTTTGCCCTCAGAGGTTGTGTATTCCTTTATCGTCTCGTCTGCCTTTTGGATGGCGGCTTGATATTCATCTCTGAGTTTTGGTTGAACGCGTGCACTGACAAGGTCGATCTCTGGCAGGGACGTAATATCCTCCGTGCTGCCGAAAACGCCGTGCAGCGCGTAAAAGTCGGCGGTGGGTATTGGATCGAACTTGTGGTCGTGGCAGCGGGCGCAAACCACAGTGAGCCCCATGAGTCCCCTCGTGACTGCGTCGATGCGATCGTTGATGATTTCGTCGTTCCGTTTCAAAAAACGCGGTCCTACCGTCAGGAAGCCGAGTGCCGCCAGCGCAGGATCATCCTTTTGCAGGTTCATCTGGTCGGCTGCGAGTTGCTCGCGAATGAACTGGTCGTAAGGCTTGTCCGAATTGAAGGCGGCTGTGACGTAATCGCGGAAAGTCCATGCAAATGGATACCGGAGGTCTTGTGCTGGGAAAAAGTCCTGTGTGTCCGCGTAGCGTGCTAGGTCCAGCCAGTACCTCCCCCACCGTTCTCCAAAGTGGGGTGAGGCGAGGAGTTCATCAACCTTCATCTCGATGGTGGATTCTGGGCTTTGATAAAATGTGTCAGCGAATGCGGACAGCTCCGCACTGTTTGGAGGCAGTCCGGTGAGGTCAAAGTGAAGCCGGCGGAGAAGAGTGCGCGCATCCGCCCGTGCGGAAGGTTGTATTTTTTTTTCGCTGAGTTTACCGGCCACGAGTGCATCAATTGTTCCCGGCCCATTTGAGAGGGATTCGAGGGAGGCTCTTTTGATGGGCTGGAAAGACCAGTGGGTTGAGGCTTTCTTGAACAACAACTCCCGATTCCCCAAAGTGCCTCCAGCTTCGGGGCTGCTATTTGGTTTTGCAGGCCACTGTGCGCCCTGATCAATCCATGCTCGCAGGATTGAGATAGTTTGATCCGGGAGCTTTTGCTTTTTCGGCGGCATCTCCATTTCGGGCTCCAGATGAGCCATGAATAGAATAAGGGGACTTTCCGCACCATTACCTGGGATGATAGCCGGCCCGTGCGAACTGCCCCCTTCGAGCGCAAGCGCCCGGGAATCGAGCCTAAGACCGCCCTTCTGCTTCTCAGGTCCGTGGCAGGAGACGCAGTGCTCTGCGAGTATCGGGTGGACGTCCCCGAAATACTGGACCGGTCGCCTGACAGGCTCAGGTAGTTTGGTCTCGTCAGCGCCTGCGGGTTTCCGCGCTGGTGCGTTTGAGTCCGTGCAAACCCACAAAAGCAGTGAAGCCATTGCGAGTCGCAGAATTTTTTTTGGAGGTGGCGGAATGGACCCGATCATCTGGCGGAGTTTTTAAAGGAGGAGGTAATACCACCTAGATCACCCAAGGTTGGAAGCGATATTAGACAAAAATGCGACGCAGGCACCGTGGCCGGTGCTTTTGCTGCTTTCACGGTTCATTACAAAGTTCGCGGCGCTCAGGTCTAGGGTACGCCAACGCCATAAGTGCTCCTGCTTCTCGCCTGTCCTCAGGGTTGCCTTTGAGCGGGCCGTAAGAATGCTGAGGATTGGTCATGGCGCCGAGAAGAAGCGCCGGAACGATTTTGACTAACTGGGTGGTGCATTTCCAATTTCAACGTCCAAGCCCGAGGAGCGTGTTTCAATCTCCAGATGTCTTTGGTGGAATGACAGTCTCCGCGCTTATGTTGATCTTCGTACGCGTTTGATAGATCCGCACGTCACGATAGTCTTGGGCAATAGAGGAGCGGGTGGTGCAATGGAGGGGGGCAAAATTTGAGGCCCTAATCTCAGTCTTGTTCGGGTTGCTTGGCCCGGCTTCACTCACGAGAACAAGCGTTTTGCTGCTTTTTGGAAAGGGGCCGGTATGGAAGTCAAGGGTTCAATTGGGATGATTTGCATTTGTGACACGGAATACGTTTTGGGGGCGTAGTCATGTGCTGGAGTAGGAAAAAGTATTGCTTAGAGTGCTGTAAAGGAAGATGTTGTGCGTAAATTGATTTGTCGCATATCTGGGTTGTGTGTCCGGGGAGGGGGGGAGTGCATAGATGCAGTTTCAAAATCTTCTGCAATCTTGCGCTTAGGCGTCTTGACAATACGGCTCAATTTCGCGAATCCCGATGGATGGCAAAGAAATCCACCCCAATCAAAGTCAGACAAACCAAAAGCCAGATTCTGGAGCAGATCGCTGCCAGTACTGAACTCAGCCGCAGACAAGTGTCTTCGGTGCTTGATGGTTTGGCTGATGTCATCGAAGCGCACATCAAGAAGAACGCTGTCGGCGTTTTTGTTCTCCCCGGTCTGATGAAGATCAGCACAGTGCGCAAACCCGCTACAAAGGCTCGCAAGGGCATCAACCCTTTCACCAAGGAAGAAGTGATGTTCAAGGCCAAGCCTGCTTCCACAGCTGTACGGGTTCGTCCGCTGAAGAAGCTTAAAGATATGGTTGGCTAGTCGGCCTCAGTTTCTTCGATTGCTGCGAAAACGGCTTGCCCGTATCCGGCGCCGAGTTTGGGTCTTCACCCCCCCCGATATAAGTCAGGCCAAATAGCGCGCCTGACTTCCTATTTTGGGTTCGGGGAAAACTCGGCTGCCTGATGCGGGCAGGCCTTTTTTTTTCAAGGATGGGGAGGGCATTGAACAGTGGACCCCTCTGCTCGGTTGCCGCTTTGAAGCTTTTGTGAAAGCTGTGCCTTTTGTGAGGGCTATGCTACATCACAAATATGGACTGCCTCTTTGAGTGAGTTCAGGGGCTCGGGCTTCGCGGGGATGAATTCCTGTGCGACATATCCGGCATACCCGGTTTCTACGATTGCTTTCATGATCGCGGGATAGTTGAGCTCTTGGGTCTCGTCGATTTCATGGCGGCCGGGGACGCCTCCCGTGTGGTAGTGGGCGAAGAAAGCGTGGTCTCTGCGGATCGTCGCGATCACGTCCCCCTCCATGATTTGCATGTGGTAGATGTCGTAGAGCAGTTTGAAATTGTCTGATCCAACCTGTCTGCAGAGCTCAATTCCCCATGCGCTTTTGTCGCACATGTAATCGCGGTGGTTTACTCGGCTGTTGAGGAGTTCCATGACAAGCACAACACCTCTTTTTTCGCAGAGTGACATGAGTCGTTTGAGACCTTCTGCGCAGTTTTTTAACCCGCTCTCGTCATCCATTCCTTCGCGATTGCCTGAGAAACAGATTAGATTTTTGAAGCCCGCGTCAGCGACTGCGTTGATCTGCGGTTCATAGGAATCCACAAGCAGGTTGTGGTGCTCCTTTCGGTTAAATGCGCGGGTGATTCCTCCAAGATCCTTGCCGTCTCTGTCTTTGATGGGTTTCACCTGTGCCATGGCGCAGGTGAGGTTGTGTTTTTTGAGTGTCGCAAAATCTTCGCTGGTTAGAAGGTCAATGGCCGTGAGCCCGATTTGTTTGGCGGCCGCGCAAAAATCTTCGAGGGCGATTTTTGGGTAACACCATTTGCAGGCGGAATGTTGAATGCGGCCTTTCAGTCCCGACGCGTTGTCTGCAGCGCTTAAACGGGTTTGCAGTGAGGAA
>JBILUQ010000102.1:0-12497 GCA_044370935.1 Chthoniobacteraceae bacterium
CGTCCTCGGCTAAGCCGGCTATCCCCGAATTGACCATCCCAGAAAGGGCCCGCGCTCGAACCTTGGAGCGCTTGGCAGGCGAGTGGGCAGGCGAGTGGGCAGGCGAGTGTTCTCTCGGGCATGCGGGATCTTGAAGCGGCACCTCTGGGAGGACCGATAAAACTTGGCGGGGGCTCATATGGTGTAAACCTTCCACCATTTCCGACACCGTGCCGCTGCGCGGCGTTCAAAAGATCCGAGATGCGCAGACTCCAGTGTTGTGTAAAGGCGGCGTTGCGGGGATGCTTTCCCGTTATGAATCGTCCTGACGGCAGATCTGCAAACCAATTGCGCCCTGTTTCTTTCACCCCAGATATCGCGCCGCACGCGACCGGTTCGGTGCTCGTGGCAACCGGCAACACGCGCGTGATTTGCAGTGCGATGATCGAGGAATCCGTGCCACGCTGGATGAAGGAGCAGGGGGTGACTGGCGGGTGGCTCACAGCCGAGTACTCGATGTTGCCCTATTCCACTCTGGACCGGAAGGCGCGCGATTCGTCGCGAGGAAAGGTGGATGGTCGCAGCGTTGAAATCCAGAGGCTGATTGGGCGTTCCCTTCGGGCAGTGATTGACCTTGAGGCGTTGGGATCAAGGACGCTCTGGGTCGATTGTGACGTCCTGCAAGCCGACGGCGGCACTCGGACCGCGTCGATCACGGGTGGCTGCGTGGCCGCCTACATGGCCTGCCGCAAACTCGTGGAGGATAAAAAGCTGAGGCAGATGCCTGTGAGGCAATTGGTCTCCGCTGTGAGTGTTGGCATGGTTGGGGGGGTGCCTCTTCTGGATTTAAACTACGTGGAGGATCGGGATGCGGCGGTGGATATGAACTTGGTGGTTACCGAGGCGGGCAGCTATGTCGAGGTGCAGGGGTCGGGGGAGGAGGCGGTGTTCACGCCGGAGGAGTTTCAGTTGATGCTGGACCTTGGACGCGAGGGGTCGGCGCAGTTGGTTCGTGCGCAGCGGGTCGCGCTTGGGATTGAGCTGGAAGGCGCTTGTACAATTTGAAGTTTAAGTTATGCAACTGCTTCCAGGATTCCGTGACTTCTATCCCGAGGCGTGTGCGCTGCGGGAATATATCCTCTCAGTTTGGAGTTCAGCCTGCCAGCGATACGGGTTCGCGCAGTACGACGGGCCGGCGCTTGAGTCGGTGGACTTGTACCGCAAGAAGAGCGGTGGCGAGTTGGTGGGGCAATTGTTCGACTTTAACGACAAGGGGGGGCGGCACGTCGCCCTGAGGCCCGAGATGACCCCTACGTTGGCGCGGATGGTTATCGCTAGGGAGCGTGACTACAAGAAGCCGATGAAGTGGTTCTGTGCCCCATCGTTCTTCCGTTACGAAAAGGCCCAGCGTGGACGTCTGCGGGAGTTTCTTCAGTTGAACTGCGACATTCTGGGGGAGGCCGGGCCGGGTGCGGACGCCGAGCTTCTGGCGTTGGTGATTGATGTGTTGCAAGGGTTCGGGCTGGGTGCGGGGGATTTTGTGGTGCGCCTGAGTGACCGTGATGCATGGGCGCAGTTCGCTCTTGCGCGTGGGGTTGGAGCGGAGAGGTTGTTGGATTTTCTGGCAGTGGTGGACAAGTTGGAGCGGGCTTCCGAGGCGGACAGCCGCCAGAAACTGGATGCGTTCGGGATTTCGCTGGAGGCGGTGCGGGAGTTTATTCGGGACCCGGCTTGTGAGGCCGTCAAGCTGGGGGAAATCTTAGCGAATTTGCGTGCGCGGGGGTTGTCTGAATTCGTGGAGGTGGACCTGACGATTGTGCGCGGATTGGCTTACTATACTGGACTGGTTTTTGAGGTGTTCGACAGGTCGGGTAAGGAGCGGGCGCTGGCTGGCGGGGGCAGGTATGACCAGCTTTTGGAGGTGATGAGCGACGGAAAGGTTTCGATGCCCGCCCTGGGGTTTGGGATGGGGGATGTGGTCCTGGCGAATTTGCTGGAGGATGTGCCGGCGGCGAGGGCGAGCCGGGATGCTTGGATTGCAGCTCGCGGATTGGCTGATGTTTACGTCGTGATCGCGGATGAGGGTAGGCGTACGGATGCACTGGGGGTTGTACAGAGGTTGAGGGAGGCGGGATGGAGGGCGGATTATGCGTTTGGGGAGGTGAAGGTCGGGAAGCAATTCCAGGCGGCTGAATTGGCAGGGGCGCGTTTCGCGTTGGTCATCGGGAGCGAATGGCCGGAGGTGAAGGTGAAGCGGCTTGCTGACAGGGAGGAAAGAGTGCTGGATGCAAACGATTTATACCAACAATTGACTGACTGGGACTGCGGGCGCTGAGGCTGGAATGCGGCGCGGTTGTTCGCGGGAAAGAAAACGTTTGTTGCGGTGCGAAGAGGGATTGCGCCTTGGCGGCGGTCGCCTAAGATGGCGGGGTCGTCAGCGGGCCGCTGTCCTTGAGCGAAAGTAAAATTAGTTTGGGCTACGAACCTTTGCGCGACATGTATCTATGCATAGTTATTCTCCAGTCGTACGTCCCAGAGCCATCGTGACTTGTGGTCCCGGAGTGGCGCCTGTTGATACGGTCCGCAGGATAACTAACTATTCGACGGGCGAGCTTGGAGTGCGGCTCGCGGAAGGACTTTCCGAGTGCGGTTGGGACGTGGTTTGCTTCAAGAGCTCAGCGTCAACTTTTCGCGATCCCGTGGGGGCTGGCGTGACGGTGCGTTATTTTGCGACAAACGATGAACTACTCCAGGAGTTGACCGCCCAGTCCGAGCGTGAGGGCGTCTATGCGGTGTTCCAAGCGGCTGCACTATGCGACTACGAAGTCGCATCCGTGTGCACCGCCGATGGGCTCAGCCTTTCCGATTGCGCAAAGATATCGAGCGAATACCCGGAGTTGCACATCGCGCTGAAGCCCGCGCAAAAAGTGCTTCCGCATCTCAAGCGCCTTTTTCCGAGTGCACGAGTAGTCGGTTGGAAGTTTGAAATGGACGGGGATCGGGCCAATAGCCTTGTGCGTGGCGCGCGGCAGATTCAGGAAAACGGCTGCGCACTTTGCGTCGTGAATGGTGCGGCGTACGGCGCTGGATTTGGCATCCTTGACGCGCAGGGATCCTGCAGCTGGGTGTCGACGCGCTCAGAACTTTGCGCATGGCTCACCAAGTGGGTAGGAAGCTTGGTGGTGATGTTGTAGTCAGACAGTCAAGCCGTCGCGAGCGCGCGGGTTTTGCTACTGGAACAGCGAAGCTTGATTGCCCTTTGCAACCTGCGGACCGATAGCGGGCTCAGGGAGCGGCGCCGTATCAACCACCACTCTGGCGCCCGACCCAACGGCGTCGAAGAGTTGCACGATATCTTTGGATCGCATCCGGATGCAGCCGTAGCTCGACGGGCTTCCGAGTGTTCTTTCCTCGGGGGTGCCGTGGATGTAAATCATCCTCGAGAATGCGTTCGCGTTTCGAGATTCCAGCCCGCGCAGCCAGAGGATTCGTGTGACAATAGGATCCCGGCCGGGGGCGTTCACGGGCACGATTTCACCCGTCGGGACGCGGCTCTTGAACTTCATTCCGACAGGAACTGCCGCGCCGATTTTTTTCGCAATCTCCATCGTGCCGACAGGCGTGCGGTTGCTGCCGGGAACATCCCCCAATCCGAATTTTGACGTGGAAATGGGGAAGCGCTGCACTTCCACTCCATGCTCATAAAGCGCCATGCGCTGGTCGGCTACACTGACACGGATTATGTGTGCGCGGTCGCCTGCGCAGGCCGCTAGCAGAAGGGCTGCCAGCAGTGAAATGTAGCGAGGTGCGTGGCAACAATTGCGTTCTTCCATGGGGTGGTGGCTGACGTTTACAGAACCAATACAGGCGCGCATTGTTTGTGCAAGCGGCCCGTATCAGTTTCGAGCAGCACGTCTGAATCACGCTGGGTAAGGCGTGAGGCGGACGAGCGAGATTGGCAGCGAATCAAGCGCCGACTTCAGCGCGCGCCTCGGCTGCAAGCGCCGTTGAAAGATACCGTTCACCGGTTGAGCAGGCGATCGTAACGATCAGTTTCCCTTTGTTCTCGGGTCGTTTGGCAACAACGATAGCGGCACACACGTTTGCTCCCGACGAGATACCGGCTAGGATACCCTCCTCTTTTGCAAGGCGTCTTGCCATTGCAAACGCTTCGTCGTTGGTCACCGTAATGACCTCGTCGACGATTCCCAAATGCAGGTTGTTCGGGACGAATCCAGCGCCCGTTCCCTGGATTTTATGCGGCCCCGGTTTCACGGTTTGTCCGGACATGGTTTGCGTGATTACGGGAGAGTCGCTGGGCTCCACGGCGATCGCTTTGAGCGATGGATTGCGCGCCTTCAATACCTCAGCGCTTCCTGTGATGGTTCCGCCGGTTCCGACCGCGGCCACAAAGATGTCGATCTTCCCATCGGTGTCAGCCCAGATTTCCTCGGCGGTGGTTTTGCGGTGGATCTCAGGGTTGGCAGGGTTGTTGAACTGCTGCGGCATCCAAGAGTTTGGGGTTTCCGCGACGAGAGCCTCCGCTCTTGCAATGGCACCTTTCATTCCTTCGGCCCCCGGTGTGAGCACGAGTTTTGCACCGAGCATGGAGAGAAGCGTGCGTCGTTCGAGCGACATGGTCTCGGGCATGGTGAGTATGAGTTTGTAGCCCTTGGCCGCGCATACAAACGCCAATGCAATCCCCGTGTTGCCGCTGGTGGGTTCGATGATCACCGTGTCTTTGTTCACTTTCCCTTCGAGTTCCGCTGCGGCAATCATCGCGGCCCCGATGCGATCTTTGACACTGCCTAGGGGGTTAAAAAACTCGCATTTCAGGGCGATGGTCGCCTCAAGACCCTGAGTCACGTGGTTGAGCTTCACGAGTGGGGTGCGGCCGACGGTTTCGATGATGTTGTTGTAAATCTGGCCCATGGTAATTTTTGTGCAGTTTGATTTCCCGAACGAGCCATGATCCTTAGCCAAGGAGGGCTCGACTCGCAAGCCGTCCGTTCGGGCTTACCATGAAGCCGCCCGTTTGGGCTCACACGGATGCAGAGTTGCGGAAGAACCGTGGGTGACGTAGCGTCCGGCGAAAGTTCGGTACAGATCCTATCATGAAGATCGCATTTTTATTCTCCACGATTTTATGGCTCAGCGCTGCGGTCTGTGGTGCGCAGTCCGGCAGTTCGGGCGCTGGCTCCAAGGTGTCCGAAGTCTCTAAATTGGATCCCGCCATGGCGGCCAGCAAGGCGACTGCTGAGTCTGTTCAATGGCATGATGTTACCAAATGGGGGGTGGAGGGCAGGGAATGGCCGGAGCGGGAGCGGTTGCGGTATTTTGACCGTCTGCCGGCGGAGGCTGAAAAGACCGTCACCTCGGCTGTTTGGAAGCTTAGCCGTGACAGTGCAGGTATGATGGTGCGCTTTAAGACGGACGCAACATCTTTACATGTGCATTACAAGCTCTCGAAGGAAATGCTTGGCATGCCGCACATGCCTGCGACCGGTGTCAGCGGGGTCGATTTTTACGCAAGAGATGATTCCGGAAAATGGCGTTGGGTCATGGTCACCAAGCCCGCTGCCCAGGAGGTTCAGGTGGAGGTGATCAAGGGGCTGGCACCCGGATTTCGTGAATATGCAGCCTACCTGCCTCTCTACAATGGGGTTGAGTTGCTTGAGATCGGTGTGCCGAAAGGGGCGAAATTTGAGGGACTCGCACCGCGTTCCAAGCCTGTGGTTTTCTATGGCACGTCGATCACACACGGTGCGTGCGCGAGTCGCCCCGGCATGGTGCACACTGCGATCCTGGGCCGGCGCCTTGATATGCCGGTTGTTAACTTGGGCTTTTCCGGGAATGGCCGGATGGACGCGGCGGTTGGAGATTTTCTGGGTCGCATTGACGCGGCTGCGTTTGTAATTGATTGCCTTCCGAACATGGGACCGATTGACGTTGCTGCGAAATGCGTGCCGCTCGTTCATCAATTGCGCGCGGCCAAACCCTCGACGCCGATCATTTTGGTTGAAGATCGGCGTTACACGAACGACTGGATCACGCCCGCAAAGGCGAAGTTTCACGACGATAATCATGCTGCTCTCAAGGAGGCTTGGGAGACGCTACGCAAGGAGGGCGTAAAAAATATCCACTATATCTCCGGCGACGCACTTTACGGCACCGACTCAGAGGGCGCCACGGATGCTTCCCATGCCAATGATCTTGGATTCATGCGTCAGGCCGACATCTTTGAGCCAGTGCTCCGTCAGGCGCTTGCGCAGTAGTCTGGCGAGAAAACTCTGTTTGGCGGTCGCGAGTTGTTTTTAAAAACTCTGCTGCTGCTTTGTCGGAGAGGACGCGGACGGCATCGCCTGGGTTGCGTAGCGCTGCTCGCTTTGCAGCCTCGCGGGGAGCCCTTGCCCGGTGCGGTCTACTCCTTGTGACTGCAAGTGCCGCTTCGCTGGAACTCGTCGCACTTCGCCTCGATCCGCGTCAGCTTTTTTGAAGGCGAAAACCCGAGTCTTTTGGTGATGCAGTTCTCGAGGGTGTCGATATTGCGGTCCTCAAACTCGACGATCCGATTGCAATCCACGCAGATTAGATGGCTGTGGCGCGGGTGATCGATGTAATTCGGATCGTAAAGCATCTGATCCTTGCCAAGGTCCAGTTCTTTGAGCAGTCCGCTTTCGACAAGCAGCGGAAGAGTGCGGTATACGGTGGCGCGGGAGACGGACGGTTCGATTTCCCTTGAGCGGATCAAAAGCTCTTCAGCGGTGTAGTGGTCAGTGTGGCTGAATGCAGCCTCGATGATCGCATCCCTCTGAGCAGTGCGCCGCAGTCCGCTGGATTGAATGAATTCGTAGATGCGGTCGCGAACGGCGGGTTCCATGAGTTAGAACTTACCAGCGTCTGTTTTTCTGGTCAAACACCCCTGAAGCAGTCCGATGGTCAAAATCTTGACGCCCATGAAAGTCGAACGCGCCTGGAATGCCTCCCGGCGGGAGCCGCATGCCGAGGCGGATGCAGGCAAACCGCGTCAACCAGGGAATGGAAGAATCCCTAGGAAACGGTCAGCGGCTGCTTGTCAGGCTGGTGCGTCAGCCTGAAATTGGCCATCGAAACGCTGGCCGCCACAAGAAGCGTGAACGCTAAATCACCGAGAATGGTCTGGCGGTAAAACCACAGAGTGGAGGGGTACCCGGGAATCCCCGTGGTTAGTGCTTGAATCAATCCGTCAAGGCCGGACGAGTACTGGGGATTGGTTGCCCATGAGGCGGTGTTGGTGACTACGTAAAAAATGAAAGACCCGAGCAAACTGGACAAAAGCAAGGAGGGGCTCCGAAGCGGCCTCGAGCAGTATTGACAAACAACCACGCCAAGGATTGAAACCGCGCCGATCGCAAAGTAGCGCGCCAGCATCTCAACTCCGAATAGCGGGACATGATGTACAAACGCATTTAAGATCACATCGCTCACCAAGAGGCTAGCGAAAGGCAAAGCCCATCGGGAGTGTCCTCGGAAGTACACTGCGCCGCAGAGCGCAATCGCTGAAACGGGCGAGATATTAAGCAGCGCATCCAAAGCGCCGGCGGGCAGGAACCCGGGAGCAATCCGGTAGGCCACGACAAGAACAAACAAAACGAATGAGACTGACATAGCCCACATAGTGAACTTGTTGTGCTTTTGAATCAACAAAGTTTTGGTACGCAGATCCGCTTTGGCGCGGCCAATGGGACTGCCGATTTTAACATGATAGATTCAAGCGGAGGACATAGGTTCGGATGCAAGCAAGTGTAGCTCGCTTAGAGTGATTTAGCTTGCGATGGAGGCATCCGTGTTATTAATGGCCCCCGTCAGTTTTTTGTAGAAATATAGTAAACAGATCGATGGAAGAAATTCCGTGAAAGCCGGAAGCAGTTGCGCTGCTGTAACTGGATACGACTTCCCAATCGCCAATCTGGGGCTTGCCCCGGGTGAAGGCGGGAAGAAGGACGGCCCTCAAAAGCCATAGGCCAGGAGTCAGAACATTTCCCCGATTTGTTTCTCATTCGCGCTGCCGCGTGTGCGGGCCAGCGTGTCAAAACTTCTTCGCAAAAAAGAAGCAGTGAGAGCTCCATCGCGTCTCTGCAAGATCTTGTCCCGCTGAGTGACTTAGCGGCGGCTCGGTCGTGTCTTGTCGTGTGGTCTCTCGTCAACCACCGATAAGTATATGAGAACCAAACCGTCTTGCGGTTCGGGCGGGGCACTTTTGTCCGCGCTCACCGCTGCATTAACCATCGGGGCCGTCCAGGCTCAGAACTCCCCTGAACAAGCATCCAAGGCACCTCAACTTCTTTCTGAGGTCGTCGTGACGGCCACAAGAAGCCCGAGAAGTGAGGATACCATCCCTGCCAGCATCACTGTTTTGCGTGCTGCAGATATTGAAAAAACGAGCGCGCAGACCGTCTCAGACATACTGCGATTCCAAGCAGGCGTTCAGGTTTCCGATTTACTCGGAACCAAGCGCTCGCCCTCCGTTGACTTGCGGGGATTCGGAGAGACTGCGGTGAACAATACTCTGGTGCTAGTGAATGGACGCCGTTTGAACAGCTCGGACATTGGGGAGGTCGATTGGACAACCATCCCCTTGGAGAGGGTCGAGCGACTGGAAATCGTCCGAGGCGGAGCCAGTGTGCTCTACGGCGACAAGGCCGTCGGAGGGGTTATCAATATTGTGACGAAAAAAGGGGGGGATCAGCCCCGGATTACCTCCGACACCGCGTTTGGAAGTTTTAATGCTTTCCGACAAGCTCTCTCAAGTTCGGGTAGTCTCGGGCCGGTCTCCTACGGACTGAACAGCTCTTATGCCTCCACGGATGGGTATCGGGACAATTCGTATCTGCGCAATAAGACGCTCGGACTCGATTTGGGGTACCACTCGGCCGCCCCATTCTCTTTGGACACAAGTTTTGGAATCAAAGAGGACCGCTACGGAATGCCGGGTGCAGTTTCACAAACGGCAAAGCGCACCTCGACCTTAACGCCCCGCGATTATGGAGAAACACAGGCGGCTTATTTTCAGGCAACTCCTCGTCTCAAGATAAATGATGACCTGAAACTAGAGCTTGGGCTCAATTACAGTGACACGGAGTACGGATATTTCTTTTCCCCGGGGTACCGTAACCGCTGGAAAGTGAGTGAGTTTGGTATTCAGCCGAATTTTGATTTTTCCTGGAATTCGGGCGATGCGATCAGTCATAAAACGAAGATCGGGCTTGATTACAACAGGCTCAAGCGCAGCCCGCTCGCAAACGGAGATGTGTATGGAAACGAGTTTTTTAGGGATGATGTCGCGTTTTATGTGAATAATAGCACAGAGCTTGTTTCTAAGCGCCTGTTCTTGGACCTCGGATACCGCAGGGCCGCCGTTAAGTACGACCTGAATAGTCCAGCTGATCGGACATTTTCTCTGAACATGTTCAGGAGTGGTCTCACGTACTTGTATGCCGACGGCAGCAAGATGTTTGTAAGCGCCGACAGGTCCTTCAGGACTCATTTGTTGAGCGGTGAGTTTTCACCGACGATACTGCCACCGCAAACTTCGTGGCAGTTTCAAGCTGGTTTAAAACATTCTTTCGGACGGTTGTTTTCAGCCTCAGCAACGGGGTTCCAGATTAACACAAACGACGAGATCTTTTACGATCCGAAACCTGGCCAACCAGGCGGATTCGGTCGAAACCTGAACTACCCGAAAACTCGCCGCCAAGGAGTCGAACTTTCGGTCGAATCGGATCCGGTGGAGTCGCTGCACCTATCGACATCTTATACACTGATGGCCCCGACGCTTGGAGGTGGTGCTTATCAGGGAAAAAGAATTCCGATGGTTGCAACCCACAACTTCCAGTCTGGAGCAACATGGTCGCCGCTAAAGGAGCTGGATATTGACTTGCGGGCGCGCTGGCTTTCAGGGCGCTACGCGCTCAGCGACTGGGCGAACGCCCAGCCAAATTGGGAGGGGGCTCAGTTTTTTGTGGCTGATGCAAAAGTTGTCCTGCGACCAGTTCCCGCGCTGAAGCTTTATGTCGGGGTGAATAACATTTTCGACAGAGCGTATTCAGACGCAGGCTGGGCGGGCGGCGGCAATCCCGCGCTGCTTTACCCCTCTCCTAAGCGCAACTTCATTGGCGGCTTTTCGTGGACAATGGACTTTTAAAATAAAAAACACGGACGGAATTAGTCCAACGCCCCATTGAAGACAAAAGATTTGTCAGGCGTTTACGCCTACTGCGAGGGGTTCTTACGCGGGCCCGACTAGTGAGGGGTAGCCGTTGGTGCAATTTCTCTCACTGTAATTTCAGGTAGTCGTGGTGCAGGCGCGCGACTTGCCACATGTAGCCAGGGCCGCCGTTTCCAGCTGTTTCGGGTGTGAATATTTCGACGGCTTCGCGGACGAGTTTTGCGCCCTCAGTTTTTTCGCCCAATAAATCTTTGTACACGCCGACGTAGTACTTAGCAAAGAAGGCAACTTGCGGGTGCTGCTTTGCTTGTTCCTCCGATTCATCCAGCACCTGCTGTGGTGACTTTTTGCCCTCCAGCATCTCGTACAGCGATGGAAACGGGTGCCGGTCGAAACGAGTGTAAACAAGCAGCTCCTTCCGGGCTTGATCCAAACCCTGCGCGCGTGCTTGGCAGAGAAATTTCCAAACGCCGTTTTCGCGGTCACGATTGTCGTAGGCGTGATACTTCTCGAATTGCCGCGCGCCTTTTTCGAACGCACTTGTGAAGTAATACGCGATCCCAAGCCTCCAGTGCGGTGCATCCTGCGACGGATCCAATTCGATCATCTTCTCATAGTCCGCAGTCGCATCTTTGAAACGGCCTAGAAACTGACGCATGTCGCCCCGACGCGAAAGCAGGTTTACGGACCCCGGCGTTTCCTCAAGGGCGCGCGTCAGCTCAGCCTCCTGCTGAGTGAATGACGCGACCTGGGATTCTATCGCTGTCTGTGCAAAGCTGATCGCTCCTTGACCCGCAAACAGCACCGCAAAAGCAAGGATTCGCGTTAAGACTGGGAAGTTCATGTGTTGGAAAGTTGACTCGCAATCTGGCTCGCTTGGGGGGCGTGAGGGCAGGGCTCCTAGCGCGCCGCAAGAACGGCAGCTGCCGCGGTGACGTTCGTTGTTTCTGCCTCACTCCAGTCATGCGCCTGCGCCTTTGCGATGCCGAGCACGCCCGCGAGCGAACCATCCGCCCGGATCGCTGGGACCGCAAGCGATCCCTCCATGCCGGTGTTTTTTGCTGCGGGCCGGGCTTGTCCTGAATCGTCGGTTTGCAGGTTGCAGATGGTGATTGGTGAGCGCCTTTCAGCAGCCAATCCCGCAATCCCTTTTCCAATCGGCACCTTTTCGATCAGCGCGATCACTGGTGGTGGAATTTGGCGGGATGCCGCGAGTGTCAAAAGTTGTCCGCTCGCCGTGTGGTACGTGCCGGCTTGGCATCCAAAGTGGTCCAGAATCGACTGCAGAGCGATTTCCAGGGAAGCGGTCTTTAACGTTTGGGTAAGTTCTGCGGGCAGCATGGGGAGGAGGATAGCTTGTAATGGGCGGGATGGAATGGGCGATGCGGTCGGTATTCTCAGGATTGCTGCTTCTCGAGCATCCGGTCAATGGTCGCGTCAAGCAGCTGGCGGTAGCCCTCTACATCGGAGCAGCGCGAGTCAGGCTTTCCCTCGATGCGGAAAAGCCAGCCGTCTCCGTAGGGCTCACGGCTGATAAGATCCACATCTTGCACAAGCGCGAAGTTGCCCTCGATAAACTGGCCATCAATCGGGCTATAAAGGTCTGATATGGCTTTGAACCCCTCTACCGAACCGATGATTTCACCGCTTGCGATGGTTTCACCGCTGGACTTCTCAAACTGGTGGTCGACTAGGTCGCCGAGCATCCGGGTAGCGAATTTCGTGAAGCCAACTCGCCAAACACCGTTCTCTTCCGGCGCCAGCCAGTAGTGGCTTGGGCTGAAAAGATATGTTTTTGGTAGATGCGTGACGAATGTGGCGCGTTTGTAGAAAACAGTCTCTGCGGCCATGGGGGTGTTCTCCGTTAGGCAGGGCTGGATGTGACGCTGGCCTTTTCAGCTAGCGCTTCCCACTGCTGATTTGCAGTCTCGATCTCGGTCGCAAGTGCATTGAGTTCTCGATTCAACCGCAGCGCGAGCGACGGGTCGTCGTAGCTCTTTGGATCTTCGAGTTCGGTAACAAGCACCGACTGACGTTTCTCAAGCGCCGCTACCTTCGCTTCGGCAGCCGTCAACGCTTGCTCGAGGTCTCGCTGTTCCTTTGCCTTGGCATTCCGGTCGGCTGCTTCGCGCTTCCGGAGCTCGCGAACTTCCTTCAGGCCCGGTCCAGCTGCAGGCTCCGTTACAGTCGACTGCTTTGGCTCAGGATTCGCTGCGGGTTTGGGTTTTGCTTCCGAAGGCCGTAAATCCGAAAGCTGTTGTCCGGCAACAAGCGCGGCTCGTGCAGAGACAGCCTTGGTTTTGTCGAGGTA
>JBILUQ010000103.1:0-12489 GCA_044370935.1 Chthoniobacteraceae bacterium
TCCTGCAGCCGAAAGGCGAGAACGACGTTTTGCGCATCACTAACGTCTCGGATCCAACAATTTCAATTTATCGTCCGGTTTCCCCGAACGGTACCGCCGTAATGGTGTGTCCGGGCGGTGGATACGGGATTTTGGCGATCGAGCATGAGGGTACTCAGGTTTGTGATTGGCTGAACGGACTTGGGGTGACTGCGGTTCTTTTGAAATACCGGGTGCCTGTTCGGCAGGCGGTGCCTGGGTACGAGCCGCTGCAGGACGCGCAGCGGGCGATGGCAATACTGAGAACCCGCAGCAAGGAGTTTGGAATCGATCCGCAGCGCATCGGGATTCTGGGTTTTTCCGCAGGGGGGCACCTTGCTGTTATGACCGCGTTCCACGCCAAAGAACGCATGTATCGAATTGATTCCCAAATTGATATTGAAGATGTAGTCCCCAACTTTCTGATACCCGTCTACCCAGCCTACTTGGTCTCGAAGGACGACGCCTTCACTCTCCTCGGGTTGTGCAAACCTGCGGCGGCGGCGCCACCCGCGTGTATTATTCACGCCCACGATGACAAGGGCACCACCAGTTCAAGTGCCAGCGCGCTTCTGTATTTGGAATACAAGCGTTTGGGAATCCCGGCGGAGCTCCATATTTGCAGCAGTGGCGGGCATGGCTTCGGGATGCGCAAGTCAGGCAAACCGATCAACGATTGGCCCGACCGGGTCGCCGAGTGGATGAAGGCCTCTGGCTGGCTGGATGGGCCGCGCAAGCCGTAGGCTGCTGCGCATCGCCCCGTTTGCCAGAATATCTGGTCCGTGCCAGACGGTTAATTTCCGCGCAGACTCGACATTTCAGGGATTCTGCGCGAGTGCTTTTGAAATCCTTTTATTTCTATGGAATTGAGTGAAGAGCAGAAAAAAACAGTCGCAGTCTGGATTGCCGAGGGGTTGAAGCTGTCGGAAATTCAGGAGCGCATGGGCGATTTGTGGGGCATGAGAATCACCTACATGGAGGCTCGTTTTCTGGTGGATGACCTCAAGCTGATGCCGAAGGACCCCGAGCCACCTGCGCAGCCAGCCTCCGATCTTGCAAGCTCCGGTGCCTCCGGGGCTGACGCTGATGGCGCCATGGACCCTCTTTCGGAGGATCATCCCGGAGATCCCGCATTAGCAGGCGACGCCGATGGGGGGGAAGGGCCAAAGTCCGCCGGTGGCGTGACGGTTAAAGTCGACACCATTACACGGCCGGGAGCGATGGTGAGCGGTAGCGCAGGCTTTTCCGATGGGCAGACGGTGCAGTGGCACATAGACCAATTCGGACGGATGGGGATGGTTCCTCCATCTCCAGGCTACCGTCCTCCGGCCGAGGATATACCGAAATTCCAGATGCTTCTGGACCAGCAGTTGTCCCGCATGGGGATGTAGTTCCGACGGTTGTGTATTCCATCCATCAGATTTCTTCAACGGCTCATGGAAAAAAGAGAATGGGGTTGGGAACTCGTGCGGATCGGGATCGGGATCGCGTTGGTTGCGGGTTGCGGCCGAGTAATTTGGAACAGGAGCATCGCGCCTTTTGTTGAAAAAGGGCTGGGTCCTTCAGAGGCTTTTCGGGAGATTCGTTTAGGGTTCTACAAGCAGTCTTTTGAGAAGCGTAAGGAGGAGATGAAGCGGGAAACTCAGGCCGCAAAAGAAGCGGTTAAAAAGATGCCGCCTTCGGAGTCCGAGGCCCGTGAAAAGCCGGATTCCTCAAAGTAATATTTTCTAGCAGGGCATTACAAAATCCTTACAAAATGGCTTCGCGCGGTCATTGACTCGGATCTGCGGCAGTCCTAGCCTCCTGAAAGAGATCGTGAGGACTCACCCCAGACTTGGATTGTAAATAAAACCCCCGTTACTCCATGTCCCATCCATTAGCCGAAAGAACCGTGAATTGGTTGAAACACTTCGCTGTGGTCGCTTCCTGCCTGCTCACCTTGTCTTGCGAAAAAGAGCACAAAACGGAAGACGTGGCTTCTCCCAAACAGATGCAGGAAACTCTGGAGAAGTCTGTGCCTAAAGGTACGGCGCTGGAAACGGCGAAGGTCTTTATGGAGGGCGAGGGGTTCGTTTGTGAAGATATTAAGGGCGGTACGTGGAAGGGCAGAAAGGGGTTGAATTTTTTGCAATGTAAGCGCGAGGATGGACAGATGATCAAACGCCGCTGGGAAGTTGCGCTCATGCATGACGGTAAAACCGTGTCAGCTATGGAGATGCGCACTGCGTTGGTTTACCCGTGATTTGCCGGCAGTGACTGTTTCGCGCCAATTCGCGTTACATTCCTTGAATCAGGGAGAGCAGCCGTTTGAGTCGATCGGTTGGGGAGCAGTCTGGCCCTAATCTTGGAAAGCGGTTTCCGACTAGAATCCAATCCCCGCCTCGCTGAAGCATCACTTTCTCCTGCTTTACTTCAACGGAATGTAGTTTTCGTTTTGCGGCGCAGAGTTTGATTGCTGCGAGGGTGAGTAAATTTTCGACAGCGTTGGGCGGGCGCGATCCGAAGCGGTCCCGCCACTCGGCCGAGAGTGATTCGAGTTCGGTGTCGGATGCAACGCTCGATAGCGAACGATAGGCCGCGATGCGCGTTTGTGAGTCGCTGATGTAGGCGAGGGGAAGAAAGGCCGGCGCTTTTTGTTTTGGATCTGCCTGGGTAAAGTCAATCTCGCGGGTGCAGACAAAATCGATGCTGAGGTTGCTTTGAAACAGTTCATCCACGGCCTCTCCCTTGTGCTTGGCGATGGCCTGCCGAAGCATGGAGCAGTACAGGTCAAACCCAATTGCAATCACATGGCCGCTTTGCTGGGTGCCAAGGATGTTGCCTGCCCCGCGGATCTCCAGATCGCGAAGCGCAATTTTGAAGCCCGCTCCAAGAGAGGAGTATTGCTTGATTGCGTTGATCCTTTTTCGTGCCTCCCCCATGGCAAGCATCGAAGGTGGCAGCAGCAGATATGCGTATGCCTTGTGATCGCTCCGGCCCACGCGTCCGCGAAGCTGATACAGGTCGGCCAGTCCAAAGCGGTCTGCACGGTCAATCAGGATTGTGTTGGCATTGGGAATGTCCAATCCGCTTTCGATAATCGTTGTCGAAATCAGCACGTCTGCTTTTCCGCAAACAAAAGTGTGCATGACTTCCTCTAGCTCTTCCTCGTCCATGCGGCCGTGACCGATGAGGATGCGTGCTTTTGGGATAAGCTCTTGGATCCTGCTTTTGACCCGCTCGATGCTTTCGATTCGGTTGTGTAAAAAGTAAACCTGTCCGCCGCGCGCCATCTCGCGTTGGATGGCATCTCGAATGAGGCGCTCGTCGTATGGGCAAACAAACGTTTCCACCGGCACACGATTTGGCGGGGGTGTCTCCAAAGTGCTCATGTCTTTTGCGCCCATGAGTGACATATAGAGGGTGCGTGGAATCGGAGTCGCCGAAAGGGTGAGCAGGTCGACAAGCCTGAATCGCTCTTTGAGGCGCTCTTTGTGAAGCACTCCAAAGCGCTGTTCCTCGTCGATCACCACCAACCCGAGGTCTTTGAACTGCAGCTGTGAGGAGAGAATCCGGTGCGTACCAATGACAATATCCACGGAGCCATTCTCGAGTCCCTGCACGGTCGCGCGTTGTTCACTTGCCGAGCGGAATCGGGATAGCATTTCCACCGAGACAGGGAATGCGCTCATTCGTTCGCGGAAATTTCGGTAATGCTGCTCAGCTAGTACGGTTGTGGGAACAAGCATGGCGACCTGCTTTCCTCCCATGACAGCCTTGAACGCTGCGCGAATGGCCACCTCTGTTTTACCGAAGCCGACATCTCCGCAGATCAGCCGGTCCATCGGGCGTTCCGACTCCATGTCCTCCTTGGTTTCGGCGATGGCGGTGAGCTGATCCGGAGTTTCGGTGTAGGGGAACGCGGCTTCAAACTCTGACACCCAGTGCGAGTCCGCAGGAAAGGCGTACCCTTTGTTCGTATTTCGCTCGGCGTTGAGTGCCAGCAGTCGCGCCGCGTAGTTGAAAACCGCTTTTTCGGCGCTTTTCCGGGCACGGTCCCATTTGCCGTCGCCCATCACGCTGAGGGGCGGATTCTTTCGGCCAATCCCCACGTAGCGGGAGATCATTCCGCTTTGCTCTAGTGGCACGTAAAGTTTGGCCTGGTTCGCAAAACTGAGAACGATCACCTGTTCGGTGCCCTCGTCCCTTGGCATGTCTCGTAATTCCTCAAAGCGAGCGATTCCGTGTTCGAGATGGACCACGAGTTCGCCTTCGATGAGTTCCGAAAAATCAATCTTTGAGAGGTGGATGTTCTCCGCGACCGAACGTCTGCGTGAGAGCGGGCTGCGCGAGGAGGAGCCGAGAAGATCCGCTGCGCTCAGCGCGGCGATTTTAGCGTTTGGGCATGTGAATCCTCCTGCTAAAAATTCTTGCCGCCATGCAATGGAGTCAGCCTGTTCGCTCGGAATGAGCTCATGCAAGCGCTCTGATTCGCCCTCGTTGAGGCAGAATAAAAAAATAGTCCACCCATCTCGGTGCCACTCGGAGAGCTGCGTGAAGAAGCGCTCCCGCTTGCGTTCATCAACGATAAAGTCGCCGGCGTTGAACTGGCTCAGGCCTGTTTCAAAACAAGCTGTCTCGTAGCTCTCAGGCTTCCCGTCCGTCTCAGGTGTCCCGCCTTGCAAGAGCCAGAAAACCGACGCTCCCTGAATCTCTTGGGGCGTTTCACGGCAGAAGGACTCGCTGTCTTTTTCATGGGCATCGCTAAAAACGACGCGGTCGGCGCTGGTGATCAAAGTGGAAAGAGCGCAGTTGTCCTCGAGAGAAGATGCGGTGCTTTGGATGCAGCAGCTTGACAGTTTTTCAACCGACATTTGCGCGTCCAAATCAAACCCGCGAATGGATTCCACCTCGTCGCCGAAAAATTCCAAGCGCACCGGACGCGCCTCTTGAAAACTGAAGACGTCCACGATTCCGCCGCGCACAGCGACCTGTCCCCGCTCGGAGATCTGTGTCACTGTTTCATATCCCCGCTTGTTAAGTTCGCTAAGCAGTACATCGCGCTCCACAGTCTCGCCTGTACGGATGGTCTTGCTGTTTGCAATGATTCGGGCGGGATTGACTATCGTGCCGAAAAATGACGCTCGCGTAAGCACGACGCACTCGGTTCCCGGGGCGTCCGCAGCCGGTACCGCAAGTTGCTCAAGCACCCGCAAGCGTTCGGCGGTCGCTGCTGGGTCTGGTAGCGCGCCCTCGATCGGGGCTGTCGGTTCATCCGGAAGGAACAAGGGACTCCTGAGCCACTGCTCCATGCTTGGATATATTTTCTCTTGGACACTCGAATTTGGATAAACCACCCAGGTTCGGCCGTGGTCGCCGAGCGCAATCGCGGATGCAATCGGTGCGTGGGCGGCCGATGTGAGGTTCTGCAGGATGATTGGGGCACCCCGTTTCCGCCTCTTTGCGTTGATTTCTCTGTATAGGCAGGCTGATTCCGCGAGACGTTTGGGAAGAGAGTCGGTTTCGGCCATGAAAAGTTTAAGTGCCGTACAGCCTTTTGGAAAACCTCAGGGCGAGTGGTCTAGTGGGGGTGGAGAGGGTTTGGATTCGAGTAAGTCGGCCGGTCCAACCAACTAAGGCGGGGGTTTTTTATACTTCCACAAACTGGCCCAAGAATGTAGGAGATTCACATGGACTCCCCAATCCGTCTTTCGAACGCGCCGTTCGGTTTCCGTTCCTTTCTAACCGTGCTCCTCGCGGCGGTTTGTCTTATCGGGTCTCACGGATTCGCGGACATTCAAGATCCGCCTATGAACGACCAGGGGCCTATCAGAAAATTGAGCCGCGGATTGGCGAATCTTTTAGGAGGATCGACAGAGGTTTTTGTGACTTGGGATGCCAAGAACTCAGGGCAGGGAAACAGCGCTGCGGCTTTTCATGGGGTGGTGGACGGCGTTTGGAGAACGTTGATGCGCATGGGCGCGGGGTTCTACGAGGTGGTGACTTTCCCAGTCCCGACCACACGTGGATCCTACGCATCCCCGCTCCTTTCCTGCGCGCCGTGGGTGAACAACGGGTATGAGGAATTTCCTCCCGAGCTCGGTTTTGAATCAAGATTCCCCTACACGCGGATCATCGCCCACCAGTCCCGGGTGCCGTGAGGGTTGGCAAGCGCCGGGGATCTGATCCTGCAGAACAGCCTGCGATTGACGCCAAGATTGCCGGGGGAGGGTTGAAGGGCGTCCACAGACCTGAAATGGTGGAGTTGCAGCTCGAAGACGTAGCCTACGGGGGAGCAGGGGTTGGAAGGTCGGCCGGCAAGGTTCATTTTGTGCCGTTTACGATGCCGGGCGAGCGGGTGCTTGCTGAGGTTTTTTCTGAGAAAAAGCGGTTTTCCGAGGGCCGGTTAGCCGAGATTTTGGAGGCGTCCCCGGAAAGGATCCAGCCCAAGTGCGAGTACTTCGGTGTCTGCGGCGGCTGCGCTTACCAGCACGTGCCCTACGCGTTACAGCTGCGGTGGAAGCAGTCGCAGGTTCGCAGCCTGTTTGAGCGTATCGGCGGGATTCCTGATGCCCCGGTTGAGGAGGTGGTTCCTTCACCGCTGGAATGGAACTACCGCAACCGCATCCGCTTGCATGTGGGTGAGGGGCGGATCGGTTTTTTCGCGAAGTACGGACGCAGCGTTGTTGATATACATCGTTGTGAAATCGCCGACGAATCATTGAACCTGAGGCTTGCCGCACTGCGGAAATCTCGTCTGAGAGACGGCGAGGTGTTGCTCGACGAGCGGATGGATAAGCGGTTTTTTGAGCAGACAAACAGTGCTGCGGCTGAGCAGCTTGTTGCGATCGTCGTGCGTCTTTTGGCGCCGGGAGCAACGGTTCTCGTGGATGCCTATTGCGGCGCAGGATTTTTCGGGCACCGGCTTGCGAATCGGTTTTCTAAAGTGGTTGGAATCGAGTCGAATCGAGCCGCCGTGGCCGAGGCAGTCCGAGCAGCCGGGCCGGCCGAGCAGTATGTTTGCGGGGACGTCGCATCGGAACTCAGTCGTATATTGGATTTGCATCAGCAAGAGGGGGTTGTGCTGCTTCTTGATCCTCCTGCATCCGGGCTGGGGCAGGGCGTTGCGGGCATCCTGGGACACCGGGCGGTGCGGCAGATTATTTATGTTTCGTGCGATCCAGCGACGCAGGCGCGGGATGTTAAGGAGCTTTTAGCAAAGGGCTATCGGATGGAGACGGTGGTTCCCCTTGATATGTTTCCTCAGACTGCTGATGTCGAGGTTGTTACAAGTATTTTGCCCTCGTGCTGACTGGGGGCTCCGCAGTTTGTGAAAAATCCTACAAATACCCCAAGAAAGGGTGACCCGCCGGGTTAGCTAAGTTAGAGTTCCCCAAACCTCCCAGACTATGTTCAACACTAAGCAAAAAAAGAAGACGGAGTGGGTGAAGACGGCAATGGAGCGCTACGAAAAGCCTCTGCTACAGTATTCTTACAGCATTGTAAGAGATCTTGAGCGCGCCCGTGACGTGGTTCAGGAGACCTTTATGCGCTTATTTAAGCAGGAGCAGGAGGCCATCGAGGGGCATCTTTCGCAGTGGCTTTTCACGGTATGCCGTAACTGCTCCCTGAAAGTGCTTCGCAGTCAGGAGAGATACATTCACGTGGAGAACTCAGAGTTCGAGGCGCGGCGCTCAGAGGATCCTTCACCGTCGTTTGAGATGGAACGCAAGGAGCGTTTGGCTCGATTGATGGAGTTGGTGGAGGAACTCTCTGAAAACCAACGCGAGGTGGTTCGTCTGCGCTTTCAACATTTTCACTCCTACCAGGAGATCAGCGATATCACGGGCCTCAGTGTGGGCAACGTGGGTTTTATTTTGAATGCGGCCATGCGCAGTCTGCGAGACAAGATGGAGCGCGATGACCGCGAAGAGAAAATCATTTATCTTACAAAGTCAGCATAGTTTTATGAAAGACCGTCTGCGTCAGGTTGATATTACAAATTACGCGCTCAATGAATTGGAGCCGCGGGAACGACTGTACGTTGAGTCAATCATGTTGGGATGCGATTCAACACGTACGGATGTTTTGGAGATGATCGAGATGGCCCAGTTGCTCGAGGAGGGATTTGAGGCGGAGATGGGCGGGCAGGAATTAATCCTCGATGCTTCCCGACGCAACAAAGTGCTCGGGAATGTCGTCACTGAAGGAGTGTGGCATCATGTGTGGCGTACGGCTGCGGCTGCGGTCACGCTTGCAGCATGTTTGGTATTTTCCGTTGCGGCGCCCGTTGTCTGGAATTCGGTATCGCGCCCCTCAGTGTCCTCTGCAGACAATGACATTGCTGAGGGTTTGGCTCGTGAGGACGAAAAGCCCGACATGGCCAGCACCTTGCAGATGGCGGTTTCAGCGGCGGCTGCGGCTGCGGTGGCCGTGTTTGAAGATCAGGATAACGTGCAGGGCGGCTCGGAAGAGTTTCCAACACGCATCTTGTTGCCAACGGGAACCGTTGGACTGGATATGCCTTCGCTTGGCGGAGACGGGAACTAGAAGTTCGATCTCGCTGCGCGCTGTTTTGCCCGAGCGCAGTTCTTGCACGAAAGTGCTTCGATAAGGGCTGACAAATCCGCGGAGCTCAGCGTGGACGCTTCTGACCTCCGGGAGCGATACTGGGAGCCACAGACGCTCGTTTTGGAAAGGGCGTCTCCGCGAAAAGCCTCCGACTCAGGAGACTTCCTTTCGGTGAATCCAGACGGAGTTCACCAGACCGAGCCCAAACATAATGGTCAGCAGAAACGTGCCGCCGTAGGAAATCAAGGGTAGAGGCAGTCCGGTGATTGGCATGATGGCTATGGTCATCCCGATATTCTGGTACACGTGAAAGAACAACTGTGCGGCAAAACCGGCGGCGATGACCAATCCGTAGTTGTCACTCGATTTGTGTGCTGAGAACAGGCATGCAAGCAGCAGCAGGGTGTAAGCGGCGATGATGGACACGCCGCCCACGAATCCCCACTGCTCACCGATGGCAGTGAAGATGTAGTCCGTGTGGACTGTTGTTCCGGGCACGAAACCCTGCTCGATCTGCGTGCCTGTGGCTTTGAATCCTTTGCCTGAAAAGCCACCTGAGCCGATGGCGATCATTGCTTGATTGATGGCGTAGCTGGCGCCACGCGGATCAATATCCGGGTCAACGAAAGTCACGAGACGTTTGCGTTGATAATCCTTGAGCCCAAAATTGATCACCAGCGGAAGAAGCGACGTTCCGATGAGCAGGATCGCCAGCAGGTATCGCCGGGGCATTCCTCCCACAAACAGCATCGCAATCATCACGGGAATCCAGACCAGTGTCATCCCGAAATCAGGTTGTTTAAGCGTCAAAAGCATCGGGCCGCCAACAATTGAGCCAACCGAGAGCAGCTTCAGCATTGGATGCATTTTCGTGAATTGGCATAGGAAAAGCCCCACGGTCAGAATCCCGGCCATGATGGCCATTTGTGAGGGCTGAAAGGTGCCGATTCCCGGGAGACGCAGCCAGCATTTCGCCCCGCCGTGCTCCTGACCGAGGGGCGTGTAAGTGAGCGCGATCAGCAATACGCTGGTGGCGTAAAGAGGGACGGCTGCAAGCTTGACCCATCGGTAGTGCACGATGCTAACCGCAAAAAATACAGCGAGACCACCCAGCGCCCACACCACCTGCTTCTCCCAGTACTCGTTGGTGCGAAAGTAGGTGGCGCTGTAAACCGCAATCACTCCGAACACCGTGAGCAGTATCGTCAGGGTGACAATCACCCAGTTCATGCCCAGAAGCTTTCTCAGAAGTGGAGTCATTTCAGCGAGGCGTTTGGTTGAGCAAATTGTTTGGAAGTGGCAGCGGATTCTGCCGCGGCGCGAGTCTGTCGCCCGGCTTTGTATTCTGGAGCAAACTCACTAGTGCGAAAACTTCGGTACGGCGGCGAGGAGCTTCCGGGTGTATTCGTGCTTCGGACTTTCATAGATCTCGGCTGCTGACGCCGACTCAACAATCTTGCCATGGTGCATCACGAGTACATGGTCGCTGATGTGCTCAACCACCGCCAGATCATGCGCGATGAACAGATATGACAATCCAAGTTGCTCCTGAAGGTCTTGGAGCAGGTTTACGATCTGGGCCTGAACACTCACGTCGAGCGCGCTCACAGGTTCATCGCAAACGATGAAGCGCGGTTCGACGGCAAGCGCCCTCGCAATGCCGATGCGCTGGCGTTGTCCGCCCGAAAACTCATGGGGGTAGCGCTTCACCATCTCAGGCTTAAGACCGACCTTCTCCAGTAGAGACACGACTCGGTCCTGTCTCTCGCTCTTGTTAAACTGCGGAAAATGGATTTCCAGCGCCTCGCCAACAATTTGAAGAACCGAGTGCCTGGGATTGAGGGATCCAAACGGATCCTGAAAAATCATCTGAAGCTCCCGCCGCAGCGGGCGGAATTCATTTTCATCGAGCGGAAGGATGTTGCGCCCCGCATAAACGACCTCGCCTGAGGTTGCCTGCGTTAGTTTCAGGAGGGTCTTTCCAATCGTCGACTTCCCCGAACCGCTTTCCCCTACGAGTCCCACCGTTGTTCCCTCTTCAATACTGAAGGATACGTCGTCCACGGCCCGAATATCATCAACGTGCCGCCTCAGCACGCCCGAGCGCACTGGAAAATAGGTTTTCAAATTCCGGACTTCGATGAGTGCCATGGGGTGTGTTCTGGGGTGAAATGCAATCTCGATGAACGGGGGACTCGGCTTCAGCTGCCGGTTACGCCCCCTTCAAAAATCCTGTGAGCGGGCTTGTTGGGGAAGCCTTGAACGCCTCCGAGCCAAGCCCGATTTTGTGGGCCTTGCGCCCGGATTCAACAGCGCCGCGGAACGCAGCGGCCATCCCGGCCGGATCCGAGGCTATCGCGATGGCTGTGTTTACCAGAACCGCTGAGGCGCCGATCTCCATGGCCTCCGCAGCCTGGCTTGGCGCCCCGATTCCCGCGTCAACGATCACGGGAATACTGCATTGATCGATGATGATCTCAATTTGGTCCCGGGTCCGGAGGCCTCGGTTGCTGCCGATGGGGGCGCCCAGAGGCATCACGGTTGCAGTTCCTATGTCTTCAAGCCGGCGCGCCAAAACCGGATCTGCGTTGATGTACGGCAAAACTATGAAGCCTTCCTTCACCAAAACCTCAGCAGCCTTCAGCGTTTCGATCGGGTCTGGCAAAAGGTATCGTGGGTCAGGGTGAATCTCGAGTTTGACCCAATCAGAGATGCCTGCCGCGCGCGCGAGTCGGGCGAGGCGGACTGCCTCCTCCGCGTTCATGGCTCCGCTGGTGTTTGGCAACAATAGGTAGCGTTTTGGATCGATGAACTCCAAAATATTGGCGTACGGGTCGCGGGCCCCCGAAAGGTCGGCGCGCCTCAATGCGACAGTGACGATCTCCGTGCCGCTTGAATCAAGAGCGTCAGCCATCGCTTGGTTAGAGCAAAACTTTCCTGTTCCTAGGAGCAGACGCGAGCAAAACGAGCGTCCGGCGATGATGAGAGGGTCGGAGATGGGCGGCATTGTGAACAACAGTGAAACTAAGTGAAAAAGGACCGCTTTTCCACAGGCAAATACGACACATTTGCACTCTGTAAACTCGAGGTTGCCCGCGCAGAGTCGGCGAATTTGAGCCGGGAGGTTAATGCCCCGAAATCAGTGCTGAAAGGATCGCTTGCCATCGACGGCCAGCCTTTCGACGAGGTTCCATGCTGCCTTGCGAAGGCGCCTTGGGTGTGCCCACTTGCACCGAATTCTTCCAGTATTGAGTCGATCTGGAGTGCGGATCGGCTGGGGCTGAGTGCAGTTGTTTGAATCCACCTATCCTACGCGCCACGCATGCTTCAGGCTAGATGGGTTTGCGCTGACGGTTCCATGTGACCTAGAGAAATACCGGTACAGACTTCGCGTGCCCTCTTGTTGTTGTGATGAGCGGCGGTTTCGACAACGATAAGGGGGGAAAGCTGTGCAGGTCGAGCCGCAGGCGCACTTTGGCAGCGGCCTTGCGTCTGCGGTGTTTAGCCAAGCCGATGCAGTCGGCGACCATTTCCATAACGGAGCAATCGACCGCGTGAATCCTGCCCTTGAAACGGCGCAGGAGGCCGTTGGCTTTTCTACTCGTAGCAAAGCCCTGCTGGATGTTCTAAAAATGCCTCGTCAGCAGAATCTGTGGGTGAGCTGCGGCTCAGGAAGTGCCCCAAGATTTTGATAGAAAGCGACTTTCAGCGCTTGGAAAGTGCGTAATCCATAAGCTCGACGTTTCACCAGATTGCATTTCAGGTTCAAGCCCTCCACCACTCCGCTGTTGTAGAGCTTTTTGGCGCGGAAATAGTTTCAGAGCGGGCGCGGGGAAACGGAGCCAGTGAGATCGTAAGCTTGAGGGGAGAGTTCTGGGAGGGAATAACCAACCAGAGACATGAAAAACAAAAGACGAATAC
>JBILUQ010000370.1:0-3436 GCA_044370935.1 Chthoniobacteraceae bacterium
CTCTGCGTGCATCTCTTTCGGAATCCGTCAGGGTCATGGCTGGCCCTTTGAATTGAATAGAGCCTGGCACTTTTGGGTTGCTACGGTCGGCCTCGAGGGAGGTGTTGTTGAAGAACGCGAACAGACCGTAATAATCTTTTTGAGTGATGGGGTCGTATTTGTGGTCGTGGCATTGGGCGCATTCGAGAGTGCTGCCGAGCCAGACCATCCCCAATGTGTTCACGCGGTCGAGGACTTGGTTGACCCGGGTTTCCTCTGGATCGGTCCCTGCTTCCACGTTTGTAGGTGCGTTTCGGTTGAATCCAGTGGCGATGCGTTGCGCCTCGGTTGCGCCGGGAATGAGGTCGCCGGCGAGTTGTTCTATGGTGAACTGTGTGAAGGGCATGTCGTCATTGAGCGCTTTCACCACCCAGTCGCGGTAAGGCCAGATGTCACGCAGGTCGTCCCGCTGAAAACCGTGCGAGTCTGCGTAGCGCGCGCAGTCCATCCATTGTCTTGCCCAGCGTACGCCGAATTGATCAGAAGCCAGGAGACTGTCCACCAGGCGCTCGTAAGCCTGAGGTGAGGTGTCTGCGAGAAACGCTTCGAGCTGGCGCGGGGAAGGTGGTAATCCCACCAGATCCAGCGACAGGCGACGCAAGAGCGTATTCCGATCGGCTTCCGGCGCAAAATCCAAGCCCTCCGATTGGAGACGGGTCGCAATGAATGAATCAACGCTGTCCGAGGTCGCGTTTTGGCTACCTGCTGCTGGGGCTACTAGCGGCGGGCTTGGGCGGCGCGGCTGAACATAAGCCCAATGTTTTGCGGCGCTGAAGGACTCGGGCCATGCAGCGCCCTCGTCGATCCAGATTTTGATTCTATCTGTCTCAGCTTTTGAAAGCGGTTCGCCTCGATTGGGCATCACATCATCGTGCCCTTTCGGCAGAGTGATTCTTTTGTAGAGTTCGCTCTCCGCCGCTCTGCCTTTCACGATTGTGTCTGCGCTCTCAAAAGCTTTTTCACGGGAGTCGAGGCGCAGGCCGCCCTTATGATTTTTCGCATCGTGGCATTCGAGGCATGAGCGCCGGAGGATGGGGTATACGTCGCGTTCGAAGGTTGAGCTTGATCCGGCTCCCTGTGCACCTCGCTCGAATACAGCGCCTGCGCACCATAAAAATGAGGCGAACGCGGCGATGTAAAATCGCTTTGGCCGAAGATCTCCAGCAGTGTGGAGAACTGCTCGGATTGGTGTACTAAGACGCATGGGGGGGAAGCGGGTGTTGGTCATCTCACCACGGGTTAGATAACCCCGGAAAGGAATTAAGTTGCGCCTGATAGCGGTTTACGCTGGAAAATTATGAGGCGCCCGCGCGTCTGCACGCTTAAACTGCTCTTGATTCAAGGCGAATCATGCTGCATGAAGGGGTTTATGCGATTTCCCCTCTGGTCGTTTCTGCTGGGTGCGTTGGTCGGCTCGCCAGCGCTCGCTGATTCCTCAAGGAACAACGTGCTCTTCATCATGAGCGACGATTTTCGCACTGAACTGGCATCGTACGGGTCCAAGGCGAAGACCCCGAACCTAGACAGGCTCGCGGCCAGAAGCGTTCAGTTTGACCGCATGTATGCGCAGCAGGCGGTGTGCAATCCCTCTCGCTCGTCCATGTTGACGGGGCGGCGTCCCGACACGTTGAAGGTGTGGAACAACAGCCTGCATTTCCGCGAAGCAAATCCCGATGTGACGACTCTGCCGCTCTGGTTCAAGGAGAATGGTTACACCACCCGCTGCGTGGGTAAGATTTTTCACAACTGGCACACCGCCGAAAAGGGGGATGCGCGCTCATGGAGCGCGCCGGAGTTTCTGCACTACGCGAACCACGGCGACGATGCTCCGCAGCTTACAGGGGAAGCGCCAGAGGGCGAGCCCATGGTGACGCGGTTGCGGTACGGGGCTGGGCCGATTTGCGAGGCGTTGCGCGTTCCAGACGAAGCCTATTACGACGGGCGGGTTGCGGCGGAAGCTGTCCGGGTGTTGGATGAGGTAAAGGCAGGCCCCTTCTTTCTTGCGGTTGGCTTTTGGAAACCGCATGCGCCTTTCAGGGCTCCAAAGAAGTATTGGGACCTATATCAGCGCAGCGAATTTGAGACATTCAACGGTTCGCGTCCGGAAAACGCGCCTGAAATCGCCTTCCACAAAAGCACTGAAATTCTTGGTAAATCCGTTTCTGCGCAAGAGCTGCCATTGGAGCAGGCCGCTGAGATGCGGCACGGTTACTTTGCAAACGTGTCGTATCTCGACGCCCAAATCGGCAAGGTGCTGGAAGCTTTGGACGCGTCTGGCGTCTCGCAGCGTACAACTGTGGTCTTCGTGAGTGATCACGGATACCATTTGGGCGAACACGCGCTCTGGGGCAAGACGTCCAATTTCGAGCTCGATGCGAGGGTGCCATGCATGATTTCTGCCGCTGGAAGAAAGTCGGAGGGTGCGCGAACCAAATCTTTGTCGGAGTTGCTCGACCTGTTCCCGACACTTGTGGATTTGTGTCATTTGCCGCGTCCAGCTGGACTGGAGGGCGTGAGCTTGGTGCCCGTTCTAGAAAAGCCGGAGCTTGCGCTCAAACCGGCGGCTTTCACCCAGCACCCGCGTCCTGCATACTTTGACCGTGAACCGGCGAAGGTGCCGCAGTCGATGGGGGTCAGCGTTCGCACCGCATCCGTTCGTTACACCGAATGGAGGGACTGGACTTCCGGAGATGTGGTCGCAAGCGAGTTGTACTCACTTTCCGACGATCCCCGTGAGACGGTGAACAGGGTGAATACACCTGATGTCGCGGTGAGGCAGCGCGAGGCGGCAGCGCTGCTGCGCAAACAGTTCCCTGCACAAAGGCATCCCTAGAGACGAGCTGCTTTTGAGCGAGTTTGTGGGCGCCCTTTAAAAAGCGTCTTCATGCAGCCGCCAAGGACCACATTTGCACAAGGGACGCCACCCGCGATTCGATGAGGTCCAGTACCTTTTCAAACCCCTCGACTCCTCCGTAATAGGGGTCGGGTACGGCGGCGTCTTCGAGAAAAAGAGACAGCTTGTGCTGATGCTCGCGTGGGCATCGGCGTTTGAGTTCCGCGAGGTTCGCTCCGTCTGCGGCTAGGATGAGGTCGAATTCGGAAAAGTCGCTGAGGTTCACTTGTCTTGCGCGGAGGCCGCCCAAGTCGTATCCCCTGAGGCTCGCGTGTTTGATTGAACGGGAGTCGGGTGCGGCCCCGATGTGGTAGTCCTCGGTGCCAGCTGAATCGACTTGGATCTGTAGGCCGGCTTTCTGGAGTTGTGAGCGGAGAACCGCCTCAGCGGTCGGCGAACGGCAGATGTTGCCCATGCAAACGATCAAGACACGGTTGGGGAGGCGGCTAGCGACTGGGAAGTTTGAAGGGGGGTGGGGACGGTTTGTCATTTGTCTGTCAATTA
>JBILUQ010000371.1:0-3432 GCA_044370935.1 Chthoniobacteraceae bacterium
ATTCCGGCCGAGCGATGTGGCTGTCGGTCCTGACGGAGCGCTTTACGTCGCCGACTGGTTTGACGCCCGCGTCGGCGGCCACCAGACCCTGGACGATGCCTGTAGCGGCACCATTTACCGAATTGCTCCGAAAGGGTTTAAGCCGAAGATTCCCAAGCTGGACCTAGCCAGCACGGAGGGCCAGATCCTTGCCCTTCAAAGCCCGGCGGTAAACGTACGCCATGCTGGTTTCATTCGTCTGCGCGCACAGGGTGCAAAAGCTGTCGCCCCAGTGGCGGGTCTTCTGGAACACTCTAACCCGTACGTGGCGGCCCGCGCGACGTGGCTGCTCGCACAAATGGGGGACGCCGGAGTCGAACGGGTGAAACCTCTTTTAAAAGCATCCGCAGAGTCCACCAGACTGGTCGCCTATCGGGCGCTAAAAGCTGCTGGACACGATGTCGTACCCATCGCTTCGTCCATGGCCGAGGATCCATCGCCCGCCGTTCGCCGCGAGGTCGCACTGAGTCTGCGCGATGTTCCTGCTGAAAAGGCGGTTCCAATCCTTGCAAAAATCGGCCGGCAATTCGACGGCTTTGACCGGGCGTACCTTGAGGCGTTCGGGCTTGGATCGGAAGGCAAGGAAGCGTTGGTTTATGAAGAACTCCAAAAGTGTATGGGAGGAGCTCCCGAGAAATGGAGCGATGCCTTCGCCGGAATCGCGTGGCGCTTGCACCCAGACGCCGCCGCTGATGCGATCAAGACACGCGCCCTTGCAGCTTCTATCACTCCGGAACAGCGCAAACAAATGCTGACGGCGCTCGGCTTTGTAGCTTCTAAGGCC
Source organism: Chthoniobacteraceae bacterium (assembly GCA_044370935.1). Classification (GTDB taxonomy): domain Bacteria; phylum Verrucomicrobiota; class Verrucomicrobiia; order Chthoniobacterales; family Chthoniobacteraceae; genus Chth-196. The sequence goes on from JBILUQ010000371.1 coordinate 824, forward strand.
GGCTCAAGCGCGATGCTTGAGCTCGCCGCAACGCCCGCATTCCCCGCGAAGACCGCAGCGGTTTGGTGGCTTTTACACAACAACCAATCCCTCTGGCGCGACCACGACCTCGCTCCAGCGTTGAAAGCCAGCGGCGCCTACGACCCGGACAAACTGGAGCTGACATCTATCGAGCCTCCTCCGCTTTCTCAAGCGAGCGCCGAGCTTCCTTCTGCTGCGGTAATTTCTGCTATTCAAGGGGATGCAGCCAGAGGCCAGTCCGCCGGAGCAGTCTGCCTGATGTGCCACACCATCGGCGAGCGGGGTGTTGACTTTGGCCCGAATCTGACGGCCTTCGGCGCGCAGCAAACTAGGGAAGTCATTGCACAGGCGATAGCATCCCCCTCGGCGGACATTGCCCATGGATTTGAGGGGCATGTGCTCAAAACCAAAGACGGTAAAACAATTTATGGCATGATTGTGAGCACAGGCGACCCGGTGATGATCCAGTCAGCCGGCGGATTATTTCAAACCGTTCCTGCAGCAAGAATTGCCTCGACGGAGAAACTCAAGACGTCGCTGATGTACGAACCATCCCAGCTCGGTTTGGATGCGCAGAAAATCGCCGACATTATCGCATGGCTCCAAGAGATGCCATCGCCGGGACAGGCGGCTTCCCGCTAGCATTGTGCGGCAAATCCAATGAGCACGCGATCGAGAATCACGTGGTGCCACCGCAGGATTGGGGTGACTAGAACAAAAGCGTGAAGTACGGCCAGTTGGATGCTGCGGCGTTATGGCAGCGTCTGGATCGGCCATAGTCCGTTTGGGATCCACACTCTCCTTCGTAGACCTCCTGTACTTTCCTCAGAGCGCCACTCCCTGCATTCACAGCGCCGGATCTTTTATCGCCAAACGGAGCCAGCGTCGGGAATATATCTGGGATGACCGCGCTGCGGCAATTCAGCCCCTCCCCCATACGTACGTAAAAAGGAACCCCCATCATTCCCTACCGATGATCGCTCTTGCTCACCCCCAGCATCTCCGCTTGAACACGCCGTGCCTTGACCTGCCTGCAATCGCCCCGCATCCAGCGAGTCCCTTAACCCCATTCATTAAATGGACTTTTTCACTACTAACGGCGGGCCTCCTGATGCCTTTCATGATGCTGCATTCTGCCAGGGCGGCTGAGACGCCCCAGCAAAAAGCGGAACCCACGGCCCCTGCTGCCGACATCGTTTGTGTCCGGGATTTCGGAGCGATTCCTGATGACGGGAAGGACGACGTTCCAAGCATCCGTGCGGCCATCGCTCGAGCACTCGCCGTCCACGCTCGAAAGATCGTTTTCGAGGCCGGTTATTATGAACTCGACCAGCCCACGGGCGCATGTCTGACCGTTAAGAACCTCAACGGTCTCACGCTGGAGGGTGCGGTGAATGCGCAAGGCGAACCAGCCACGCGTCTCGTCAGGCGGCATCATCTCGAGACCTCAAAGCAGCATGTTCCTCCTATCTTGGCGGTTAGCGGATGCGATGGACTCAGCTTGCGTAATCTCGCCTTAGACAATAGTCCCCAGTTCGGGTCCGCAGGTTATGTGGTCGGCAAAGAGAAAGAGACGATCACCGTCGAAGTCCTCCCGGGCCTGCCCGTGATCGAGGGCGTCGGGCCATACTGCGCCAACTTATGGGATCCCAGAACCCGCATGCTGCGGAAGGTGCCCAGCGTGACTTATGGGAATGACGTGGACGCGCATCGCCTGATCTGGAGAAAGGCGTCCGGTGGCGAGGGGCGGCGCCTCAGCCTCACGGGCGACTACGTCGCTTCCAAGGTGGAGGTTGGCGATTTGATGTCATGGCACTTCGGGTATCGCGGGTCGCAGGTCCAGATCAGCGAATGCCGCGATGTGCAGCTATCGAACCTTCTCACGGTCAACGGCTATCCCCTGGTGACGCATCACTGCACGAACGTGCGAGCTAACCGAATCGTCTTCCGTCCGGAGGGCAATCAACTCGCCGTCGGTCCACGCGACGCATGGTTCATTTGGGCCGGCCGCGGCGAGTACCTCATCGAAGACATGCACTGCGAGGGCGTGCGCTGGGACGGACAGAATGTGCATGGATCGTTCTTGAAACTAAAGCAGCGAGTCAACGACCACACGGTGACGGCAAGCAAGTCCGGCGGAACCAACGCGCCCATCGAACCGGGATCGAAAGTGGGTTTCTGGAATGACCCCAAACCTGTCGAACGCACCGTCAGCGTCGCACAGACAAAGCTGGTTGAAGGCTTGCCGGAGGTGACCCTAACCTTCACCGAAGCGCTGCCTGCATTCGCCGGCCCTGACACGCTTATTTCCATCTACGACTGGGATATCGCCTCCTACACCTTGCGCAACTGTGTTTTCCGCAACATCGCCGGCTGCGCGAGCATCATTCGCAACCGCACCGCCCTCTTCGATCACTGCGCCTACGATCACATTATGTATCCGGCGATCTTGCTCGGTGCATCGGTGGCCGAGGGTGAAGGCACCTTTCCGCAGGACGTGACCATTCGAGATTGCACGTTCCGCGCCAGCGGCTGGGCCTCGCGTCATGGCACCACTGGGTGCGTGGGCATTCGCAACGTCGGCGCAT
>JBILUQ010000373.1:0-3413 GCA_044370935.1 Chthoniobacteraceae bacterium
AAGCTTTGACAGCCATCCTGCCAAACCCTTCAACCCCAATCCAGCTTCTTTCAAAGGCTAATCCTTCATAAAACTGAAGTCCCGCCCACCAAATCCCTTTGCTCGGGAGCCATCTGAGGCTAGGGATCCTTGACCAACGACTTTCAGGACACCTACGCCACATGAGCAATACAGCCGATTCCTCGCGGAAACTATTTGGAACTGACGGGGTTCGGGGGGTGGCAAATCTCGAGCCCGTCACCGCTGAAACCGCCCTCAAGCTGGGGCGCGCCGCCGCCCATATCTTTTCAGAGATGGCGGCCCAGAGAAAGTCCGCTAACCAACGGGCCACCATTGTGATCGGCAAAGACACCCGTCTTTCCGGGTACATGTTGGAAAACGCCCTTGCGGCCGGAGTTATGTCGCTCGGGGCCAACGTGCTGTTCATCGGCCCGCTCCCCACCCCGGGCGTAGCCTACATCACCAGATCGCTGCGGGCGGATGCCGGCATCGTGCTAAGCGCCTCGCACAATCCGTATGAGGACAACGGCATCAAATTTTTCCGCCACGATGGCTACAAGCTGGACGATGCAATCGAGCGGCGGATCGAGCACTTGGTCTTCAGCGGCGAGATCGAATCCATCCGGCCTACCGCCGGAAAAATCGGCCAGGCAAAGCGCATCGATGACGCTCTTGGACGCTACGTGGAGTTTGCAAAGGCATCCTTTCCCAAGGGCATGACGCTGGAGGGTCTGCATGTTGCGGTGGATTGCGCGAATGGCGCGGCCTACAAATCTACTCCATGCGTGCTGAGGGAGCTGGGCGCGAAACTCACCACTGCGCACACAACTCCCGACGGCCGGAATATCAACACAAATTGTGGCAGCACCTTTCCCGAGGAAATCAGCCGCGTTGTCCGCGAAAGCGGAGCATCCGTCGGAATCTCACACGACGGCGACGCGGACCGCGTCCTGCTCTGCGACGAAAAAGGCGAGGTTGTTGACGGAGACGAGATTCTTGCGATCGCCGCACTTGATGCGCTACGCAGGGAGACCCTGGCAAGAAACACACTGGTCGCGACAGTCATGAGCAACTTCGGGCTCGATGAAACAATCCGATCACATGGAGGCGACGTACTACGTACCGCAGTGGGTGACCGCTATGTCATCGAAGCAATGGTCCGCGAAAACTTGAACATTGGAGGAGAACAGAGCGGACACATGATTTTCCGTGATTTTGGAACAACGGGCGACGGCCTCGTAAGCGCGCTCCAAATCCTCCGCATTTTGGTGGAAACAGGAAAGCCACTGAGCGAGCTGAAGTCTTGCCTTTCGAAATACCCGCAAGCGCAGCGAAATCTTAGGGTCCAACGCAAGCCTCCCTTAAGCGAACTTCCACAGATCCAAAAGCTCGTCGCAAACGCGGAGCAAGCACTCGCAGGCAATGGCCGCGTTTTACTGCGCTACTCGGGAACGGAACCAAAGATACGCCTCCTGATAGAAGGACGCGAAGCCAATCAAATCAATGGATTCGCCGACGAAATCGCTGCAGCACTGAAAGCGTCGATAGGCGCTTAACACCCAACAGCGGAATTACACAACCAAGCGCGTCTCTTACATGGCATCCCTTCTTCGCGGCTTTTTTGTTACAGGAACCGATACAGGCGTTGGGAAAACACACACCACTGCTCTGATTACGGACGCACTGCGAAAGACTTCCATCGACGCTGTTGCCATGAAACCTTTCTGCTGTGGCGACCGTGATGACGCAGAGATTCTCATGAAGGCGTCACACAACGCAGCGCCCATTGAGCTCATCAATCCGGTGTGGCTGCGAGTTCCGGCGGCCCCTTACGCTGCATCGCTGATTGAGAACCGCACTCTTGATGTCGAAACCGCGAGAAGCGCCTTCAGCCAGCTCGCCGTAGAGCACCAGTCGGTTTTAGTGGAGGGCGTCGGCGGCTGGCGCGTCCCGCTTACGGAGAACTTTTGCGCGAGCGATTTCGCGCTTGAACTCGGGCTGCAGGTGCTGGTGGTTTGCTCCAACCGTTTGGGAATGCTCAACCACACCCAACTGACTGTAGACGCCATCATCGCGAAGGGACTCAACTGCGCTGGAGTGATTATCAATCAGCCCGAGCCACCTTCAGAGAGCGCAGCTGTCATGACAAATGCAGCGATCCTCGAAAGACTTCTACCGGTTCCCGTTTTTGGAGAGATCCCTTTCGGAGCACCTATTCTGCCCCCACTCATCTTCGAAAAAATCGAAGCGCTACTGCGGGCCGCTGATTGATTTTAAAACCTGCGGGTAAAGTTGGTGTTCCGCCTCCTGGATTCGTGCATAGAGAGTTTCCGGCGTGTCCGAATCCAGAACAGCCACTTCGCGTTGCGCGATCACACTGCCGGTATCCATTCCCGCGTCAACCCAGTGCACAGTGCACCCCGTGACCTTCACCCCTGCAAGGAGCGCCTGACGCGACGCGTCCACGCCTGGAAAAGCAGGAAGCAACGAAGGATGAATGTTTAGGATGGCCCGAGGAAACGCATCCAGCATGGGCGCCTTAAGCATTCGCATATAACCAGCAAGCACCACTGTTTGAACTCCCGCAGCCTTTAGCAAACGGACAAGATCCTCCTCAATCTCGGGCTCCAGACGCGTCTTGAAGCGCGACGGAGGAAGGATACTGGATGGCAGCCCCCACTTTTGAGCGACCTCCAAAATGCCGGCCGACGGTGAATCACTCACCACCAATCGAACATCAGCAAGCAAGTCACCAGAGGATATCGCCCGCGCGATCGAATCCAAATTAGAGCCCTTCCCAGATCCAATCACACCCAACTGCAAACGGGCATTCACTTGGCGGCCTCCGAGCCAGAATCAGCTGCCATTTTTTGCACGACTGCTGTGGTGCTCTTTCCGGGCACAAGGCCAACAATCTCGATGCGCGCCCCGACAGCTTCAAGCGCCGCTCGCTCGTCTGGATCTAATGTATCCAGCGTATAGTCACCTCCCTTGACGTATATCGCGGGACGCACTTCTCGAATCACCGCATCGACGCGCGGTGTATGAAAAAGGACGACAAAGTCGACGCACTCCAATCCGGCCAGAACCTCTGCTCGATCAGCCTCGCAATTGATGGGGCGCGTTGGCCCCTTGAGCGCGCGAACCGAATCATCACCGTTCACCGCAACGGCAAGAGCATCGCCGCGACGCCGAGCCGCCTGCAGATAACGAACGTGTCCGACATGCAGTAGGTCAAAGCAACCGTTGGTGAAAACCAATCGCAACCCCTGAGCGCGGAGCGCGTCGCTCTGAAGCGCCAATTCCTTCAACCCAAAAATTTTGCCTGCAGACATGAAAAACGTTTCAGCTGGCACACTCCGATTACAGCATCGCTCAGCAGTTAGCGTTTGAAGGGCTTCTTCCTAGAGATG
>JBILUQ010000507.1:0-3396 GCA_044370935.1 Chthoniobacteraceae bacterium
TCCAGCGCAATGCTGGTGCCGGTGGCGGGGTCGCGCAGCGTCAGACGTCCGCCATCGTGCGCAATCAGCTCGAAAGCCTGCGCCTGATTCGCCTCCAGCCCGCGCAGTTTGCGCTCGCGCACGAGTGCGCGCAGCGTGCCTCGGAGGAAGCCTTGTTCGCCACTGAAATTGTCGACGATATCGTGTGTCTCATGATCGATCACACGGATCGATCCATCGGGTTGGTCAATGAAATTCAGCACGCGCATCGCTGAAGGCGTGATCACGGTGGGTGCGGAAGTGGGTGAGCTCAAGCGCACCCAGCCGACCAGCACCAGACACGCAATCGCAAATATCGCGAAGCCGACAGCAGGATTGAATTCGCGTCCGGCGCGAACGGTCCAGCTCAATGGTTCGGAGAGTTTCATCGCGCGTAGACGCCGGCTGGCATCCTGACCGGGATCAGGTCGCGCTGGCCGGCATCGGCGTTGGGCGACGCGGCAATTTCGGCTTGCCGCTGTTGCCAGGCTGCGTGCAGCTGGGCGCCGACCTGTTCGGCATCGGCGATGCAGCGCAGTGTGGGCTGCGGGTTCTTGATGTTCCAGGCGCGCGCATGCGGCCACAGATGCAGATACGCGATGCGATCATCACCTTTCAGGTCGAGGGCGATGTCGCCGTGTCCCGCTGTATCACCACAAGGACGAATCTGTGCGGCTTGTATCCAGCGCAGCGGCAGATTGAACGACAGCGTCAGTACGATGCCGATGCGCATGACCACGCGCTTGTTCGTCAGCGTGTACATCGTTGTGCTGGCCGACAGCCATGCAGTGAAGGCGAGCAGACCGAGTGCGGTGGCGGCGAGTGTGGCACTCAGCATCAGCGGGCCGAGGTTGGCGCGCAGGCTGAGGTCGCCGTCCCAGCTCATGACGGCCTGCAGCGCGATCATCAAAGCGAAGTACAAGCTCAGTCGGCGGACATGAAATGCCTCGGCGGCCAGCAGTTTCCAGTCTGGGCTGCCTTGCCACAGGATGCGCTCGCCGGCGGGCAGGGCTTCCGGAAGCCCCGGCGCCGCCTCGAATTCATGCTCGGTATAAGTTTGCATGTCGCTGTTACCCGGTTAAACGAGCGGTTCCTGACGCGATGGTGTCGCGTACAGCGTGCCGGCGCCGTAATAGGCAGAGATCTTCTCTTCCTCCAGCAGCGTCACTTCATCGGCGTTGCGATGACCGGGAACGTCACGGAACTGATGCGCGAGGATCGCGTGCACCTTGACCTGTTCCTCCGTGATGCGCGCGAAAGGTACTGGCAGCAGCACGGTCTGTTCCGAATCATTGAGCTGGACCTCGATGTAGCGGAACATCATTTCGGAACGATCCATCCACAGATCTTTCACGGTGCCCGCCACTTCATCGTCTGCGCCGATGACGTTCAGGCCGCGCGGATCATGATCGCGCGAGGCGACGCCATGCTCGGGATTGACGCGCAGCGGCGTGATCTTCGGCTCGCCCTCGGGGGTGCGATCCGGATGATCGGCACGCTTGGCCCAGGAACCAGGACCGACACCCGCGAGCAGCGGATTGCCGGTCGGCTCGATGGGTGACCCGATCCAGCGATGGCGCGGCTCGGCCTGCAGGAATTCCGGACCCGTCAGCGGATACGGCATCACCACTTCGCTGCCATCGGCGAGATGGTAGGTCTTGGGCTTGGGGATGGGCGGCCAGCCCTCCATCTGGGTGTCGCGGCCCGTGCCGGGATCCAGCGGATAGCCGTCGCGATGATTCTCTTGCAACAGGTAATAGACAAGCCCGAAAAAGAAAATCCAAAACACATACAACACCAGCTGGGCCACATCCACGTATTGCGTGATAGCGCCTGTTTCCATGGGGTTCTCCTCGTTTTCTTTTACACCCGACCGCGTGATACGAATAACACTTAGCCGGGCAAATCTGCCAGGCCGAATTTCCGGCCTGTTTGCGCAGGCAGCGCATCACGCCGCACCAGCGGCCCTATCGCTATCAGCACACCAAACAACAGGTACATCTCCAGGTGATACACAAAGCTGTAGCCAGTGACGGGCGAGATCAGGCTCTCTCCCATCCAGCCAGAGGTGGCCAGTGCGCCGACCGCATCCTTGATCATTCCGCCTGCGGCGACCGACGCGCCGGCCGCTGTGGCCTGCACCGCGCCCCAGGCGCCAAGTGCGAGGCCGGCGTCTTCGCCTTGCTGCAGGCTCATCGCCATCGTCAGCGTGCCGACCGAAAACAGTCCGCCGCCCACGCCGATCAGAAACGCGCCGGCGCGAAACAGATTCGGCGCTTCCAGCGGCCCGGCAAAAATCACCAGTGCGAAAGCGGGCAAGCCTGCGATGGCTCCGAGTGCCGCCAGCCGCACCGCATCGACGCCGCGCGTGAGCATCGCGGCCGCCATCGCAAAGGCCAGCAACGCGCCGCAGGCAGTCAGCGCGGTCAGCAGGCTGGTGGCGCCTACGCCGAGTTGCAGCACCTCAGCGCCATAGGGCTCCAGCACGATGTCTTGCATGTTGAATGCGCAGGTGCCTAGTCCCACAGTCCACAAGAAACGCTTGACGCCCGGGCGCGCGACATACTCGCGCCAGTGATCGCTAAATTCCGCTTCTACAGGTGCCTGCCGCGCGCGATCGCGGTTCAGCGCTTCCTGCTTCCACAGTGCGTTCAGGTTCAGCCAGACCACGGCCACGGCCGAGCCCTGCACCACCTGAATCAGCCGCAGCGGACTGAAATCCGCCAGCAGCCAGCCAAACAATGCGCCGCTGCCAACCAGCCCCAGCAGCAGCATCGTGTACATCAGCGCCACCACGCGCGGCCGGTTCTCCGGCGTCGCGAGGTCGGTTGCCAGGGCCAGCCCGGCCGTCTGGGTCACCTGCATGCCCGCCCCGACCAGCAGGAAGGCTAGCGCCGCGCCAATGCGGCTGACCCAGATCATTTCGGCCTGCTGGGTCGTCAGCGCCAGCAGCGCGAACGGCATGATCGCCAGCCCGCCAAACAGCAGCAGACTGCCTATCCACAGATAGGGCAGACGCCGCAGACCCAGCGCCGAGCGGTGCTTGTCTGACCGGAAGCCAATCAGCGCGCGCATCGGCGCGAACACCAGCGGCAGCGCCACCGATAGCGCCACCCACCATGCGGGGACGCCCAGCTCCACAATCATCACGCGGTTCAGCGTGCCGACCAGCAGCGCGGTGGCCAGGCCGATCGACAGCTGAAACAGTGACAGCCTCAACAGCCGCGACAGCGGCAACTCAGGTGTTGCCACATCGGCAAAGGGCATCCATTGCCTGCCTAGCTGTAAGGCCAGTTTTCGGGTGGTTTGCCGCAGCAGCTTCATCAGACGTCCCGGGGCGAGGGCGCATTGCTCGCATCATTCATTGGGAGACTGTAG
>JBILUQ010000258.1:0-5642 GCA_044370935.1 Chthoniobacteraceae bacterium
CTCCGATCGAATGAGCCGAACAGCATCCCCCACCCCCTTAGAATGACCGTGCGCAGTAGAGATCGCAACAGTGTCCACCCCGCGCTCAACCAATCCCGTCACATGACTCAAAATTCGATCTCGATCCAGTTCTCCATTCACTGTGCGTGTCGCAGACACGCTCGCGCCGCACAAAAGCCGAAAGCGCGAGTCACGCGCCGGTTTCATCTGTGAGTTGTGCTCCTGTCGAATACGCTCTATGTCCGACAGAGTGAAAAGCCCCTTCAACCGATTGCTTTGGTCCACGACCAGGAGTTTATGAATACCGATGTTTTCGGTGAAAAAACGGTCTGCGCTTTCGATAGGGTCGGCCCCTAAATCGCCCTCGAAAATGCAAGGCGCCTGATTCCTGGGAATCATCACCTCTGCGACCGTTTTGGCGGCATGCCGCTGTCTGACCACTTGCCCCGGAAGTAATCCCAGAAGCAAACCGGACTGGTCCACCACAGGGAATGTGCGGAAAGTGTAATGCTTATCCTCAAGGTACTCGAGCAGCTCACCAATACTCTGCTGCGGCGAGGCCTTGATCGGGTCACCGATCAGACCGTGAACGTGGTTCTTCACCCGACTCACCTCGGAAAGCTGATCCCTCTCAGACATATTACAGTGGATAAGACCCAACCCTCCACACCGTGCGAGAGCGATCGCCATTTCCGCCTCAGTGACGGTGTCCATGTCGGCGGATATCACTGGAATGCGAAGAGAGAGCCCCTCAGCGAGCCGCGTTTCAAGCCGCGCATCCCTGGGTAAAACGTCAGAATAGAGCGTAGCGAGGGACACGTCGTCGTAAGTCAGCGCAAAACCAGCTGTTTGCGAAAAGAAATCAGCCGCATTCTTGTAAAATACGGAGTCAGGGGACTGTGAGGAGGTGGGTTTCGCTTCCATATCCTACCCTGAGCCAAACTGCATCCGAGTGCAAAGCCCGAAACTCAGGATTCCATGCTTTTGGATCGGCAGCCAAATTGAAGAAACGGATCCCGGATGAGACAACACCAAGCGAACCCTCGAGAGAGCGCCGAGCAAAAAAAACGCGATGAGAATGACTCATCGCGCTAAGCCGGCCTTGTAGAGACGGCGCTTAAATCTGGAACGGAAGAACCGCAGCCCGGCTGGAAGGAACTACTTGAGCGCAGCCAAAGCCTTCGCAACAATTGTTTTGTGACGGGAAGCAGAGTTGCGGTGCACGTTCCCCGTTTTGACGGCCTTATCCAAGGTCGAAACAAAAACCTGAGCAGCGCTCACCGCCGCCGCCGTGTCACCGGATGCGATTTTTTCGCGGACGAACTTGAGGCGGTTTTTAACAGAACTCTCAATCCGGCGGTTCACGAGAGTACGAACCGTGGTCTGACGAGCGCGCTTAGCAGCAGAGGGAGTATTAGCCATGACAATTTTGAAATTTGTGTAGCCGGAAAAGGTACCAATCCGACACTCCATGTCAACATCCTAGCGTATCTTCGGGGGAAATTGACGCAGAACCACCCTCCAGAACAAACGAATCAAAATTAAGAATGCAGAAACCTACACCGCCGCGCACGAGAGAAACATAACTTTTGAATCAGAAATCAAATCCCGGTTAAAGAAACTGCACATATTACCTAACCTCGCCAACCGGGGCTGAGGTGATGCAAAAAATCTCCTCCCACCAAAAACGACAAGTGTTTAGGTTGGCCTACACATTTCATGAGTGCCGATTCAAAAATTACAGAACTTCAGCTTTCAGTGCCCGAAGTTCCCGCCCCGAGCCACATCTACAAGCCAATCGTGATTACAGGGAATCTTCTGTATATCTCGGGACACGGTCCGATGAAGATCGACGGGACCTACATCACGGGAGTTGTTGGTAAGGACCTCGACCTGGCCATGGGCCAGGCTGCTGCTCGCCAATGTGGACTTGCGCTCCTGAGCACGCTCCGCAAACAACTCGGCTCACTGGATAAAATCTCGCGCGTTATCAAAACACTCGGAATGGTGAATTCTGCACCAGACTTTTACGATCATCCAAAAGTAATCAATGCATGCAGCCAGCTGTTCGCCGATGTCTGGGGAGTCGACCATGGAGTGGGAGCGCGAAGCGCGGTTGGAATGGGGCCGCTACCGGGCAATATTGCAGTCGAAATCGAAGTGATTTTTGAACTCGCATAGCTCGCGATCATATACTGAATCGATGAACGCGATTTTTCCCGAGTTGGACGGGCTTGAGCAAATCCAGACTCCCGCTTTGCTGTTCATTGAGGAGAGAATCGAGGCCAACATAAAGTTAATGCTGACGATGGTAGGAGGCGACCCGACGCGACTTCGTCCGCACGTAAAAACCCACAAGACGCCGCAAATTATTTCAATGCAGCTACGCGAGGGCATCGCGCAATTCAAGGCCTCTACGCTCGCCGAAGCAGAGCTTTGCGCTGCCAATGGCGCAACCGATGTGCTAATTGCTTATCCCCTGCAGGGACCCGCAATTCATGAACTAATACGACTGCGTCGAGTTTTCAAAAACACCGAGTTTTCAATGCTCGTGGACTCCGAAGAGTCCTTGCCGCAAATTCAAGCGGCACTGAAAGACTCCAACCAACCACTCGACGTTTTTTTGGATATCGACTGCGGCATGCAAAGGACTGGGATCAGTCCGGACGATCGAGCGATGAAGCTATATGAAAAACTTCACGGAATCGATTGGATAAATGTCCGCGGTCTTCATGCGTACGATGGTCATCTGCACGACTCGGATCCCGCGCTGAGAGCGCTGCAGTGCGAAACTGCATTTTCGCCGGTCATTGAACTGCGCGAAAAACTTGAGGCTTCAGGCTTGCGCGTTCGCACGCTTGTGGCGGGTGGCTCGCCAACATTTGCAACTCATGCGGTCCATCCAGACCGTGAGTGCTCCCCGGGAACCACAATCCTGTGGGATTTTGGATACAGAGACCGTCACCCCGAACTGCGCTTCCAGTGTGCTGCTTTTCTACTCACCCGCGTGGTTAGTAAGCCAGCGCAGGGGCGGATTTGTTTCGATCTGGGACATAAATCAGTAGCGCCAGAGATGCCGCAGCCAAGAGTACGCTTACAGGGCCTCGATGATGCATCGGTGCTGATGCAAAGCGAGGAGCACCTCGTGCTTCAACCTCACAATCACTTCGACAAGGCTATGGGCTCTCCAATTTTGGGCGTGCCGCGACATGTCTGCCCAACAGTTTCGATGCACAATTATGCGATTCCATACCGCTCGGGAAGGCCTGGGCAACCTTGGAAAATCGCGGCCCGCGGCCGAGATTACTCTTGTTGATCAGCGGAAAAAACACCCCAACAACGCATCCAATCAATGACGCCCCCAAAACTGATTTTCGACGCCCATCTGGACATCTCAATGAACGCCATGGAGTTCAACAGGGACCAGAGGATGACACTCGAGGAGATCCGTCGCAGCGAACTCTTGACTCCCGATGGTTTGCCGCATCGTTGCCGCAACACTGTATGCTTTCCGGAACTGCGCCGCGGAAGAATCGGGGTTATCGTAGCCACTCAGATCGCGCGGTACTCGCACAAATTCCACAAATTACCTGGATGGCGTAGCCCTGAACAGGCATGGGCACATACCCAAGGACAACTCGCGTACTACAGAGCGATGGAGGAACTCGGGGAAATCAAACAGATCCGAACACGCGCGGAACTGGCGGCACACGCGGAACTCTGGCGCGCAGCAGATGATTCGCAAACGCAAAACCTTCCCATCGGATATTTGCTCAGCTTGGAGGGAGCAGATTCAATTCTAAGCTGGAAACATTTGGAGAAATCCCGGGCGGATGGGTTAATCGCCCTCGGGCCAGTGCATTACGGCCCAGGCATCTACGGGCACGGGACCGATGATTCGGGTCCACTCACACCGAAGGGGAGAGAGCTTTTGAAAGAGATGGAAAAACTGGGTCTCATACTAGATGTGACTCACCTCTGTGACGAGAGCTTCAGCGATGCACTCGACCGATACAACGGGCCTCTCTGGGCTAGTCACCACAACTGCAGGACGCTTGCCGATTGGAACAGGCAACTCAGTGATGATCAGATCTCAAAACTCGTCGAGCGCGGAGCTGTTATTGGAATGGCGTTTGATGCCATCATGATGGTCCATGGCTGGCAACATCTCCGATCCCGCCCGATGGATTTCGGATTGAAAATCGAGAAAATCTGCGAACACATTGATCACATCTGCCAGATAGCTGGAAATGCTCTGCACGTGGGGATCGGCACCGATTTGGACGGTGGATTTGGAACAGAACAAACACCGATGGACCTCGACAGCATCGCTGATGTAGCAAAACTTCAGGGGCTCCTGACTGCGCGCGGGTATTCCCAGACAGACATTGATGGTATTTTTGCAGGCAATTTCCTGCGGTTTCTTTTGGAGCGACTGCCTTAGGATAGCAGCCGCTCGGAAACTTTAATGGAAAAGGCAGCATCAACAGCGCCTTCGGTCTAAAAACATAACGAGGTTTGGGATTCAGGTAAAAAAGCTGAACCCGGCGCGCCCCTCGGATGGCTTCGAAAAAGCTTTTCAAAAAGCAAAGACAGGGCCCCTAGCCCACCCGCAGTAAACGCTAATTCCCAGCGGAATCTGGTTCCTTAAGCGCCTCAGCGTTTCTGTCCTTCATGCGATCACGACTCTGCTCACGGCTTATTTTTTCGATCCAGTCTTTTTCCAACGTTTCAGACCGACTCGCTTTCTCCTGCAAATAAATATCAAACCACAGGACCCCAGCAGCAAATGCACAGGCAGCAACAGCCCCGTACAAGGCCAAGGTAGACAAGCCCACAGTCATTTTCTCGCGAGAAGACGACTTAAACAGCATTTCGGATTCAAGACCGGACTTGAACTTCAGAAACCCCTTTCGAATCCGAGGGCTGTGTGAATAACGCTCGGCGTGACGCTCAGCGAGAGACACAGCTGCACGCCCATCGCGCGCCGCCACCGATTGAACCTCTGCCAGATGCTTTGCCAGAATTGCGTCCAGCTCACGACAAACCGCCTCCACATCCAAATCCAACCAGAATCGATGGCTTATTTTCGATTCCAACAACTCGGCCTGCCGGAGATTGCCCGCCTTGAGCTCTCTGAGCGCCTGATCCAACACGGCTTTGGTTTCCTCCCACTCTGATAAAGCCTCATTGAGACGCTTTTCACTCCAGTCCAAATCAGCCAGTACGACATCTAGTAAAACCTCGATATCCGCGAGGCTGATAAATTTTTGACCTGAAATCCACTCAAGCTGCAGCTCCCCGAACCCAGCCGCCTTGGCGGCGGCATAAACATCAACCGCCCCCTGCCACATCCTTCGATACCCCTGCCTCGCAGTATCCACTCCATGGCGCGTTTGGGAGATGGCCTCGAGGCCGGCCCTAATCTTTTCCAGGGAATTTTTGAGCTCGGTGCCTGCCCAGAGGGACTTGCACATTGATTCCCCCAAAACAAAAGCGCGTCGGTGCAGCAGCCTCGGACACACTCGCCCCTCCCCTTCTCCGAAAAAACCACCATGCCAGTCCACCATCCTGCGCACACTCTCCACCGCTGAGTTCATTGCTTCAGCACCCACGGAATCCACCAACTCCCGCAAGCCTGC
>JBILUQ010000227.1:0-6620 GCA_044370935.1 Chthoniobacteraceae bacterium
TCATTTGATTGGGCAAGCACTGTGTCCCGATTAATAGGCGCCCCGACATCCCTAAGCCTGATCAACCCAATTTGCTTTTTAAGATTCCCAAGTAAATGCGCCCAGCAAGCGAACTCGGAAATCCCGGAAAAGCGGCGATCGACCAAATAGCCGGGGCCCAACGCTACGATATCTGCGATTACTTGAGCCAAATTCTGGTCCCATTCGAGCGGAACAAACGTCTGCGAAACATTGGACTGAGGTTCTCCGATGCGAGCTTCCAGTTCGCTAGACTGCTTACTCGCGGTGTGGTCCTTGCCGGACGAAGTTTGTTTCACTTCACAATCCCGCATTCCTGCCCCCTGCGCGGACGCTAACGAAACGGCATCGGGGACGGCCAAGTCACCGCTTTTTGTTTCCAAAAACCTGCCTCGATCATCAAAAGAAATGTCGTCCGCTTCCAATTCCAAGGAATCAGTTTCTGAACTTAAAAACTCGGGAAACAAACGCCCTTCGCTTTTTGCGGCACTTTGTGAAACAGCGCGGATCAACTCATCAATACATTTCAGGACAACGTCAGTGGGCTGGTTCATTTTTCGAACTTAGTTTATTCTCGCTGAGGCTAATATTCAAGCAACGAAATCAGCCCAACCCCAAGCTTGGTTGATCAAAAGCGATCTCTCAACCGCGCATGAACTCTCCGTAAATTCGGACGCAATTACGCTCAAAAAGCAAAGTAAACGGACGAGAGTTTGGAGATCTCGGCGGCATAAAAAATAGTGTTAGTTTACAAATGCAAACGATTTTGTTTTCCAACTACAGAAAAGTTAAGTTATAAAAAATCATGCTGTTTGACTACTGCGCAGAGTGCAGGCTGTGCTGCCACATTGAGGATGGATATCCGCCACTCGAGGTCTCACTCACCAGAAAAGAAAAAGCACAGTACAAGAGCATCTGCATCGAAACAAATTGCCGGCATTTAGCGAAAACAGGTTGCACCCTTGGCAACGAGAAGCCGTTCAGCTGCAAGCTGTATCCGCTCGCCTACAATCCCTCTGAAAAGCGGTTTTACTACGATAGTGAATGCCCTCTGATGCCCGAATATCTGCATCAGTTAAATAATGATCAAAGCGACGCCTCCAAGCATCTACATCAGATGCGCTCCGAAATAACCGCGCTTGAAAAAACTGATGCAAAATTCCTCACAGCGAACTTTGCAGTCGATCAAGACTACTTCGAGCTAAACACGCTTCCCCAATAAAACTCACCCTCAGTCCAAGTCTGAATGAACAGCCCCATCTACAAATCCATCGCCCCTAGAAGAACACCATCGCCTAGGGCCCGGATTCGCGAACTCGGAAACCAAAGTTGGACCCCGAAGAATCTGTGCATCGAAAGTTATCATAACGATATCCTTTATTACACATGCCGGTGGGACGCATTGTGCCCCTATATCGACGTTAACGAGGAGATGCTGGCGACAGTCCCCCGACCATTCATTGTCTACGCGCTTCCCCCGGACAGCCCCTATGGGGTCCGCATTGGCGACCAGTATGGGTTAGTCAACGTGGCCTCCGAAGAATTCGAAGAGGATCCGCGCAGGGCTCGGAAATTCAAAGAAATCCAAAAACGCTACACCCGGTTTAGCCACTCGGAGGCAGTTATTCCCGGTAAGGATCTTTCAATAAAAGACGTGATGTCGATGGGAGGACAGCACTTTGAGGATTGCTTCATTGACGACGCCGAGGTCGCAGGATTTGTTGATTATGTCCGTAAACTCGATGTGTTGGTAATGAAGGTCCACGACGAACACGGGGAACTAGTCCTAAGCGATGTCTCCATCCTACTCCCAGCCTACAGCCAAGTTTACGGGAGTTTCTGCCAGTGGAACCGAAACTTCTCGAGCCGCTCCCCTGGGTTGTACGCATGCCTGCTGGCAAGCAGATGGGCCGCCAAACACGGATTTAAGTTTTACAACCTGGGTCCGGTTGGAGACTACGGATACAAGTCGCTGTTCGTAACAGACTTCGAGCCGATTTATGCCCTTGCCCTGACCGACCCGGATCATCCGTTGGCACAGGATCACACCTCGCCGCTGAACGTCGATTTCAAGCCGGAGGAGTGGAATCAAATCTACCGTAACCCAAACACACGCTTCTAACCGGCGGTTACAGGATTCGTTGGTTCTACCGGTGAAAAACACTGGAGAGCGATTCTCCAGTTCACATCCAACCCAACGGCCCGCCCTCCTTTAGACGTTCGCCTGGCAATCTTCGCGGTACTCTTGAAGCTTATTGCGCAGCGTTCGAATACTGATTCCCAGCGTCTCCGAGGCCCGCGTCCGGTTGCCGCCGGAGGATTCCAAAACACGCAAAATGTGATTTTTCTCAACCTCCGAAAGAGGCATCCCTGCAAGTGCCGTCCCGCTGTCGATGGGGCCAGCATCTAGCAGCACGCGATCCGCCGAACTCAACGCAGAGTTGGCTAATGAGCGAGGGGCTGACATTGGTTTGCCCCGTTTAACCGGAAGTTGAACGGCCACCGGAAAACCCGTTCCCTCGCCTAGCCCGAGCACCACCGGGGACAACGCCATCCCTGGCTCGCTCAATATTACAGCACGCTCCACGGTATTTTGAAGTTCGCGAACATTCCCCGGCCAACGATGGGCTTCGAGAATTGAGATGCACTCAGGCGTCAAAGCGACATCGGCCTTGCCATGCTGCTTGCAGAAATGATTCAAAAAATGACGTGCAAGCAGCTCAATATCGCCTTTTCGCTCACGCAACGGCGGCACCGACACTGGAAAAACGTTGAGCCGATAGTACAAATCCTCGCGAAAATCACCCTTCTCCACTGATCTTCCCAAATCCCGGTTTGTCGTAGCGAGCACTCGCACGTCAACTTGGATGGTCTTAGTGCCTCCGACCCTTTCAAATTCGCGCTCCTGAAGCACACGCAGCAACTTAGCCTGAAGTCTCGGAGAAATTTCGCTGATTTCGTCCAGCAGGAGCGTGCCACCACTCGCGAGCTCAAACCGACCTTCGCGCCGTTCAGTCGCACCCGTGAATGCACCCTTTTCGTGACCAAAAAATTCACTTTCCATCAGGCTCTCTGAAAGCGCGGCGCAATTGACACGGATGTAGGGCTGGCTCGCACGGCCACTGGCACGATAGATCGCTTGAGCGACTAATTCTTTTCCCGTGCCATTTTCACCCTGAATCAACACTGTCGCCTCGGTCGGAGCCACCTTTCGCAATACCTCCCTGAGCATCAGAATCGGATCGCTTTCCCCGACAAGTTCCTTCGCGGAGGTTAACTCGGATGCCAGATATTCGTTTACCCGAACCATCTGCCGATAGGTTTCCGCCTTTTTAACCAACACCTCGATCTGACTGATCGAGAAAGGTTTCAAAAGATAGTCGAAAGCCCCGAGCCTCATGCATTCCACGGCGGACTCAACGGTCCCAAAGCCGCTCATCATGATCGCGAGGGGTGGGTTCAAGCCCTTGAACATTTTCTCCAGAAACGCAGTCCCCTCTCCGTCCGGTAAACGGACATCCAAAAACACCAGGTCAAACTGGTCTTTTT
The DNA here is from genome assembly GCA_044370935.1 of Chthoniobacteraceae bacterium. Classification (GTDB taxonomy): domain Bacteria; phylum Verrucomicrobiota; class Verrucomicrobiia; order Chthoniobacterales; family Chthoniobacteraceae; genus Chth-196. Next base: position 3,568 of record JBILUQ010000227.1, read on the forward strand.
TCATCAACCGCTCCGCGTCCGCAAGTGTACCCGCACTGCTCACTCCGTACCTTTTTCCGCGCAGCACCTCTTCAAAAGTGCGACGGATAAAAGGCTCATCATCTATTACCAATACTTTTTCAACAGCCATAGGGTGGACGGGAAAGTGACCTCCTTTCCATGCACCCACTCGGCAAAAAAGTCATGCTCAAATATTAGATTCGTAACGACGACGGACCTGCTTCGCGGTTGGTTTAGGAATAATTTGCGCCTCTCCGCGCGATGACGAAAGTGCATGCTTCAGCAAAAGCTGCTCATTCTCCTTATCTAAAAGCATCGCTTTTAGAAGGATCCGCTGAGCCTTTTCCGAGACAGCCCTAAATGCGCCGCTCTTCTTTACCCCGGCAGCCCTTACCGCCTCGCGCATTCGTCCCAGTGACGAATCCAGCGCCTTAAGGAGAAATCTTTTCCTATCAAGCAGCGCGGCCTCGATCGGATGGGCCGAACCGCGAAGGAGACGGTTTTCTTCGAGGAAAAAATCATACACCTCCTCACACAGCGAGGAGTGGGCGTGAATGCAGTCTAGAACAGGCAGTTCACGCTTTTCCTGCTTTTCCCGAGGTTGTGCGAGAGGAGCGTTCATGATGAGTAATACACTAAGAAAGAGGCCCCTGAAGAAATTACGCTACCTCGCGGGGATCCGAGTTACGGGTCCGGCAAGAGTCCTTAACTCCTTGTGGACATGCTCATTCCAGCCAAGGTGATCCGCCCGGTACCGAGCCATATCCACGACGTTCTCAATACTCATTGGAAGTTTTTTCTGCCTGACCTCCGGTTTTTCAGATTCGCTGATGATATATTTGTAAGACTCCAAAGCTCTCGCCTCTAAGCGCAACCGCTCGAAGCACAGGGCCATCTGGTACACCACCGGCCAACGCCATTCGGGACTCGCCTCGATCGCCGCTAGCGCCTGATAAATTGTCACCGCGTTTACAAAATCACCGCGCTGATAAAAGTCATTCGCGAACTCGTTCCCCGCTTTCTTTTGCCAGAACGCCCATTTTTTAGGATCCGCCCCCTCCTTGGCCTTCGCATCCTTTAACAACTCGAGGACCATTTCGTATGCATCCAACGGACGGTTCTGCGCCTTGTAGGCCGAGGCAAGCATGTAACGGGCCTCAGCCCCGAGCGTGTGGCGACTGAAATCTTTCAAGAACCGCTCGAGGGCCGTGGTCGCTCCAGCCATGTCATTTAGCATGAACGTACAGTGTGCGGAGCGATACGTCGCCAAGGCCCGTTCCTCCTTGGTCAAATCCGAACGCAACGACATGTTGTAGAACTTCTGAGCTTGTTCGAAGTCACCTTGAATGAAGTAAGTGTTCGCAATATCTTTCTGAGCCTGACGCGTAACCGCCTGGTACTTTTCCATGTTTGCGCTTCCACCCTTCATCGCAAACTGGATCACTCCGTAGTAACGCGAAATCGCCAGCTTAAACGCTCCCGTTTCCCGATAAACGACGCCCAAACGCAGGAGCCAAAGCAAATAATCCGGATCAGATGGAAGCTCTTTGCACAGCTTTTCGTAAATTGCAGCCGTTTTAACCGCATCCCCGATTGATGCATACACCTCGGCGATTTCCACCAATGCGGCCTTGCGATCGGTACCTGGCAGATCAACCTCCAGTAGGGATTCCAAGAGCTTTTCCGCAACCTGAACATCCCCGGCCTTCAAAGCGGCGCGAGCACGGTCCGTAAAAATCTTGATTTCCTGAGCCTTGAACTCTGGGGTGCCCGGCACGAGCGCGGGCCCTTTTGGAACATCTTTCTTCGGCTTTGGCGCCGAGGAAAATTCGTCATCCTCCGTTTTAGGAGCCTTAGACTTTGCCTGCGCCAGCAACTCAGCCTTCGCAGATAGCGCGGTAAATCCCTTCGAATCCGTCGGCTGTTCGGCGGAGACCCTGAAAAACGATGCGCCGAAGATTAACGATGCAGTCAGCAAGCCTCGGGATAAAAAACGAGGAAACGACTGGATGACTACCCAGCCGGGGCCCGATACATAACTACTCAGTGATGAGGGTGGCACGGCTTTGAGCGGGGTTGACAATGACAGGCGGCCGAGCGGATTGGAAAAGCGGATCAAACATGAAACGCAATCTCCTCTCTTGCATTCTCGGGTCAACTACTGGCGCCGGAAAAAACTGCATTACCTCGTTGGGACCTGGGCCAGCCGAGATCGAACCGCGGCTTGATTCAGGTTGAAAACTTGGGTCGTCCTCTCCTGCGGGCGCGGAGCCCTCAGGTACAGGCAATCTTTTCCCGAACACGCTCCTGTAAGCCTCTATCGCCTCGGTACCGGCCATTGCCTCAGCAGTCTTGCTCAAATCTGGTTTGGGGGAGGAAGCAGGCACACGCGGGGGCGTACGCTCGGTTCCCGCTGGCGAGGGCGGTCCAAACCGCATTGGAGCAGGTCCGATCGTTCCAAGGTAACCCAGCGGACGATACACCAAAGGGTACTCTACCGGCCCCCCCTTTCCACCGTCAGCGCCAGCTTGCGCACCATTAGCAGCGCCCTGTGCACCAGACTGCGCGGCGGCAGTTTTCTGCTGGCCGCTTCCCTGTCCACTCTGAGATGCAGAACGGCCGGTTCCTCCGGCGAAAGCCATAGGACCCAAACAGAAAAGCACCAAAACCGAAGAAATTGTTCTGAACTCGAGCATTAGTTTCACATCATTCTGAGCAAGGGGCTTGCCAAATCCGCAAAAAACTTCAGTCCGCCGCGTTTAACAAACTCCAAGAAAATCATTGCAAGGAGCCAAAATTGGCCCCGTCCAAACGATATTGCAATTCGCCCCCCGCTTCATTCCCGAATCCTTGCTCAGGCCTCGGGTTGGAACTAGGGTCCGTTCCCAACATGCCTTGGACACCCGCCATCCCCGAAACCGACTTCGCCGCGTTCATTTTTGACTGCGATGGCACCCTAGCCGACACGATGCCTACCCACTACACTGCGTGGTGCAGGGCCTTGCAAGAACACGCTGCGTTCTTTCCAGAGTCCCTTTTCTACTCCCTCGGAG
>JBILUQ010000105.1:0-12267 GCA_044370935.1 Chthoniobacteraceae bacterium
ATCTCGGCTCTTGAGACCAACGACCTCCAATCGTTACGCTCCTCACAGCTTGTCTCGTTAGCCGCCAGCCAGATTCGCTCACTGGAGTCTGAGCAAATTATATCACTTTCAATAGATCAGATCGCCGCGCTGACCACACTTCAGGCACAAGCCCTTTCTAGCAATCAGATTACCTTTTTGCTTGATGAACAGATCATCGCTCTGACGACCAACCAGTTTACTTCATTAACCACGCTTCAATTGATGGCGCTACTGCCACGACAAGTCGGAGCCATTGAGCCTATCGATATCGGGATGCTTTCGAGCCGACAAGTACCCGCCTTGTTAACCGGACATGTGGCAGTTTTATCTACCGCACAAATTATCGCATTAGCCACTTATCAAATCCCTGCCCTTTTGACCTCCCAACTAAACGCCATTAGCGAAAGTCAAATCAGGGTCATAGAAGCGCGTGACATTTCGATGCTTACGTCATGGCAAGCAATATCGCTAAACACATCAATTCTACGCGCTCTTTCAACGGCTTCTGTTGCGGCTCTTTCAACGAATGCGTTCGTCTCGTTTAACACCGATCAACTTCTAGCGCTGTCAGAGCAACAAGCTGGAGCAATTTCGGGAATTCAATTGCGCGCCCTTTCAACAATTCAGCTTGCCGCATTCTCTCCAATTCAAGCCGCAGCCATACGCACAAACCAATCGCCATCACTTCTCCCCGAGCAGCTCGCTGCGCTTCGATTGTAGCTTTGAAGCGGGCGAGCGCTTGCGACTTAAACTCGAAAGAGGTTCAAACAGCTCGCGTTTCGCAGCTGCGATGTGAAGCCAGCTCTACCGAGGTAATTTTCGGGGCTTTTCCACGATTTCCTTGAGTGAAGACAAGATCCGATCCGCGACTACAACTTCGCCTGGCGTTTCCGCCGTTGTCCAAGCGTGCAAAACCGAAGGCCAGCCCACCTTTGAAGAGAGCCCGAGCCTAAGCTCGCGCCCCATCAAGACGCCCGCACGCCACTCCGCTTTCGCGCGAACGTTTCCAAATTCAAACTCGGCAACCTCCGAATCCGGCGAAGTCACTCGCTTGGGAAAGTCCGGATGATTTCCCAAATACATCCGTACATAAACACGCCCATCCTTGGCTATCGTGTAAATGTCAAAGTCGTCTAACGGCGACTCCTTGAGAATCTTAAACCCGTCCGGCAGATGAACGCTAAAGTGCGACTGCCGACTAATCTCATCTGCCCTTCCCTGTCCCATTCCAAGACAAAAGGAGAACAAGGCCACACAACACAAACTGATTCGCGATATACTCATGGATTTAATTTAATGATAGCTGCTATGTCCGCCGCAGTCGCCGTTCCTCCGTGCACACCCATAATGTTAGTTTCGTATCCGGGGTGAGGGCCAACTTTATCCGTGTAACGGTCCGGCAACCCCATCAAGTGCCCCGCTTCATGGGCGGCAGTCCATCCGGGACGCTGGGAAGACCACTCACCCGTGTTTCGCCCCTCGGTATACACGAATGCCCGTTCGTTTCCTTCTGGTACATAAATAACGTTTTTGAGGTTTCGCGGCGTACTTTTGTCAGCCACCGTCACACGGGTGCGGACCTGGTATCTGCCGAACTCGCCACTCCAATAACGCTCGATGCCTTGGGTGAATTTTTGGACCACCGCAGGACTCGCCCCCGGTCCCAGGAACATAAGCGGAATCGTCACTGAAACTTCTCCGCAATCGTCACGCACCACCGCATACAGCCCTAGAGGATCAACGCGGTTCACTGGATTATTCCCAACGTAGCGGTACAGATTCGCATCTCCTCCGTCGAACTGCATCGGGTCCGGCTGGTGAAAGCGGCCCAAGTGAGGGGAATAGACTCGGTTCCGCAGATCGTACACTGCGGCCTCCGCAATCCACTCACCACCTGCAAACAAACGGCTGTTCCCGACCGCCGATCTTTTGTCCACGACTCCATCCTCGCGAACGATCTCGGGTCGGCCAAACGCACTGTACCGGTAGTACTCAACCGGCTTTGCGTTCCAGTCAGAAACCGCCACTGTACTGCCTATGGAATCGGCGTGGATAAAAAACTGCCCGAGCGCATTCGTGAACCCCAGCAACTCATCCTCACCCGCACCATAAACAAACGCGGAATCCACGTGACCATTCCTCCACTCCTCAAGAACACTCCAACCAGCGAACGTGAATTCTCTCACTTCGCCATCCACGGTCTTCCGGAAACAACGGCCGCGCGGGTCATACGCAAAGAGCACCACATGCCCGCCAACTTCAGCCCGAGTCAACCGGCTTTCAGCGTCATACTCGTAGATGCCCGCATCCGATTGCCGCAGGTTGGCGTTCGCGTCGTAAGAGAAACTCGCCCCACCAACAGTGGTGAATTGGTTTAGTGCGTTCGAAGAATAGACCCGGGTGCCCCACGCCATCTCTTCCGTCAGTCGGTTTCCGGATGGATCGTAGGCGTAAAGCAGAGGGTTTTGATCTCCGTCGCGCACCGAGACAAGTTGTCCGTCCTTGTCATAACGATAAGCCTGCTCCAGTCCGACAAACCCACTCTGGGAGCGGACCGCACGGGCTCCCGTTCGGTCGAACTGGTAACCAACCGACAACGACTGATCCACTCCGAACCAATGGTCAACATTGAGTACACGCCCCAACGCATCCCTGCGCAAGCTCACCGTGCTGCCATTAGCATACGTCACCCCCAACACGCGGCCGCCACCATCGTATGAAAACTCCGCCACTGGCACACCGTTTTGCAGCACACGCTCAAGGTTACCAGTGCCTCCATAACGCCGCTCCGTGACACTGCCACTAGGATAACGCAGGCTCAACACCCGCCCCTCAGCATCCCTCGAATAGTATACATCTCTGGAAGGTCCGCCATTGGGCTGTACTTTTTCATGGATAAGATTGCCCAAAGCATCGTACTCGGACTGGATTGAGCACAACCCGTTTTCCTCGGCCACAGGTCGCCCGAGCAGATCAAAATTCCGCGTTAGTGCTGCAGTCTGATCACTCCAGCGCACCGCCACCTCGCGGTTTCGGGGATCAAAAGTCGCCAGCCTCGACTGCCCAGCCCGGTTCACAAACTGAACCGGATTCCCCGCCATGTCGTATGACCAACGCTCAAGGCTTCCATCGGGATATCCAGCGCTTGAAAGACGCCCCACGGCGTCATATGCCCAGACATACTTGAAGTTACGCGCATCCACCATCGCGATTCGTTTTCCCGACCGGTCGTATTCAAACCTTACCGCATGACCGTTCGGATTGGTGGTGCATACCAGACGATTCATCGAGTCATATTCAAAACTGGTACGCGCTCCCCCGTTCGTTTGAATCCAGGAAAGATTACCAGCTTCATCGTATTTGGAGATGCTGGACACCCCGCTTGCGTCCTGCACTTTCACCTTGCGGTCCATGAGATCATAGCTGTTGATCAATGCGTGCCCGAGCGGATCGGTCACCGAGATCAAACGGTCACCCTTGTCGTACCCAAACCGTGTGACTGCCTCTTGTGACGTGCCGGGCGACATGGTCGATGCCACGAGCTTCCACCCCAGATCGTATTCAAGTCTGAACGATACATTGCCCGCTGACTTTACCTCCAGAGGCTGCACTTCAGTGCAGTCTGGGTGATAGCGTTTTTGCACCTCATTACCCAGCGGATCCGACATTGAGATCACTCTTCTAAAAATATCGTATTTATAGGACCAAACAAACCCAAGCTCGTCTTGCTCCGAGACAAGGTCTCCCTCGCTTGAATAAGTCATCAATCGCGAACTTCCATCTGGGTTCATTGTTTTCACTAGCAACCCCCGCTCATTGTATTCCATCCGCGTTACTCGCCCCAGTGGATCGGTCATCGATCTCAGCCTGTCAGCGGAATCGTATCCAAACCTCGTGCATTGGTTGGCGGCGTCGCAAGACTTTATCATCAAGCCCCGAGAATCGTACTCGCGCGTTTCAAGATTCCCGAGCTTGTCGCGGTGCGACACAACCTGGCCGAAACCGTTGTACTCGAATTCTTCGAAACTTGCGTCTGGGTAAACAACGCGGGAGATCCTGTTAAGTTGATCCCGTTCAAACAAAGTGACGCGGCCCAGTGCATCAACGTGACGAACGATCGCCTCTCGTTCATTTCGCTCCCATGACTCGGAACTACCGTCGGCGCGAGTGATGGAGCGCAGGTTTCCCGCAGGGCTCCATAAAAAGCGGGTCACTCTGCCGAGCGGATCCCTCGTGCTGGACAAGTACCCATCCTCGCCAAAGGTAAAAAACGTTCGCCTGCCTAAGGCGTCAGTCTCAGTTTGAACCGCAGCGCGGCCATCTGCGGCTTCCGACATAAACTGCCGGCATACGGCCCCATTCGCGAATGTGACCGTCGGTTCGTGGGACGCGCCGGCATTCAAACCGATCCTCAGGATTTCCCCGCCGGTTTCGATGTTGATCTGAGATTGGACCATTCCAATCACAGCGCCTGTGAAGCGCGTCTGATAGACAGTTCGATAACGGTTTTGACGCAACCCATACCGAACGTCTGCCCAGTCGGCAACCAAAGGACGCGTAGTGGGAACCACCTGAGAGTATCCGTACGTGGCCTGCGTGCCGTCTCCATACTCGACGGAGCTCAAGACTGGAAACGTCCATGGCAAGGTAGGGTCCGCAAACGGCGTATACCGGTACTCAACCGACCGACCATCTGAAGTGCGCACCGAGCAAATCACGCGCATACTGACGGGCCGCTCATTCATCCCCTCAACCTGCAGAGAGCGCTCACGGAAGGCGGTCCCGAAATGGACAGACTCCATCCCAGCTTCGCTTAATACTCTCACCCTGCCAATCGTCCGCGCCTTGCCAAAGTCATAGCCCACAAAACCTCCAGATTCAGAGGCTGACTGAAATGCTGTCGTCACGTCATCATCAAATGCAAGGGCAGCTGTATCTTGGTCGGAACTGATCGGTGTTCCGGTGAGGCGCGCTCCCGTGACTGCCTCATAGAACTCCACGCCTGCGATTTTTCCAAAGGAGCCATCGGCCTGAACAATCCGTGCAAAACGAAACGGTTTCGGTTCGTTTATTTCAAACTCCATCCATTGCCCTGACTCGAATGGTCTTGTGGCAACCCCAAGCAGCTGGATGTTGGGCTGATTTCCAACGACAGTTTGATAGTTCACCGAGAAAAACCGACCAGCCGGCTCGATTACTTTAGAAATCTCGCGGCCGCGGCTGTATTCAACGGAAAAAGTGTTGCCGGATGCGTCTAAAAAATTCCGGAGCTGAAACAGCTCTGCAGTACCGACTTTTGTTTTCGAAAAACGAAACTCAGAACCGCTCTGCCTGAGCAAAATAAAATCATCGCCACGCTTAACCAGTCTGTCGGTAAGCGTACCATTACTACCCCAGACACCCCCTTCCAGAGCTGTAAATACAGCGTTGGTTCCATCGGGATAAACCAGACGCATCTGTGTGCGAAGCTGCGAATCGCGTCCGAATTCAGTCAACTCCCACTGGTATCCGTGCCTCCAATAATGGCCCATGCCAAAAAGATTCGTACCGGAAACCGCGCGTGAATTGGCGTAGCGCGTCCACGACATCGCCTCATCCCCGACCGCACCCCAGATTTGGAGATCCTGAATCTCTTTAAACTCGTTTCCAGTGTAAGGAATGACTGGATCGCCGTAGTCGACCCTCGGACGAGGCTGAACCTTGGCGGCATCCCCCAGGATTTTGCTAATCTCACTCTTACTCAGAAGCACAACGCGCGGAACAGCAGCCGGTGTTGCTTTCGCATTTCCAGTCAACCGCATCTTGTTTCCGCACGGCAACTCCGCCGCGAGTGCGAGCGAGCTGAACTCCGCCACACCTACTAGAACAACCGCCATCCATAACCCCAGTTTCCTCTCCATACCGCTCCTCATTTTCAACATAACTTTTTCCAACGATCAATGACCCACTTTTACGCCAGACGAACGCACGACGTGCATTGCCGGCTTTGTTCCCACCCAAAAATCAAACGTCTTTTCGTCGAAGCCGCGACGGACTGTTACACGGTGGGTCCCCTCGTTCCCGCTTGCCTCAAACCAGAACGAGAACTCGCCACTCTCGTTCAGAGATACAATTCTTGCCGATGAGTCCTCATCAAGAGTACCACCATCCTGTGTCTGGACTTGGACAGCCTCACCCGCGATTCCCTCGGGGTAAGACACGTTCACCTGAACCCTCTGGTGAGCCTTCACTTCAACGGATGGAAACACGCCGTTGATATCCGGGTAAATCGCTCGAGGCAATCCCCCCAGGAGCACCGTTACCCGCACCGGTGCTCCGCCAACGGAGTCGTCGGCCAAAACCTCTCGCCGCTCCGACCGGAGACCAAGGCCGCCGATGGGCTCCATTGCACCGCTTAGAGCTCCCTCCAAATCCCCAAAGGCTGACCATCCCTGAAGTTTTGAATCGCGAACCGCCCTGCTGAAGATATCCGATCTCGCGTTGAATACGGAAAAGGAAAGGAGTCCGGCCAAAATTGCCACCACGCCCAATAGCAAAGCCACCCGCGCCCTTTTGCTGCTTTGTTTTGTCATTTCCTGTCTCATTCAGCGTTCCTTGGCGCTCTCACCTCCGCTCCAACCCGCCGGGAGCGCCCCCCGCAGGTTTACCCTCACAAATCGCCGGCCAAGACGCCGGCAGCCGTCCCCTTGGACTGAACGAGGCTACATTTCCGAGTGAACGCCGAACAAATTCGGAGACGCGTTTGCAACGCAGAAGCTTTTTGGTTACACAACGGGATCAATTCTCCCGGCATGCACAGCACCATCAAGAACGTCCACTTCATCGGAATCTGCGGAACCGCCATGGGAGCAGTGGCGGCAGCCATGCAAGAACAAGGCTACCACGTCACCGGATCCGACTCGGAGGTGTACCCCCCGATGAGCACATTTCTTGAGGAAAAAGGAGTGCAGCTGAGCTCCGGTTATTCGGCGGGAAATCTACCGGAACACGCCGACCTCATCGTGGTCGGGAACGCAATCTCGCGCGGCAACCCGGAGCTCGAAGCCGTTCTAAGCAAACGGCTGCGCTACATCTCGCTCCCGGAAACTCTGAAACAATTTTTCTTGAGTGGAAAACACAATCTAGTCGTTGCTGGAACCCATGGCAAAACCACGACGACTTCTCTGCTGACCTGGATTTTGCAATCCGCGGGCCTCGAGCCAGCGTATCTCATCGGTGGTATTGCGAAGAATCTTGGACAGGGCTGCTCATTACACCCATCACGGCACGTCGTGATTGAAGGAGATGAGTATGACACGGCGTTTTTCGACAAGCGCTCAAAATTTCTGCACTACCTGCCCGAACTGGTGATCGTTAATAATCTTGAATTCGATCACGCTGATATTTTCAAGGATCTCGACGAAATCAAAACAAGTTTCCGGCGACTGATGAACATCGTTCCGGAGAATGGCATCGTTTTAGTAAACGCAGATGACGAGAACGCAATGGACATCGCGCACGCGTCGAGAGCGCCTGTGTTGAGCGTTGGATTCAGCGAAAACTCTGCCCGTAGAATCGAGGACGCGGTCTATGGAAGCGGCGCGAAGTTTCGTCTGTTAGACACGGACTTTACGCTTCAGATTCCCGGGGAGTTCAACGTGCGCAACGCCGCTATGGCGATCAGCGCGGCGCATTTTTACGGCATTCCTCTCAACACAATCCAGGCAGCGGTTGCCTCGTTTGAAGGCGTGAAACGTCGCCAGGAGGTGCGCGGAAATTCAAAGGGGATCACAGTGATCGACGACTTTGGCCACCACCCGACCGCGATATCACAAACCCTCCGTGCGATGCGGCATCAGTACCCAGGGAAAAGAATCTGGGCGATCTTTGAGCCTCGATCCAACACGACACGGCGGGCAGTGTTTCAGGAGTCGCTTCCTGCGGCACTGGCAGAGGCGGACGGCGTGTTGCTCTCCCAAGTGGCCCGTCTCGACAAGCTCCCGGAGGACAACCGACTGAACCCGATGAAGGTAGTGGACGACATTGCGCGGCTTGGAAAACCGGCTTTCTACGAGGCCGGCGTGAGCGAGATCATCGCTCGCTTGAAGCCACTGGTGAAACCAGGCGACATAGTGGCGGTATTTTCAAACGGAGGATTTGATAACATCCATCAGAGACTGCTTTCCGAGCTGTAACAGGGCGGAGTCCACTTATCCCATGGTCTTTTCAAAAATTGGGGAATCCACTTTAAGCGGCATCGAGGGGATCGGGCGGCTAGCCCTTTTCGGGATCACCTCGGTGCGCGAAGCCAGCTCGGGAGGGTCGCTGTTCTCGCGGATGGTGCGTGCGATTTTTGAGCTCGGCGTGCGCTGTATTCCGGTAATTGTCATTATTGCCACATTCACTGGCCTCGTGCTTGGGCTGCAGGGGCATCATGTGCTTTCGCGCTTCGGCGCCTCGGAAATGCTCGGGACACTTGTTTCTTTGAGTCTATGCCGTGAACTCGCTCCGGTGCTTGCGGCGCTTATGATCGCTGGCCAGGCCGGCACGGCGTTATCCGCAGAACTCGGAATTCAACGCTCGACGGAACAGATCGACGCGCTGGAGCTCATGGGCATCTGCGCCGAAGGTTTTCTGGTCGGCACTCGACTCTTTGCAAGCGCGTTTGTTTTTCCGGTCCTGACAGCCATCTTTGTCTTGGTGGGTGTATTCGGTGGATGGCTTTCGGGATGCGTGCTCATCGCCGCAGATTCGCCAACTTACTGGAGCGCCGTCCATCAGGCGATTCATCCAAAGGATGTCCTAGAGTGCCTGATCAAAGCACTTGTTTTTGGCGGAATCACCATCTCAATCTGCGCTTTTCAGGGCTTCAACGCACACAGGCTTTCAGGCGTTGCGGGCGCACGGGCAGTGAGCTTGGCGACTGTTCGCGGGGTTGTATTTTCGAGCATTGCAGTGCTAGCCGCGGATTATCTCATCACCGCCATCATGGTATGACAACGTTGTCCACCGCTTCCAGTGACACCGCCTCATCAGATGTGGCTTCCGATACCGGCACCGGCGCCTTCCCTGCGACTCCAGTGGTGCAGGTGCGTGGACTCCACAAGAGCTTCGGTTCACAGCATGTGCTCTCAGGGGTGGAACTCGAGGTTCAGAAAGGCGGCATTGTCTCGATCTTGGGAAGAAGCGGGACGGGTAAATCTGTTTTTCTCAAATGCGTCGTGGGGTTGCTTCCCTTGGATTCTGGGGAGATCCTTTACGAAGGTCGCTCCCTCACCGAGGCCGCCCATCGCGCGGAGTTACGAGACAGGTCCAGCTACGTCTTTCAGCATAACGCCCTCTTTGATTCGGCCACGGTGCTCGAGAACGCGCTAATCCCACTGCGCGCCGTTGGCAAGGGTTCGCCGAAGGACTGGATAGAGAGGGCACGGAATACGCTCGGCCGTCTGGAGCTTCTCGGGTCGCTCAACCGATATCCCGAGGAGCTTTCCGGCGGCATGCAGAAGCGGTTGGCGGTTGCGAGGGCTCTGGTCACTGATCCGGAGGTCGTATTTTTCGATGAACCAACCGCCGGGCTGGACCCGATTCGACGGAACGCCGTTTTTGAAATGATCACCAGACTCCAGAGGGAGCGGCAGTTTACTGCAGTGATTGTAACTCACGATGTGCAAGAGGCGCTGATTGTGAGCTCCCAGATTATCTGGCTAGACGGAGGCAAAGTGCGGTTCAACGGGGCCAGCGGAGCGTTCAGGGAGTCTGCGGAGCCGGATATCTGTAAATTTCGTGATAATATAGATGCTTTGAGGGCATGCCTAATGTAGAAAAGTGCCCGTCGCACCCCAATGAATTCACCCCACCTGGAGAGAGCTGTCGGACTTTTCGTGCTCGGAGGCATCGCATGCCTTGCTTACTTTTCGTTCAATTTTGGATCAAGGAGTATTGGTTCCGGTGAGTCCATTGTCGCGGTTGCGCGTTTCGCGAACATAGCGGGACTGTCAGAAGGGGCTCCCATCATGATTGCGGGTGTGCCGATCGGGTCGGTTGGCAAACTCACTTTGGGGACCGATTTTTCCGCGCAAGTGGAGCTCAAGCTGAGGAAGAGCCTTGCAATTCCGTCTGATTCGATCGCATCGATCCGTGGCAAGGGTTTGCTAGGAGACAAATACGTCTCAATCTCACCCGGCGGCGCGGACGAAAATTTGAAAGATGGCTCAAGAATCACAGACACTGAAGCCTCGGTGGATCTGGAATCTCTCCTGAGCCGCTTTGCATTCGGAGGGATGCAATCAGAGAAGAAAACTTCCACCCCTTAACTGCAGTGCAACCCAGAACCTACTTTCCACACTCCATCGCTGCATTGGTAGCCTGCGCAGGATTAGCTCACGCAGTTGAGAAAAAATCAGAAAACAGCAATCCGGAGATGTTTCTTCGAAACGGTCTGGATGAAATCCTCAAGGTAGCAAACGCTCAAATATCGACGGACCCAGCAGCACTTGCAAAAGCGCTCCGTCCGACGCTTGAAAAGTTTTTTAATTTTGAGGGCCTCACTAAACGAGCGCTTGGGCTGGGATGGCGCGAACTTAGCCCAGATCAACAGAAGAAAGCAGTCACACTATTCTCAGAGATAGTCATCCGTTCCTACACTGGAAAGTTTGATCCTAACAGCAAGCTGGACATTCAATTCAACGCCCCTATGGAGTTGGGCGATGGAAAAAAAGAAGTGCCGGCAGTGGCGCGCTATCAAGGGAATGCGGTCACCGTGGCCTACCGCGTGGAGCAGATATCGAAAGGGTGGATTATTTACGACGTGGTGATCGAAGGAGTGAGTCTGGCATCCAACTACCGCGCACAGTTTGATGAAATCCGACAGAAAGGCGGCGGAGCAAATCTACTTACAGCAATGGAAAGCAAACTTAAGTAAGTCAGGCCCGCACTTCTAAACCCCACCACCCCACCACCCCTCCAGCCCAATGTTGAAAAACAAAAACAGCAAGTCACTGCATGCAGTTCTATTAAGCCTGCTGGCAGTGAATTGCTTTGCAGGAACAACATCTCACCCGCCCACAATCGAACCACGCCGGTCCAGCTCTAAAAATGTGGTTCCGTTTCACGAGACTACGGACGACGCTTTTCTTAAGGAGGCATCAAAGCCAAAAAACGGGGATCCTTTGAGGCCTATCAACAAAGTGTTCTTCGCGATTAACCATCAGCTCTATCGCTTTATTTTTAAGCCTCTGGCAAAAGTCACCACAGCGATCATTCCGAAACCCATCAGGACGGGCATTGGGAACGCGATTGAAAATGCCGAAACTCCTATTCGGGTGGCAGGCTGCTTGTTGCAGGGCAAGTTCACGCGCGCTGGACAGGAGACTGCAAAGCTCGTGGTTAATTCCACGGTCGGGATCGGCGGGCTCTTCAAGCCTTCCCAGTCCATCGACACCCTCAAAGACGTCCCTCCGGAGGACCTCGGGCAAGCGATCGCGAGCTGGGGGGTTCCGGCAGGTCCCTATGTCGTCCTGCCAGTACTTGGCCCTAGCAACACGCGAGAAATATTCGGCCACGGCGGCGACATCGCAGCAAACCCGGCAACATGGCTGGGGGAACGCTCCGTTCGGATCCTCGTTCGCGGCACCAAAATTGTGCAGGAAAACCCGTACCGCATGGACCTCTACGATGCTGCGACGAAGCATGCGGTGGATCCCTACACCTCCGTCAAGGAGGCGTACCACAGCTATCGGCAGCACGAAATAGATCGCTGACCCCAAGATTTGGGGCCAACATCACGAGCGTTTTTGTCGACCTAGGCGAGTTCCTCACCCGCAGACTGGTCGTCGCTGTGCAGATTCGGGCTCTTTCCGAAGCTCTCAGCCACGCTCGGCACGCTCTCCAACTGCGAGCCGCCGACCACGTTCTCCTCATGCCCCGGAGTTTCGTCCCTGCGCGTAAACTTGACGCCGACCAAGCGAGACACACCGTGTTCTTCCATCGTCACCCCGTAAAGGGCATCTGCCCGGGCGATAGTCTTCTTATTATGTGAAATGACGACGAACTGGCTCTGTCCCACAAAACGGTCCAAGATTTTAATGAACCGGTTGATGTTTGATTCATCAAGTGGAGCATCCATTTCGTCCAGCACGCAGAATGGACTCGGCTTGACCATGTAGATCGCAAACAAGAGGGACACAGCCGTCATGGTCTTCTCTCCACCGGAAAGCAGTGTGATACTCTGCAACTGCTTACCAGGCGGCTTGGCAATAATTTCAATCC
>JBILUQ010000375.1:0-3380 GCA_044370935.1 Chthoniobacteraceae bacterium
CAGTTTCTACGCGCGTGCTCACATTCATTGGATGAGAAGTGATCCCTGGTTTCCATTGAATCACTGCGCTCTTACTTTCTACGGTGCCTCCGCCATTGGATACCGCCACTTTGTAAGAGCCAAAGTCAGCTGGAGTAACGCTTGCAATGCTAAGTGCGTCGCCTTTGGCGCTTGGCAGCACAACTCCATTCTTGGTCCAGTTGTAGCTAAAGGGCGGAGTGCCCTCAACTGTTACGCGCAGAAGAGCGCTTTCTCCGAGCGCCGCGAAAACCGAATCAGGTTGCTCCACGATTGTGACAGGCTTGATCACTGTGAGCGGCGCTGACGCGCTGATCACAGAACCACCCGCGCTTGTCACGATTACGTCGTACGAACCTGCCGAAATATCCTGCACATCGACTATGGTAAGCGAATTGCCCGTGCGGCCCGGAATGTCTAATCCGTCCTTTCGCCACTGATAACTCACTGGCTCTCCGCTTCGAACAACCACATTAAAAGCGCCCGTTCCACCCTTGCCCACTGTCACTGATTTCGGTTGCGTCGTAATTACCGGGCGCGGCATCACACGAAACATGCCTGCCTGCTCAGCATTGCCGGAGGATAAGAATGCCCCAGCTGAGGCATTCTTCCAACTAACTGTGTAACGCCTAACACCCCAGATATTATGTGTTAGCTCAACAGAAGATGCGCCTGACTCTCCTTTTGAGTAAACATATGTTCCCTCTTCGATTACGCTTGCGGCATCATAGATTTTATAGGTGTCATTGATTGGGTGCATGCGTATCTTCTGCGTAACATAAGTCACTGCGGGATCGGTTTCATCAACCACTTGCAACTCAAAAGTAGAGCCCCTGATGGAGTCGGGAGGCGCCCCATCGTAAAGCAGAAAAGACCCTGTTTGCTTACCTCCATAGCCTAGGAGTTGCGCGAATGCAGAAACGATTTCAAACCTTCCCGTTGTGCTGCTCGAGAAAGAGAAAGACGCAGTCACAAAATTTACATCACTGTCGATCAGGTTGGCCTCGGCTGTAAAAAGTCCTGTCCGTCTGTATGAGACACTGCCCTGACTAAAAACCACAGTTTGGGATGTGGGGATCAACACGTAACCATCATTGCTCTGCGAAATGAAGAGTAGAAAGGAGCCTGTGGAAGCAAATGGATAAGAACCCTGGGTTATTGTCGCTTCGACTGCTCGACCAGCTATCGAGAACGGCGCCTGCCCGCTGAGCGTCGGCGTGATCAGCCAGCCAAACACAAATAAACTGGTCAGCGCGCGCACAGCTGACCGACTCATCCTCAACAGAGGCTCGTGTTTGAAGACCACTTTGAAAAACATGGCAGGGGTTTGATGGAATAGCACCGTTTTATGCGCGTCAAGCTTTCAACAGTTTGCGGTAGGAATCTGCGTTTAGCCGCGCAGATCCCGGCGAGCGGAATTACCGAACAGCCCTCTTTGCTGAAAATCCGGTGAGATCCCAAACCCTGCCGGTAATGCCATACTGCGGCGCAACTCCGCTGGAATCCCTGCGCTCAAACTAGACCCTGAGAGCCAGAAGAATGGCTTCACGCCAAGGGATCGAAGGCTGGGCTCCGGCTTTTTGCGTCGCAAGCGCTCCTGCCGCATTCGCAAACGCCACAGCATGCGCTTGTCCCTCGCTACTTGCCACCGCAAACGCACCGGCGAAAGCGTCCCCAGCACCCACTGTGTCGACTGGCCACACTTTCGGTGGAACATACTCGACTAACCCGCCCTCCGTGACATGGAGCGTACTCCCCGCTCCACGCGTGATGACAAGCTGCCGGCACTTCGCCTCCCGCAAACAGCGGTTCGGCGCCATTTTTTTCGCCTCGCCCTCATTCACGATCAGCACGTCTACCTCAAAAGGGTCCGCCAAAAAAGCCTCCGTCAGGGGCGACGGATTTAAAATCACCCTGACCCCGGCGGTTCGCGCAATCTCTGCGGCAAGACGCACCACGGGCAGTGGGCATTCCAACTGCAACAGCAGTGCATCCGCTTCACGAATCAAAGCCGCATGCCGTTCCACCTGCGCTTTTGTGACCTCGTGATTCGCTCCCGGATTTACAATAATGGAATTTTCCCCCGCATCATCAACCACGATAAACGCAACACCCGTAGGTGTTGAAGAACGCTGAATACCGCGTGTATCGATGCCCTCCCTCTTAAGAGCTTCGATGTAACGCGTGTCGGATTCATCCTCGCCAACGCATCCAATCATTGCAGCCTTTGCTCCCGCACGCGCTGCAGCGATCGCCTGATTAGCACCCTTGCCGCCAAGACAAGAGAACATGCTGCGCGCCGTCCATGTTTCGCCTGGCGCCGGAATCCTCGGCACCCGCAGGGTGTAATCGATATTCAACGACCCAACTACCACCACCTTTGGGAGCGTTTTTTCCATCACCGTTTTCCCTGCCATGGCTCAATACTGAGCTGCACCACCGCCTCGCGGACTCCCGCAGCCTGCTCGGGTTTCATGATGAGAAAACGATGCCGTCCCGCCGGATCCTTTGTCGGGCGAAAACGCGTGGCTCCGTCGGTTTCGACGGTCACGATCCCCGGGGGTGACAGGTCAAAATAGCCGCGCTCGGGCAGCACAGCGTATAGGACCGACGTCGGATCCCACGTGGGGCGGTCATGGGGCGGCGGGCTGTACAGGTAGTAGGCTTCCTTCAACGGATGATGCGCCGCGTAATCCAAATCATGCTCGATGACCGTGTGCGGGAAAGCCGCCGCCACGCCGATTTCATAGCCGCTCCAGACCATCGGAGTGGGCCACTCCACGGCTAGCTTCTGCGCCGCTGGGACGTCCAGCTTGACATTGTATTCGAGGTGACGCGTATCGGCGTTCACGGTCTGAAACGCTCCAGCCATGATGCTGAGCATTTTTACTTTTCTCCCCACCAGTGCCTTGGCTTCTGGGTCATCGAGCAAACGGGCGAGATTGGTGAAAAAACCGACCTGCACAACAACCACTCCGCCATCGGGCTCCTTCTTGAGAATGTCTTTGATCAACCCGACCGCCTCCGGGGCATCCGCGCCGCCCTGCAAGTCATGCGGATAACGCAGCGATCCGTCCGGATTTTTTGCGTCGGCAAGCAGGTTGAACTTGCCCGCTTCCCTGGCGGCGCCGCTCCGCACCACGCCGATGGGTATGTCGGGATAGCCGTAAAGCGTATTCACTGCATCCACAAAAGCAGCAGCCTGTGGATGATCCTTGGTAATGGTTACCGCGAGCAACTCGCATGCGCCTCGCTTCTGCAGCGTGTGGATCATGCAAAGCGCCATCAGATCATCCACGTCGTTGCCCATGTCCGTGTCGAAGATCAGCCTCACAGGTGCCGCGAAGCTTGGCTTCTCTGCG
>JBILUQ010000106.1:0-12209 GCA_044370935.1 Chthoniobacteraceae bacterium
CGTGGAAAGGTGTCCAATGAGCCGCTGCATCGCTGGGACAAACGCGGGTCGGGTTGGAAAGTTGCTCCAGTCAGCGCTGCATGGAATCGCACTCTGGATCACTAAGCCCGATCCGTATTTGTGTTCGAGAAACAGCGGGTCTCCATTCTCCAGTGAAAGAAAAATGAAGGGTGCCTCGCCCGACTGCGCGGGTGAGGAAGCGAGTGATGAAGGGAGCGTGCTCTGAGCTCTCGATATCTGTTTTGGAGTGAGTTTGTACCAAGTTTGGATCTGGATTCCTGAGAGATTGTTCTGTTCCGAATTGAATACATTCAAGCTGGGATGCATGTACGGCCCGGCAGCGATCTCCATGCCCGGCGAACCAATCGACGAACTGCTCGCTGCAGCTCCCAATCTCGCCGGAAGCAAGCCAGTGCGCTCGTTGTATAGCTGTTCGTTGGACCAAGCGAGATCGGTCCGTGCGCCTGGGAAAAACACAAGCCCACCACCGTCGCTTACAAAGCTTTCGAGCGATCTAATCTGGGGTTCTCGGAGCTTGGGCGTGTTCGCGAGAACCACGACTCGTGCCTCGGAAAGTTGTTTTGGGGTCAGTTCCTCGGGCTGGATTGTTTTGAGGGAAAATATGCCGCCCTCTTGTTGGGTGCGCATCCCTGGATGCAGGGCGAGTTCGAGAAAATCAGTTTCGCCCTGAAATGGTTCGTTGCTGATCCTCCCGGTTACGATCAATACGCTGATGGAACGCTGCACGTTCAAGGTCGCGTAGAAGGCGTTGTCGGAAGGAAAGGCATCGCCGTCAATGTGTGCTTCAATCGTGTGCGCGCCGACTGTCTCAAAAGACCGATCAAGACTGACCTGCATCGACTGTCCCGGAGCCAGTGTCGCAGGCGTGTTTCCAGCGGGCAGCCCGTCAACCTTCCAATGGACATGTAGGGTTTTCTTTGTTTGAAGACCAAAGTTTCTAAGCGTCGCCTCGAATCGGACTTTTTGGTTAGAGGCCACCGGGAGTCGTGTGAAGTCAATGGATTCAATCGCAATGTTCTCGGTTTGAAACGGGCCGGTGTCAAAGAGCGTGACGGCCGGGTGGTTCTTGAGAGCGGATAAACGTTGAACAGCTTCTTGCAACCTAACAGCATCTCGCGCATTCCAGCTTGCAGATTGAAAGTCGCTGAATGCCACGACCCGTTGCGCTGGGTTGTGCATTAAAGACATGTATCTGGCCGCCATTTCGATTGAAGCGGGAACATCAGCTGCGCCGTGCGATTGGCTTAGGCTTCTCGCTTTTTGTGCGGCACCTTGAGTGTCGGCTGTTGTCGGAATGAGGGGCTGTTTGGCGTCGGTTGTGGAAATCACTGCGACCTCCGATCCGCGTCCCAGCGATTCGATGAACTGGATCGCATTCGCCTTTGCTTTCTCGAAGCTCGAAGTTTCGCCAGTCGATGCGCTCATGGATGCGCTGTCATCCAGGATAATCACGATCGATGCTGTTGTGGAGCGCCCGCCCGCTTTCAGGCTTGATGCAATCGGACGGGCCATGCACAGCGCGAGCAGGATTGGTATTGAGATGCGTAGGAGCAGCAGGAAGATCTGCTCTAATTCAATGTGACGGCGCAGATTTTTTGGTTGGGACGCGAGCAGTTGCATCGCGCCCCATCGGATAGTGCGTGGCCGATTGCGGTTCAGTAGGTGAATCGCAAGGGGGATGGTGCCCGCGACTGCCCCGCCCAAGAGGACTCCGTTCAGGAATGTCATTTGCGGCGATTGCGTTGCGACAGGCAACGGCTTAGCGCTTCAGCGCAGGTTTCGTTTGTCGCTATCGGCGTGAGATCTATGCCGTATTGGCGGCAGCCCATGGTGAGTTCCTCGCGGAAGGCCGCTAGGTTTTCGAGGTATGTTCGTTTTAACGCAGTTGCGTCAGCAAGGCGTACTGGATCGCCGGGCTCAAGGGATTCAAACTGCGTCCAGCCCGTGAAAGGAAAGGTGAGTTCGTCCGGGTCGAAGATTTGGAATACGACAACTTCATGGTGGTTGTGTCGTAGCAAAGCGAGAGACTTTATGAGCGATGGAACATCATCGAGGCAGTCCGAGATCAGCAGGATGAGCCCCCTGGGGGGGAAGCGTGGCGCAGCGAGGCGTATGATCTCTGCGATGCCGGTGTCCCCACCGTAGTTCGAGTTCTCGAGCGTTTGCGCCAATAGTTGGAGGTGGCGCGGGATGGACTGTGCTTGGACAACGGAATGGATCTTGGAGTCGAATGTGACAAGCCCGACCGCGTCCTGCTGCTGGACGAGCAGTGTTGCAATCGATGTCGCAAGCAGTTTTGCGTATTCGCCCTTTGAACACCCGGAGGAGGCACCCTGGTAGCCCATGGAGCCGCTCAAGTCCACGAGCAGGGTCGCGCGCAAATTGGTCTCCTGCTCGTATTCGCGGATGTAGTGGCGGTCGGAACGAGCAAAGGCTCGCCAGTCGAGCCTCCGAAGCTCGTCACCGGGAACGTAGGCCCGATGCTGTTTAAACGTGAGGCTAGCCCCTTTTTGATGCGATTGATGCAGGCCGATCCCGATCCCCTCCACAACCCTGCGTGCAAGCAGTTGGAGTTTTGAAAGAGTCCTTTGGCTCGCGGACGACAATGCCTTGGAGACCGAGGCTGTGCTTTCGGAGACGCTCACGGGGTGGACGTGGTTTGGGGACTTGGAGCCGTGTAGGTGTCTACAACGGCGGCTGAGAGTGAGTCCGCGGTGTGGCAGCAAGAAGCTTTTCGATGATTGCGTCCGGTGTGATGCCCTCCGACTCCGCGTTGAATGTCGGCACGATGCGGTGTCTCAGCACGGGCTTGGCAAGCACCTCGATGTCTTCGAGGGAAACATGGAAACGGCCCTTCAAAAGGGCTCTCACTTTTCCGGCCAGCACGAGGCATTGGCATGCACGGGGTCCCGCGCCCCAGCTGATGAGCTCTTTGGTGAATTCTGGCGCCTGATCCGAGTCGGGCCGGGTGTTGCGCACCAAATCCAATACGAAGTTCATCACATGGTCCGGCACCGGGACTTTGCGTGCAGTTTTCTGGCATTCCAAAATATGCATGCCGTTGATGACCGGCTGGATGTCTGCTTGATATTCTCCGGTGGTGCGTTCGATGACCAGCCTCTCCTGATTACGGTCCGGATATCCGACATGGATATGGAAGAGAAAGCGGTCCTTCTGCGCCTCGGGAAGTGGGTAGGTACCCTCCTGCTCGATTGGGTTCTGCGTTGCGAGCACAAAGAACGGTTGATCGAGGTGCAGCGTGTGTCCGCTAGCAGTGACGGAGTGCTCCTGCATCGACTCCAGGAGAGCGGCCTGGGTTTTGGCTGGGGTACGGTTGATTTCATCCGCGAGTAGCATCTGGGTGAAGATGGGGCCTTTTTGAAACACGAATTTGCGTGTGCCTGAAATCGGATCCTCCTGAATGATGTCGGTACCCGTGATGTCGGCAGGCATCAAGTCCGGTGTGAATTGGATGCGGCGGAACGAAAGCTGCATGGCGCGCGAGAGCGAGCGAACAATCGCCGTTTTTGCAAGCCCCGGAACGCCCTCCAAAAGGCAGTGGCCGCCGGCTAGAATGGCGATGAGCAACTGCTCGATAACTTCCTCCTGGCCCACGATGAGTTTTGCCATTTCGCGGCGGAGTGAGTTGAAGGTGACGAGCAAAAATCGAGCGCGTTCGCCGTCGCTTTCTGGAAGCGCGTTTTTCAGCGCGTGCTCATGCTCGAGCTGTTGCGGAATTGAATTATTCGATGCCTTGGGGAGCGACGTTTCGTCTGCGTGAAGTGATTTGTAAAAGTGCGCACGATGTTTTGACCACGAATGGTGCCAGCTGACGGCATCGTCTTTGGAAAGACGCGCATCGAGTTCAGAAAGATCCGGAATGCCGAAGTAATGCAGTAGATGTTGTGGTGCGGAGTGAAATGCCAGAAAGCCGTCCCTCATGACGACGATCGACTCAAATAAGTGTAGCGTCTTTGTCGCGATTCCAGTGGTGAAAACGAGTCGCCCTTTAAGCGCAAGCAAAGCAAGCATCGCCGCGAGTTCAGCGTCATCACGGAGTTCTGGATGTCCCTCAATGCCGCTGCACAGCAGGATTGCGGGTGAAGAGGCCAGAGCCAGCGCAATGGCGACGCGTGCTTTTTGCTGGAGCGGCAGTGATTCCGATGGCTGGTTTTTGCTGGCTTGGAGGTCACACTCTTTCAGGAGCGATTCAACAGTTGTCGCGGGGTGCTGCTGTGTGGCTTGCGAGAGTTCGTCGAGCCTTGATGCGATGAGCTCCCCAACGGTTGCAGGGCTGTCGGCGGCGGCAAGACTGACCCTTGCGCACAACCGCGGGGATTTCGAAAATACGCTGCCGACAGTCTCGCCGTTCCATTCGATGCGCCCTTCGTGCGGCGTGATTTCTCCGCAGATGGCGCTAATCAGTTGGTCGCGTGAAGCGGCATCGGGGCTGATGATTCCGACGAGACCTGTACGCTTGAATCGAAGGTCGATTCGAGCCTGCGAGGCGGAGGTTTGGGTGAACCCCGAGGGGATGAGGGTGTCCGTGAATTCTAGCACACTCTTCCATTTCTCTGTTCCCGCCATTTGTCAGTAATCAAATTTGGCGGAGCAAAGAAAGTTAGCCGCTCCGGCGGCAAATGTTTAAACGGTTGGCCGCGCTTGAGGTCGGCGCAGATTGCCGGCTGCGGCGGAGGTGTTCGGCGAGTAAATCTCCGAGGCGCATGCTGCCGCGATTTTCTCGAGCAGTTCGAGAAAGCGTTCTCCCTCGTCCTTCGTAAGTTCCCCAAGAACATCGTTCTGAAGCTTTTGGGCGATTGATTGCGCTTGGGCGAACAGGCTGGTTCCCTTTGGAAGAAGTTGGACCCGTTTGGCCCGGCCGTCACTCTCGTGGCGGGTGCGGCTCAGCAGCGCGCTTGTTTCCATGCGGCGTAGTGTCGATGTAATGGTCGCCGGGTCGCTGGTCATGCGCTCGGTAATCTCCTTCTGGGTCAGCCCTTCGGGCGGACTCTCGCTCAGCCATCTCAATATCGAGTACTGGTCCGGAGTGATTCCCAGCGGCGCGATCCGTTGCCGGAACGCCTGGTTGAGCGAATACCAGGCGCGTCGCAGCAATGGCGGGAGACGTCGCATTGGAAGGGGGAGAAGCTATTTCGGAATTGGAATGTCGTGGTACTCCAGCGCCCACTCACGCATGAATCGGATCCGCGTGGGGCGGATCCGGTAGATGATCAGGGACGGGTTGTCGGACTGTCCGAGGTACCTCCGAAGCAGGGGATTGTCACGCCAGATGATTTCCAGCAGGTCTGGGTCGGCAAGAATTTCCGCTGAACCGGTGATCCTCACCTGATCGTGGGCCTCGTCCAGATAGCAGAGCTCCACCTTCGGGTTCACCGCGATCTGGTTGGTTTTGCCGTAGGCGCGCAGATTAGCAACGAAAACCGTAAAACCCTCCGTGCGGACCGGGGAAACGGGCCTCAGGTGAGGCTGGTCTCCGTCCACGGTGGCTAGCATCGGGAACTTCGCGCGCTGGATCACCTCCAAGGCGAGTTGCGGAACTTTTTCAGCCTCGATCGGCGCCGGCGTTGGAGGTTTTTGGGATCCCATTTTGGTTAGTTGGTTTTCAGCACTTCGATAAACGCCTCCTGCGGAATGTTGACACGCCCGATGGCTTTCATCCGCTTTTTGCCCTCTTTCTGTTTCTCAAGCAACTTGCGTTTACGAGTGATATCGCCGCCGTAACATTTTGCGGTCACGTTTTTGCGCTGCGCAGAGACGCTTTCGCGGGCGACGATTTTTCCGCCGATCGCTGCCTGGATCGGCACGGTGAAAAGCTGCGAGGGGATTACTTCCTTGAGCTTAGCGGCCAGGGTGCGGCCGCGGACCTCGGCCTTGTCGCGGTGCACAATGCTTGAGAATGCGTCGACAGGCTCGTTGTTCACCAGAATATCGAGTTTCACCAGCTTCGCCGCGCGTGGCTCGGCATGCTCGTAGTCCATCGACCCATAACCGCGGGTGATCGATTTGATCTTGTCCACGAAGTCCACGAGGATTTCGTTGAGCGGAATCAGGATGGTGAGCATCACGCGGCGCGTGTCCAGCGACTCGGTGTGTTTGAGTTCCCCGCGTTTTTCGAGGATCAGCTGCATCAGCGCAGAAATGCTCTCATTGGGAATCATCAGGAAACAGGTCACCATCGGTTCGCGGATTTCAGCAATCACGCTTGGATCAGGCAGGTGCTCCGGATTGTCGACTAGCAACATTTCCCCGTTGGTTTTGAACACCTGATAGATCACCGACGGGTACGTCGCGATGATGTCCATGTTGAACTCTCGGCGCAGGCGCTCCTGAATGATTTCCATGTGGAGCAACCCGAGGAAGCCGCAGCGGAATCCGAATCCTAGAGCAACGGAACTTTCCGCCTGATAAACGAACGCCGCATCGTTGAGCTGCAACTTGCCCATGGCCATTTTTAGATGCTCGAAATCCGCCGTGTTGATCGGATAAATTCCGCTGAACACCATCGGCTGCACCTCCTGGAAGCCCGGCAGAGGCGCCTCAGCTGGAAATTTGGCATTCGTGAGTGTGTCGCCGACTTTCACCTCGGTGCTGGTTTTGATGTTGGCGATCACGTAGCCAACGTCGCCCGCCTCGAGCGCCGGTTTGGCGACGAACTTGGGCTGAGTCGGGCGGAAGATGCCGACTTCCTTTACCTCGTAGGGGCGGTTTGTGGCCATCAGCTTGATGGTGTCTCCCGCCTTGACGATTCCATCGACCACGCGCACGTGGACGACCACGCCGCGGTAGGTGTCAAAGGCCGAATCGAAAACCAAGGCCCTCATCTTAGAGTTGTTCGTCCCCGAGGGAGCCGGGATCCGCGTGACCACGGCCTCAAGGATGTCTTCGATGCCGATTCCGGCCTTGGCGCTGGCAAGAACGGCCTCTTCGGCCGGGATGGCGATGATCTCCTCCAACTGGCGGCGCACGGTCGGCAGGTCAGAGTTTGGAAGGTCGATCTTATTGATGACCGGGACGATCGTAAGCCCCTGCTTTAGGGCTAGGTTTACATTTGCAACAGTCTGCGCCTCAACTCCTTGGGCTGCATCAACCACCAGGATTGCGCCCTCGCAAGCGGCTAGCGACCGAGACACCTCGTAGGCGAAGTCCACGTGGCCCGGGGTGTCCATCAGGTTCAGTTTGTATTCCTCTCCGTCCTTGGCCTTGTAGGTCATCGCGACTGGGTGCGACTTGATGGTGATGCCGCGTTCCCTCTCCAAGTCCATCGCGTCCAGAAGCTGCTCCTGGGATTCGCGCTTTTGGATGGTGCCTGTGAACTCGAGAAGTCGGTCGGAAAGGGTGGTTTTCCCGTGATCGATGTGCGCGATGATGCAGAAGTTTCGTGTGCGGGAGTGGGACATAGAGAAAAAGTGGGAGCGCAGCTCAAAAGAAAAGCCCGCTGACAGTTACAATATGGGACTAGTCTGTGCGGGGGTCAATCGGTGAGGTGATCCTTGACGGTAGAACTTGCCCAGCAGTGGACGCCTGACGGTTTTCGGGCTAAGACTGGCTGGATGAACAATGCCGCGCTGACTTCTTCCGAGGCGACAGAGGAGCTGATTGATAGGGTGCTCGGCGGCGCGCGGATCTCACAGGTGGAAGCCCGCGAGCTTTATGCTTTGCCGCTCAATGAATTGGGGGCGCTCGCGGATCATCGCCGCAATTTGGCTAAGCGGGCAGCTTACGGCGGTCGCGGTGAACGCGTGGTCACGTACATTGTGGACCGGAATGTGAACTACACCAACGTTTGCAACGTGTATTGCAAGTTCTGCGCTTTTTACCGCACGGAGAAAGATGCCGATCATTATGTGCTTAGCTTGGAGCAGTTGGGGGAAAAACTTGCCGAGTTGAGCGCCATCGGCGGGGTTCAGGTGCTGCTGCAGGGAGGGCACCATCCCAAGCTGGGCATGGATCATTACATTGAAATGCTTTCCTTCATCCGGGAGCGGTTCCCAAAGATCAATATCCACGGTTTTTCTCCCCCAGAGTTCCATCATTTTTCGAAGGTATTCGGAATGCCGGTAGTCGAAGTGCTCAGGGAGTTCAAGCAGGCGGGGTTGGGGTCGGTGCCCGGGGGAGGAGGGGAGATCCTGGTGGATCGCGTAAGGAACCGGATCGCGCCTCTGAAGGCGAACAGCGACGAGTGGCTTGGGGTGATGGAGGCGGCGCACGGGCTGGGGCTGCGTTCCAGTGCGACGATGATGTTTGGGCACGTGGAGACCCTCGACGACCGCCTGGAGCATTTGCAAAGATTGCGTGACCTTCAGGACAGAACGGGCGGTTTTACGGCGTTCATTTGCTGGACGTTTCAGCCCGAGAACACGGTTCTCAAGGCCGAGGCTGTCGGGTCGGCGGAGTACCTTCGGATGCAGGCGTTGTCGCGTATTTTCCTGGACAACATTGAAAACCTGCAGAGCAGCTGGGTGACCCAAGGGCCGAAGATTGGACAGCTGGCTTTGCGCTTCGGTGCCAATGACTTCGGGTCGGTGATGATGGAGGAAAACGTAGTCTCGAAGGCGGGTACCAGTTACCGATTGCAGGTGGAGGAAATCGAACGCCTCATCCGTGAGGCGGGCTACGAGGCCCGCCAGCGCACGACCCACTACGAGTTCGTGGACAGGGTGGCCTGACAGGGTCTCCGCGGGTGGCTCAGGAGGCCGCTCAATCGCTTTATTCGGTGACGGAGCGGGCGATTGCGGGCGGTGTATGGCGGCAAATGGCAACTTGACTGCCCTAGGTCCAATCCCTTGCATAGAGGGCTGCCGCTGCCCGAGGGCGGTTTTCCACCCTTGATTATGAAAACTTGTTCTACCGCCCTGATGCTCTGCGCTGCTGTTTTTTCTTCGGGGCTTCTGAATCCGCCTACGTCAAACGCTCAGGTGCCGCCTAAGGCGGATGCTCAGGGAAAAGCCCCGAACGTTGTTGCGATCGAGGTCCAGTACGCGGGGCCGATGTCCGTCTCCAAGGACCGTCTCATGGCCCATATGCGGACCCGAGTGGGACAACCCTTTTCCGAGCAGGTGGTCGAGGAGGACATCCGGAATTTGTATGCGACGGGCAATATCGTGAACGTGCGGATTTATGGCGAGGCGGTTGATAAGGGGGTGAAGGTGATCGTTGTGCTGCAGGCCAAGGCTGTGGTGAGTTCGCTGGAGGTGGTTGGTTCGAAGGAATTCAAGGCCAGTCGTTTGCTGGACAAGGTTCAGACCAAGGTGGGTGATGTGGCGGGCGAGGCTTCGCTGGAGGCCGACCGACAGAAGATTCTGGAGTACTATCGCAGCAAGGGATTCACCGACGTTGGCGTCACCTACAAGCTGGTCACCAATGATCAGTTGGGTACCGCCCGAGTGACGTTCGAGGTGAACGAAGGCCAGAAGTCGGCCATCAAGGTTGTGCGGTTCGAGGGGAACACCCAGATCAAGTCCTCCGAGCTGCAAAAGGTCATCAAGACCAAGAAATACATTCCGGTTTGGAGCGCCGTGATGAAGACGGGGCGGGTGGCTGATGATCAGCTTGGGGATGATGTTGTGGCGATCCGGGAATACTACCAAGGGAAGGGCTTTTCCGATGTGAAGATCGCCAAGCCGACTGTGACTTCGAATGGCAGCAAGGTTGAGGTGGTGTTTCAAATCACCGAAGGATCGCCCTACAAGGTCGGGAAGATCGCTTTCCGCGGCGCGCAGCTTTTCGGCGAAGGTGAACTGACCAAGGTGACAAAACTGCGTTCAGGCGCGGTGTACTCTCCGGCGGCGGTTCAGGCGGATATCAAGGCATTGCAGGACCTCTACGGGGCCCGCGGGTATGTGGATTTTCAAGCAGGAGCGCGAACATCCGCCGGCGGGGACCATGTCACAGATTTAAACTTTCTGGTTGAGGAGGGCGCCCAGTCCTATGTTGGGCGCGTGAACATCACAGGGAATGTTCGCACCAAAGACAAGGTGGTCCGCCGCGAGTTGGCGCTGGCGCCGGGGGATTTGTTCAACACGGTTCGCATGGATGCGAGTAAGCAGATTCTCAACAACCTGAACTACTTCAGTAAGGTTGACTTGTATCCTTCGGAGACGGGAATCGCATCTGAAAGGGATCTGAACGTGGTGCTTGAGGAGAAGCGCACCGGTCAGCTCAACTTCGGTGCGGGCTTTTCCTCCATCGACAGCATCTTGGGGTTTGTGGAGTTGTCGCAGTCGAATTTCGACATCACAAACTGGCCGAACTTCACGGGTGGCGGTCAGAAGTTCCGCAGCCGGATCCAGTACGGCGCGCTTCGTAAGGACGTGGTTTTTTCGCTGACGGAGCCGTATTTCTTGGACAAAAAGCTCTCGCTCAGCGGTGACGCCTTCTACCGGAACGCCTCCTATCTCTCGAACTACTACTCCGAGTCGCGGGCGGGTTTCGATTTGGGGATGCGTAAGCCGCTCACCAATTTTTCGTTCATGCGGTTTGGATACCGGGTGGAGCGGGTAAGCCTGGGCAATGTCGACCCGAATGCGCCGCAGGATGCGGTAGACCTCATGGATGCCGGCGGTCTGATGAAGAGCCAGTTGACTGCAGGGTTCACCTATGATTCCCGTGATTCTCTTTTCCTGTCCCGCAAGGGGCAAAGGGTCGAGTTTTCCTCCTTCTTGGCGGGCGGACCGCTCGGTGGGGACATTCAGATTGGCGGTGCGTCGCTGGAAGCGGCGAAGTACTTCCATCTAGCGTGGGACACCATTTTGACACTGAACGCGGAAGCTGGCGTTGTGGATACCTGGGGCTCCGGAACGAAAGGCGGCAACGGGGCTGACTTGGGCGTGCCCCTCTATGACCGATTGTTTCTGGGCGGTGTGAATAACCTCAGGGGATTCAGATATCGTTTTGTTGGCGGGAATGGACGCGTTCGGACCAAGGCGGGTGAAACCAACACACGTGGCGGCGTCCCTTCGGTTGGCGAACCAATTGGCGGTCGTTCTCTCGGCCGCTTTACCATCGAATACACCGCGCCGGTGATCGATAAGGTGCGGGCAGCGATGTTTTACGATGCGGGTTTTGTGAACGAGGAGGCTTTTGATTTCGGGACCTCAGGCTACAATTCCGACGTGGGTCTGGGGCTCCGCTTGGAATTGCCAATCGGCCCTGTGCGGGTGGATTACGCGATTCCGACCAAGACGGATATCGGTGGTTCCAAGAGTGGGCGCTTTAATTTCAACATGGGCTATCAATTTTAGTGGCACTTGGCTCACGCTTTGCTTTCCTGAATAGGGCGCTTCAGGCCAGTCCTAAGCCCAAAAAAATAACCCTCAGACCAAAGTATTCTTATCAGATGAAAATTAATAAATTCGCTCTAGCCCTCGTAATCGGCCTTGGCGGCTATTTCAGCCCCGTATCGGCTCAGGCAGAAATGAAAGTCGGCACGATCGACATGAAGACCGTGTTCGACCAGTACTTCAAGACGAAGGAAGCCGAAGGCAAAATCAACGAGGCGCGCACCCAAGCCAAGAAAGAGCTTGATGATCGTCTAGACACCTTCAACAAGGCGCAGGAAGAAGCCCGCAAGCTTAACGACGAAGCCAACAAGCCAGAGCTCGCCGAGAAGGCCAAGGCTGAAAAGTCCAAGGCACTGAACGAAAAACTCCAGGAATTGGGTGCAATGCAGCGCGAGATCCAAGAGTTCCAGCAGACCCGCGAGCGTCAGCTTTCCGAGCAGTCGGTTCGCTCCCGCAACGGATTGGTGGAAGAAATCAACAAGGTCATCTCCGACAAGGTGAAAGCAGGAAACTACGACTTGGTGCTCGATAAATCCGGCCAGAGCCTCAACGCTGTAAACGTTTTGATCTTCTCCAGGGATTCATTCGACCTCACCAACGATGTGGTCACTGAACTCAACAAAGCTGCAAAGAAGGATAAGGACAAAGACAAGGAAAAGAAGTAGTCCTTCCGAATGGCAGGTGATTCTTCAATAGATTTACGTGAACTGGCCGCCCTTGTGGGCGGCCAGTTGTCTTTTTGCCCTGAGCAAATCCGAATCAGCGGTGTCGCCTCCGTTGAGGATGCGGGTCCCGATGAGGTGACCTTTCTAGGCAACCCCAAGTACGCCTCCTCGCTTCAAGTTTCAAAAGCGGGGGCCGTCTTCGTTCCGCTGGACTTCAACCAAC
>JBILUQ010000377.1:0-3365 GCA_044370935.1 Chthoniobacteraceae bacterium
CCCATGTTCCGAACCCTCAAAAGCAATTCTCCCTTTAGCGCGCCCCGCGACGATACCGCGCGCGCGAGCTGCGGAAACGGGGCAAAAGCGAATTCCTATCATTTTCTCACCGCTGCGTATACCGATGACGGCAAAGGCGGAACCATGCCGCGACTCCGTGGTGAAGGCACTGCGGTGCTGCATTCCCGCCGCAAAAAAGCTGCGCTCTATGACGAGAACCACGGCATGGCCTACGTCGAGCACGCCTATGGAGAGAAGGCTATCGTCGGCCACTTCAAAGACGGGGTCCACATCCTCTGGCGCGACCTGAACCTCACTGGTATCTCGCACATCACCGTCCGCGCCGGTTGCTTTGACACCAAGGGCGGCACTCTCGAACTCCGCAGCGGTTCACCCACCGGCCCCTTGTTGGCAAGCGTCGAAGTGAAGCCTTCCGGTCAAGCTGACTCAGGCGAGTTTCCTTCCATCCCGGCGACACTCAAGAACGCCAACGGCCTCACCGACGTCTGTGTCGTCGCTCGCTGCGCCGACAAGAGCACCGAACTCGGTCTGAACTGGATAGAGTTCAAACCGTAACTCGCGCTTTCATGAAATCCCCCCTCCCACTCCTCGCCGCCCTGCTACTCGCACCGCTGGCCGCGATTGCTGCGGCTGAATCGCGGGACTTCGACATCACGGCCTTTGGCGCGAAGAACGATGGTGAGACCATTAACACCTCCTCGATTCAAAAAGCCATCGACGCGTGCCATGCCGCCGGCGGAGGTACGGTCCTCGTGCCCAGTGGTGTCTTCGTGTCCGGCCCCCTGCGTTTGAAGAGCAAGGTCACCTTAAGAGTCGAGAAGGATGCCATCCTGCGCGGAAGTCCCAGGATCGCCGATTACACCGAAGAGACCGCTCCACTGCACTGGGGCGGTTTTTGGGCATTTGCCGCCAACCAGTGGAAGCAGTGCCTGATCTACGCAGAGGATGCCGAACAGATCGGCATCGAGGGGCCTGGAACGATCGACGGCCAGGGCGGCACCGAGCGAAAGATTTTCCCAAACACCAAAGACCCTCGCCGGCCGATGCTCGTGCGTCTCGTGGGTTGCCGGAAGGTGACTGTTCGCGATGTGACTCTGCTGGATCCCGCATCGTTCACGACCTTTTTCGTGCGCAGCGAGGACATCCTCATAGACCACGTCACGATCCGCAGCAGCACTTCGCCTAATGGCGACGGTCTGGATTTTGACGGCTGCCGCCGTGTCCGCATCAAGGACTGCGATCTCGACACTGGCGACGATGGCATCGGCCCGAAGACCTTCCATCCCGATTGGCCAAACGAAGATTTTGAGATCAGCGGTTGTCGTATCACTTCAAAATGGCACGCCATCCGTGTGGGTGCGGAATCTATCGGGGCGATCCGGCGGTTGACGATGCGCGACTGCGTCTTCACGAATTGCCAGGGCGGCATCAAGATCGAGTCGTGCGAAGGGGCGCTTTTCGAGGAACTTTCCTTTTCGGGCATCGAGATGAAACAGGTTTGCCAGCCCTTCATGGTGCTGGCTTCCCGGTTTCTGTTCAGTGCGCACGGCAAGTCGCCACGCCCTCCCGTGGGACGGATCCGGAACGTACGGTTCACGGATATCAAGGGGTTCGCAGGTGTGGGTTCCAACTTAAATGGCCTGCCAAAAGACAGCCCCTTTAAGCGCCTATGCTCGGCGATCGTTTCGCGCCCGGGGACTTGCATTGAGGACGTGTCCTTCTCGAATATCGACCTGACGTTCCCCGGCGGCGGCACGGCGGAGCAAGCCTCGCGGCTCGATGTGGGTGAGCTGCTGGAATCCACCAACTACATCAAGTGGGCCACACCCTTTGATGGGGAATTGCCCGCCTCGGCGCTCTATCTCCGTCACGTCAAAGGCGTGCACCTCGAGAACGTGCGGTTCACCGTGGAGAAGCCGGACGCCCGTGCCTTCATCGCCGGGGATGATATCGAGAATCTGACGCTGCAAGGTGTCGTAGCCCGTGCTCCGGAAGCGGTACCAGGCCTAGCG
This sequence comes from Chthoniobacteraceae bacterium, assembly GCA_044370935.1. Classification (GTDB taxonomy): domain Bacteria; phylum Verrucomicrobiota; class Verrucomicrobiia; order Chthoniobacterales; family Chthoniobacteraceae; genus Chth-196. The sequence goes on from JBILUQ010000377.1 coordinate 2,034, forward strand.
AAATTCGCAGACGCCCATGACGTTACCGAAAAGGATTGCCGGGTGGACTGCGGTCCGACTGTTCCCGTGATGGTTGCGCCGACGGAGGAGGAGCTGCGTCGCCTTGCCGAGCTTCACATTAGATCCGCTGAACTCGACCGCGAAATTCAGCAGAAGGCCGACCATGCCGATTCCTCTGCGAAGAAGGCAGCCGATTCGAAGTAACGAAACTCTTACCTGAAGTATAATGAACCAACCCACTCCTTCCCGCGCGCGCCAGGTGATCTTGTGGTTCGCTATTTCGCTGGCGGTCATCACCTACGTGGACCGCGTTTGTATCTCGCAGGCGGCTCCGGCGATGCAGGCGGAGCTGGGGATGACAAAAATCCAGATGGGTTATGCCTTCACGGCGTTCGGCTGGGCGTATGCGCTCTTCGAAATCCCAGGCGGCTGGCTCGGCGATCGTATCGGGCCGCGTAAGGTTCTCATGCGTGTTGTCAGCCTGTGGTCCGTTTAGCGCGCCCCGCGACGATACCGCGCGCGCGAGCTGCGGAAACGGGGCAAAAGCGAATTCCTATCATTTGGATCAACGGCAGTTTGACTCGGTTTTGAATGACACCTGGCTGGGTTGCAGCCGCAGTTTGCTGACTCGGTTGGGCAAGGCCGCGCCGAAAAATCTCGGTGGCCACTTCCCTGAGCTTACGGCCTTCGTGAACGGCACGCAGTTTCATCTCACGCACGAGGTCTTCTGGCAAATCCAGCGTCGTTTTCATGCATCCAACTTTCCAGCATTCCAGCTTTCTGGCAAGTGAAGGGAGGCGGAAGATGAGATTCTCAAGCGGAAGCCCGTAGAAAAAAGAAAGTGGTAGCACGCCTTCGCAACCGATAGCACACGTCTCATCACGATCATCAGCCAGCTCCAATTGTTCAGCGGGTTAGCCCTTCCCTATCTTCAGCCAGCAGCTTGGACAGCGTGGTTTTACCCATCTACTGTGCCCCAAACATCGCCACCACTGGAAAGTGGGAGAACTTCGTCTGCAGGGTGTGGAGATCCTGAGAGCGTAGAACCACAACTTCATTTTATGCGAATTCTCGGAGACTGCGCCCGAAACTTCACATTTCCTTAGCCTGCCGGCGCTCAAAGAGGCTCCATGTCCGTCCCCATCGACCGAGCGCTTACGGCTTACGGGCGACCCCGGTAAGATTCATGCCAACGGTCCACTCCACCCCAGACTGGGTAGCGCCGAGCTGAAGGATAACCCGGGTAGTAATGATCTGGACAATTCCCATTCGGATACCGGGGTGGGCACCAGTAATTCGGCTGAGCAGGGTGACTCACCCAGCCTCCATAAT
>JBILUQ010000378.1:0-3358 GCA_044370935.1 Chthoniobacteraceae bacterium
TGAAGTTTGGCGCACAGCCACCGATCCTGCTCCGGTTCTCGCGGCGATCAAGACCGTGCAGGAAAAACTCTTCCGTGACAATTATCGCAAACACAGTGTCATTGCTGTCGGCAACGGATTCCCCGCATGGGAAGATACCCTCCGCGTCGTCTCTAGCGAACGCGCCGAAAGCGCGGCGCGTGAACCTATCTTCCGACTGGTGGCGCGCCAGATTGCCCCCGCAATCGCGGGCACATTCGTAATCTGGGACCGACTCCGCCTCGAAGACGGCCGGACACCTGATTTGGTTCTGGCCGAAAACCCTGAACTGCGCGAGGCCATCGAGACCGCCTCAGGCCTCAAGTTTGGCCGGCATCCGGAGGGGCGTGCAGTGCCCGCAACCGCGCTGGTGACGTCCGCTGGCACCGAGGCCCGGATTGATCTCAAAAAACTCCCAAAGCCTCTTTTGGAGGCCCTCGACTTGCCGCGTTTCCTCCGCGCGGATGTGCGCCTCGATGAGTCCAGCCCGGAGGCGGCAACCGTCCAGGCGCTGCTGCTTGCGGAACCCGATTCAAAGGACCGCAAGGAGCCTGCAAAGCCCGATCCCAAACGCGCCATCCCCACAGCTTGGCGTTCGGGCGACCCGCTGCTCGCTGACGAACCCGAGCCCCGCGTCGCCCAGCTTGCGCACCCGCGCGCCACCGCCGAGCGCGCCCGTCCTGCCAGCGAGTTTCGCGCTTTGTTTCCTCCGGCGATCCTGTTCGCGGACGTGATCCCGCGCGACGCGCAGGGCAGCCTCTTCCTGTTCCACCGTGAAGATGAACCGCTCCGCCGCCTGATGCTGGATGAAGATGGCCGCCGCGAGCTGGACCGCTTGTGGAGCGAACTCCACTTCCTCCGCGAAGACGCCGTTGCCCACGCACTCATGCACGCGGAACTCATGAAGTTCTACTCGAATCCAAACGGAGCCCCGCGCATGGATTTCTATTTCAAAGCCGCGGGCGAACGCGTCACACGCGAACTTGCTGAACTCAACGCCGCACAGGCAGCCTCCGAACCCGCGCACCTCGACGCTCTGCTCGCCTTTGCCGAGCGCGCGTGGCGCCGGCCGCTCGTTGCGGGCGAACGCGAATCCATCCTCGCCGGATATCGCTCCGACCGATTGGATGGCGCCAAGCACGATCCAGCGCTCCGCGCCGCCCTCGCCCGCGTGCTTTCCTCTCCATGGTTTTTGTACCGAGTCGAGCAACCAGCCACCGGGCCACGCTGGCAGCCCGTCTCCGGCGGCGAACTCGCAACACGCCTGAGCTTCCTCCTTTGGGACTCCATTCCGGACGATGCGCTTCGGGCCACCGCCTCCAAACTTCGCGAACCCGGAGTGCTCGAGGCGCAGCTCCAACGCATGCTCAGGGACGAGCGCGTTCGCGGAATGGCTGAGGAGTTCGGCGCGCGCTGGTTGGGCGTGCGCGACTTTGTTGCAAACCACGGACGCAGCCTCAAAGATTTTCCGGCCTTCACCCCGGCCGTGCGTGATTTGCTCGCCGAAGAACCGGTGCGCTTTTTTGAGGACTCCCTGCGCAACGACCGGCCGGTGCAAGAACTCCTCACCACAGACTCGACCGTTCTCAACGATGCGCTGGCGAGCTTTTATGGAATCCCGGGTGTGACCGGCAATGGATGGCGCCGTGTCGAGAAACTCTCCACGCACGGTCGCGGCGGCGTGCTTGGCCTCGGCGCCGTGCTCGCGAAACAATCGGCCGCCGCCCGGACAAGCCCCATCAAGCGGGGTGCATGGCTCGCCCATTTGCTTGGAGACCGCCTGCCAAAGCCGCCCGCGAGTGTGCCGCCTCTGCCGGAAACGCCGCCTGAGGGACTCACCGTGCGCGAGTTGACCGCACGTCACCGCGAGGACCCCAGTTGCGCCGGTTGCCACGACCGGATTGATCCGTATGGTCTGGCTTTTGAAACCTTCGACGCCATCGGCCGTTTGCGTCCCGTCAACCAGCTTCAACCGGGCGAGTGCCGCTCGACTCTGCGTGATGGCACCGAGGTGGACGGATTTTCCGGCATCCGCGACTACGTGCTCGGCACACGCCGCTCCGACATGCTAAGGACGCTTGCACGCAAGCTCACAGGCTATGCACTCAGCCGCGCAGTGCTTCCCTCCGACCGTGCCTTGGTTGATGAAGTTGGAAAGACTCTCATCAACGGAGGTCGCTGGTCCGACGCCCTGCTCGTCATCGTCCGCAGCGAGCAGTTCCAATCCATACGCCCCGCAGGCTCCACCACGGCCGCTAACACTCCCTGACCAACGCCCCGCCCCGTACTGCTCCGGATCGCTCCGGATCGCGCATCACCACCGCTCAAGACTGCACTCCAAAAGCCCACACGCACCTCCCAAAAATGAACATCCAACGCAACCAATGGCTCATCAGCCGACGCCACGCACTACGCGGGATCGGCGCCACCCTCGCCTTGCCTCTGCTTGACTGCATGCGCCCATTGAGGGCCGTTGCGGACACCGCCGAAAACCGGCCACCCACGCGCACGCTTGTCACTTTTACCGGCATGGGATTCCACTCGAAACACTGGTGGGCCAAAGGCGAGGGCGCGGCGATGGAGCTCGGTCCTTGCCTCGAGCCGCTGACCCCGTGGCGGGAGAAGATGGTGTTCATCCGGGGCCTTTGGAACGAACAGGCCAACAACGGGGTCATCCACTGCATGCAGACTGGAAACATGCTTAGCGGAGCAACCATGGCCAAGACCGAGGTGCACACCGGCATCAGCTTCGACCAAATCATGGCGCGCCAGATCGGCGACCGCACGCGGATCCCCTCGCTCGTCCTGGGCTGTGAAGACGCGGTTCCGGGCTTGCAGGACGGACATCCCCTGCTCTACGGCTCCCACATCTCGTGGAGTTCGCCGGTATCGCCCACCTGGACGGAGACCCGTCCGGCACTCGCCTTTGATCAACTCTTCCGCACCGAGCGCGGCCGCGACAACCGGCGCGTCGTGGATGCCGTTCTCGAAGACGCACGCTCGCTGCAGCGCAAACTCTCCAGCGCGGACCGCCAGCGTTTCGAAGAATACCTCGGCTCGGTTCACGAAATCGAGGGCCGCATCAAGCGAGCCGGACAGCAGAAGGAAGCAGGCGGCTGGAAACCCACCCTGACCGCGCCCGACCGGCCCCGGCCTGCAGACGGCGTCCCCTCAGAAATTCCGGAATACTGGAAGCTGATGAACGACATTCTTATCCTCGCCTTCCGCACCGATTCCACCCGGATCGCCACGATGAAGTACTGCAACGATGCGTCCACCATCGTGCATGCGCACCTTGGGATCCGCGACCATCACCACTACATCGCGCATTCGCAACCGG
>JBILUQ010000107.1:0-12150 GCA_044370935.1 Chthoniobacteraceae bacterium
CCGTAAGGTGTGCAAGCAATGCTCCACCCCCTACGAGCCAACGGAGGCCGTGTTGAAGCAGCTTGGGTTGTCGCCACATGAGATCGGTGACAAGTCCTTCTACTATGGGTCGGGCTGCCCGGCCTGCAACAACACCGGATACCGCGGCCGGAAGGGGATCTACGAACTACTGGATGTGACAGAACCGATCAGAGAGCTCATCAATCAACGGGCGCCGGGAGTGGTTTTGAAGCAGAAAGCGATCGAACTCGGGATGGCGACCTTGAGAGAGGACGGATTGCGTTGTATTTTTGAAGGAGAGACTTCCATTGAGGAAGTTCTCAAATATACATAAGAGATGCCTTGAGAAGGGCAGGGCGGATGGGCAAAGGTCATGACCTTGATCTGGGCCCTGAATATCTCCAGCCAACAACACCCTAGATACCCCTAGATTTATGGCAAAGTTTGATTACGTAGCGCTTGACTCGCGTGGTCAGGAGACGCGGGGTTCCATTGATGCTGGGTCCCCTGGCGAGGCTTCTGCGGCGCTTCGTAAAAATGGCCTTTTCGCAACGAGTGTCACGGCTTCAGGCAAGTCCTCGGGAGCGTCTGCCGCTTCTGGAAAAGAGGCGGCGCCGGCCGCTAAGGGTGGCGCTAAGAAGAAAGGCGGCGGGTTGAAGCTGTTTGCGAAGACCAGCGTGGATAGCAAACTGCTGATGATTTTCACGCGGCAGCTTGCCACTCTAATCGATGCGGGTTTGCCGTTGCTCAAGGGCTTGGAGGTTTTGGGTAAGCAGGAAAAGGACGAGGTGCTGCGCCGCATTATTATGAATCTCTCGGAATCGGTCCAAGGGGGAAGCACCTTCTCTGAGTCGCTCGGACAGCATCCGCGCGTTTTCTCGCGTCTGTTTGTGAACATGGTGAAGGCGGGTGAATTGGGCGGGGTTTTGGAAGTGGTGCTGAACCGCTTGGCTGAGTTTCAGGAAAAGGCGCAGAAGCTCAAAAACAAGGTGGTGTCCGCCATGACTTACCCGGTGATCGTGCTCGGGATCGCGATGCTGATCCTGGTGTTTTTGCTCACCTTCATCGTGCCCAAGTTTGAGCAGATCTTTAAGGATTTGCTCGGTAACAAGCCGCTGCCGGATTTGACTCGGTTTGTGATGGGCCTGAGCGCGACCGCGGTGTCCAACTGGTACATCCTGGTGCTTATCGCGGTTGGCGCAGTGGTGGGGTGGAAGAGTCTCAATAGCTCTGAGAAGGGGCGGGTATTAATCGATAAAACAGTTTTGAAACTCCCCCTTTTCGGGGATTTGATGCGCAAAAGCTCCATTTCGCGTTTCACGCGGACGCTTGGAACATTGGTTACGAGCGGCGTTCCGATTTTGCAGGCGCTGCTTATCACCCGCGAAACCGCCGGAAACTCCATCGTCGCGGAGGCGGTCATGAAAGTGCATGACGCGGTGAAGGAAGGGGAGTCCATCGTGACTCCTCTGGAAGCAAGCGGGGTGTTTCCTGCGATGGTGATTTCGATGGTCGACGTGGGGGAGGAAACCGGGCAGTTGCCGGACATGCTTTTGAAAATTGCGGAGGTCTACGACGACGAAGTGGACAGCACGGTGGATGCGCTGACGGCCTTGCTCGAACCGCTGATGATCGTGTTCCTCGCCGTTGTCGTGGGGACAATCGTTGTGGCCTTGTTCATGCCGATGGTTGAGCTGCTCAAGAACATGGGCAACGCCACCAGCTAAACGAAACTTTTCGGAAGAGAACGAGGAGCAAATGAAGAGGTACTTGAAATCAAACAACGGCTTTACTCTCATCGAACTGATGACTTCCATCGCTGTGGCGGGTTCGCTCATGGGTTTGGTTTTGGGTATCCAACGTTACGCGAGCAACAAGGCGGCGCGCTCCCGCTGCTCCACTGAAGTCTTCGCAATGGCAGCCGCCGCGGAGGCTTACAAGACTGACAATGGCGTGTATCCGCGCTCGGACGAAACGGACATGCTCTCCTCGGGAGGGGACGGCGGACCTGCCTCTTACATCGACGCGAACCTCGCCTTTTATAAAATGATTTCCGGTGATTCGAATGCGAACGGCAAGGCGGACGCCAACGATGGCGTGAACAATCCGCCGCCGGTTTACATGGAGTTCAAGTCAGTTCAGCTCAGACTCACGGGCTCAAGTGTGGCCTATATCCGTGACCCTTGGGACTCGGGTTCCACCAAAAGCCCGTACGGGTACTCCACCAAGCGGCTGACTTCAATTGAAAGAGGCAGCGAGGATGCGGCGGCGGGCAGGAACATCAATTTCGACCTGTGGAGTGTGGCGAATTCTTCATCAAATTCGAAGAGTTGGATTGGCAATTGGTAAGTCGCATTTCGCGACTTCCTAAAGGTTATCCCAACGGATGCCCTGTCCAACTGCTGCCGAATCGTATCCAGAGCGGGATGCTCACAAGTCCGACAAGCGTGCTGCCAATGGCTATTTGCGAGCTGAACCGGCTGTCCGCTGCATGAGCTTTGCAGAGCACGATGGGGAATAACGCGGCTGGCATGGCCGCCTGCACGATGATCACTTTTTGAAGCGGGACGGTCATTGGCAGCCATTTTGCGAAGGAAAGAAAGACCAGAGGAAGCGCAAGCAACCGCGCCGACAGGGCGGTGAGCAAGCCCGCCCAGTGGGTGCCCTGCGTATCCTTTTCGCGGATGCAATCGTAGGCGGTTAAGCCGGTGAGAATCAGCGCCATTGGTACCGCGTTTCGTCCGAGTACGTGGAGGGTGTTCAGGATGAATTCCGGGGTCCACTCGCGGATCCGCAGCAGATTCAAAGCGACGCTGATAAAAATCGCCAAGGTGGGCGCGTTGCACGCAAGTTTCCAAACGTTGCGCGATGAACGCTCTGAAAGCACGGAGACACCGATGATCCACATGCCAAGTTCCACTCCAACGTTGAACAGGAACAGCACGCCCAGGGTTTCCTTGTCGAAAAGCGCGCTCACAATCGGGATCACAAGGTACCCATAGTTGTGGATGCCCGCTGTAACGATCCCGGCGCGGTGGGTGCGATCAGGCAGGCCGATGGGCTTGAGAACCACAGCCACGACTGCCATTCCGATGTTCACCAAGGCGAATCCAAGCAAAGGCGGCAGCCAAAGATCGCCCGGGCGCGCCAAAAGCGGGTTGCCTAGGATCGAGTCAGCAACGAGTGCGGGGAAGAGGATGTTCAGAGTTAGCTTCAGCAGGCTGGAGTCGCCCTCGGGTTTCATCCAGCCCACACGGCGCGCAACAGAGCCTAGGAGGACCACTAAAAAAACCGGCGCGATGATTGCTAGCAATCCTGCGAAATTCACTTGCTGGTGCTCGGTTTAAGCGGCGGAAATTGTTTTTGGAGCTGCAACGCCTCTCCATAGGTGAGCCCGCGTGGAATCGGAATCATCCCATCCGTGATGGTTTGATCGATGTGCAAATCAAGAATCTGCCTGGCGGCCTTCTCGCTTCCAACGTACGCGACAAGAGCGCGTCCGCGATTTGAGGAGCTGATATTCTGCAAAATAAGCCGGCCGCTGTCGTCGAGTTTGAACAGGCACGCCCAAGTGCCGTCATCTACCGGGTAAACGTGCGAGGCCGTGATGTGCCGCTCGCCCAGGCTCGCCGCGCGCTCCATGAAGGAATGCCTTGTGGGATTCGTCAAAGTCACCGGCAGGGAAAACGGATCCTTGCTAATGGAGCCGACCTCCACAAAGAAGCGGACCGTGTTCTTGGGCTTCTTTGCAAAAGCGTCCGCTTTCTGGGGTAACGCAAAAATGCCGATCGCTGTGAGAAGTGCGGAAAGAGCGACGCTGAGAGTTTTGCGCATTTTCAATTATCCTCTGGTTCGGCGGGTTTGGCAAACGCGGTGGAGGCGAAGTCAAACCCCGCAGTTTTAAAAACCGTGCTAGGAAAAGGGCTCATTTGGATTCCAGTTTCTTACGAACGCCTTCCAGGTCTTTCTTGAGGTCGGATCCTGTTTTTTTGAGCTCTGCAACCTCGTCCCTAAGTGCCTTGATTTCTTCGTTGCCTTTGCGCGACAGTCGGATTTTTGCGAGCGCCCTGTCCGCAGCAGCCTTTTCGGGCTTCGAGGGACTGGCGCTGGCAAATGTCTCCAGAACGCCGACGGACCGCGCGTCCTCGAGCATACCAAGTCCGCTTATCGCCGCCACGCGGACCGTCTCGCGGGGGGAAGTAACTTGCGCCAGCAGGGTTTCGCGCACCGTATCTCGGTTTTGCTCGTAGCGGCTGATGAACCCAAGCGTCTCAAGAACTGACGTTGCGAGAGTGCCGGAAAACTCGGAGAGCCGCTTTTGGATGATTTCCGTGAGCGGAGCCGCGAAGCGGGGATCATCCTGAACGCGGATCGCCGCGACCACCCCCTCCAAAATCCTGTCGCGATAGCTGGCTCTCTGCAACGAGCCGATCAGAAGCTCGCGGACCTCTGGGATTTGATACGGACCGAGGGCGCGCAAGGCGGTCGCAACGATGCCCGGATTCTTCTCCAAGCGCACCGCCTCCATCAGGCTCGTTCGCGCCTTCGGGTCAAAGAAACCGCCAAGCGCTGAGACAACCGCGTTGCGAACGCGGGCGTCAGGCTGTTGTAGGGCGGCGCAGAGGGCGTCCAGAGCCGCATCCGAGCGGGATTGTTTGAGCACTTCGGCTGCCCGGATCCTCACGCCGTAGTGGTCCGCGGTTTGGAGGGTAGACTGGATTTTTGAAACGGCCTCCTGGTCGGGCTTGTCCGCCAGTTCATCGAGGGCGCGCAGCTGGCCGATGATGTCCGACTGGTCCGCGAGTTGGTGAAAGAGCATGGGGCGGCTCGGCTTGAAAACGATCTTCGCAAGCACGCCGAGCTCGGGGTCTATCCTGACGCTTTCGGGCGCCTCCTTGAGCGGGAAGTAAAAGTCCTCCGCCTTTTCTCGCACCTGGACGGTCCGTTCGATTCGTTCCGATTTTGTGACAAACCGCAAGGTGAGTGGGAATTGAAACAACGGACTTTCCTCCGAGATCTTCTGCGTCTGTTTGATCGTGAGTTTGGCGAGGTGCGTCTTTTCATCCCACGAATAGGAAGAGTCCAGCACGGGCGCCCCAACGCCATGGACCCACTGGTCAAAGAAGCGATCGAAGTTCCGGCCTGACACTGTTTCGATCGCAGCGCGAAGGTCATCGCTTGTGACCGAACCGTATTGATGTTTTTTCAAATACGCGGTGATGCAAGCCCGGTAGAGGTCCGCTCCGAGCTCCTGCCTGAGCATGTTCAGCACCCATGCGCCCTTCGGATACGCGAGGTAGTTGAACATCTCGTTCGCTTCGGTGAATTTCCGCCAGACGATTCCGCGTGTTTCGTTGGTGTTGGATAGGATCCCCTTGGCGGCCTGATGCAGAGCGTAGAGGGTCTCATTCCTGCCGTGGAGAGCGCCTTGCCAGAGCCAGTCGTAAAATGTGGCGAATCCTTCGTTCAGCCAGATATGACTCCAGTCCTTGCATGTCACTAAGTCTCCGAACCACTGGTGCGCCAGCTCGTGCGCAACAAGACTGTCGCTGCTGAAAAGGTTCTCCGTTTCAGATCCAAAGAGCGTCTTGTAGTTGAGCGTGGTCAGGCTGGTGTTTTCCATCCCTCCCCAGTGATAGTCTTGCACCGCAACCTGGCCGTATTTCGCCCACGGGTAGGGGACTCCTAGTTCGCGCTCAAAAAACTCCATCATGTGTTTAGTGTGACGGAACGAGTTTGGCGCTTTGGCCAGCTCCTCGGGCGTTGTCCAGAATTCGAGTGGAACGTCGCGGTGCAGGTCCTGCACCTTTTCGAACTCTCCCGCGACCAGGGTGACGAGATAGTTTACATGCGGCTTTTCCTGCACCCAATGGAAGGCAGTGAGTCCGTTTGAATCGGTTTTTCTAGGCTCCTGCCGACCATTGGAAAGAGCCACCATTCCCGCAGGTAAATGGCACGTGACTTCAGACGTGAATTTTTCCACGGGGTGGTCGAAGCAGGGGAACCAGTGCCGTGATTCAGACGGCTCACCCTGCGTCCAAAGATGGGTGGCCGAGTATCCCATCTCCCTTGTGCGGAAATACAATCCTTTGGCCGGTTCCGCGCTGTATTCGACTGTGACGCTAGAAGTCTGGCCGACGGGTATGGGCGGGTTGAATGACAGAATGATTTCGCGCTCGGTAACCTGGTACGTGAATCCTTTGTGGGAGCAGCGGACTGCTCTGATGGAGAGTTCGTCTGCGTCCAAACGGAATTCTTCCAGCGCATTTCCGAGCGGCTTGAAGCGCAGTGTCGAGGATCCGGAAATGGTGCGGGCTTTGAAGTTGGGGGTGATGTCCAGCGCGAGGTGGAGAATGTCGACCTTCCGATCCGGCGCGTATTTTCGGTAAGCGGGCGAATCAACTGCGGCGGGTGCGAAAGCACCGGAGCACAACCGGCAGGTGTGCGCCATCGCCTCGTTTCCCGAAACCGAACCAAGCGGAATTGCTGCGAGGGCGAACGCCATGAGCGCTGCTCCCAATCTGCGTTGAGCAGGAAGCGAGCGCGTTGAAGTGAGGCCGGAAGGGGTGGACATCCCACTAGCCTATAAAATCAGGTGCTTAAGAGCAATCCCACGTCCCATACCCAGAGCCTTCAGCGTCGGGGAGTTTGAGGTTCGGAGGTTCGGAGGCGGCAGTGTGCGCCGAACCCCGGGCGCAATGCGGGTCTGGCGCAGGGATTAGGGCTGGTGGAGGAGACTCGCCGAAAGAATGTCTTTATCCGCTTTGTTTAGACTAAATGTGCCGGGCTTTGAGGAGACGGTGGCATGCAGCGCATTTTCGCCCTCGTAGGGCGATCCGACCGAGAGTTTTAGGGATGAGGTTTGATCGCCCTTCTTGCTTTCGAAATTAAGCTCGAACTCCGGTTTTTCCAAACCCTGCGAAACCGGATCGGTGGGGCCGATCCACTTTGGGGTGCGAAGGTGGCCCACCAGGCTCAGCATGGCCTGCACTGCTGGAAGGTTCACAGAGCCCTCGCCGGACCCAATCTTCCAAACTCCGTCCTGTTTCTCGAGGACCGTGGTGTCAGACCCTTTTCTCGAGGAAATCTTCACCACATCTTCCGGATTGAAATCCATCACATCCAAGGGTTGCAGCAAGATGGCGTCCGTTGGAATGGATCCGATCAGATTTTTTGAAGCGGCCACTACGAAGGGCTCGTCGTCCAGTTTGCAGTACGCATTATCCCCCTCGATCGGCCCGAACAACAATTTCGCCAGCACCTTTTCGCCAGCCTTGGTTTCAGCCGTGTTTTCACTCGCGTAGGATGAGAGTGTCACGCGGAGGCTGGGTTCGCTGAGGTGGTATTGAGAGAGATCTGCCGCAACATCTGCGACAAAGTTGGTCGCCTCTGCCGACTGAAAGTCGGCGAGCAGCTTTGATGCGAGAATCTCGTTGATGGCACTTTCAGACTCTCCGTTTTTGAGAACCCAGTTTTCACCCTTGCGGGCAATCACGATCTTTGGCCTGCCATGCGGCTCAATCGTGATGCGGTCCACAATGTCGGATGCAACTCGGATCAGCTTGCGATCCCGCAGATCGTTCGGGCGCGCCTTGATGAGCGGGTCGAGCGCGGCGTTCGATAAAACGGTGACGGCCGCGCGGGATGATAGCTTGGCGAAGGACCTGTCCTTGCTGTCGTCTCCGGTGGGCGCTGCGCCCACGAGTAGCACAAGCGGCTCCTTTTCGCCTTCCACCGACATCGTGACCGTTGCCCGTGGTTCGGAGAGCGCCTGTTCAGGGGTGGGGGCTTCGGCAAGAAACTGGCTCACCTGTGCGTTTAGCACGCCGGCAAGCAGGTCGTTGACCTTTTGGTCCGCTGCGCGTGCACGCAGCGGTCTTACGAAGTCCCAGTGCGTGTTTTTGCGCTCCAACTCGAACTCGCCTTCCGCAGTTTTGACTTGCACCTTGGACACCAAGCTGGGCGCTGTATCGGCGAGCTTCTTGTCTCGGAAATCCTCCACTTTTTTGGTGACCTGATTGCGGAGCGCGTTGCGCACCACATAAACGGTGTCGGATCCGTTGACGCGCACGTAAACCTTTCCCTCGATGGCGCTGTCGTTTCCCAACAGCAGCTCGGTTTCCTTCCCGGAGTCCGATTTGAGTTTAAGCCGCAGGTCGGATTCGGTGACGCCGAATTCCTTGAGCTTTTCAGCCGCCTGCGCGGATGGAAAATCGATACGTGAGTCGTGGCGGAGCGTTTCCACCATCGAAAGCAGCTGCGAGATGGCCGTCGGATCCGCCCTGTCCGAAAGTGGTTGTTCGATTTTCCAAATGCCGTCTTTTTTACTCAGCTCGATGCTGGTTTCTGAGTTTTTGATGCTGATTCCGCTGATCTTGGATTGTTCAATTTCAACGACTCTCGCGGTGGTGTCCGCAAGTTCGCGAGTGGTTTTTTGGTTGCGCTCAACAAACCAAATGTAACCAAAGAAGGCGCCGCCGATGGCAAGCAGAGTCAAAGTGGTGCGCGGTTTCATAAGTAGAGTTTTTTGGAAGGTTGGATCACCGAACTCGCCAGTGTCGGTTGGAAACCGGACACTTTCGATTGCGATTGCGAGTGTTGGTTGGTGCGTAAAATTTTTTGGTGCGTAAGTTCGGTTCTGGTTCCGAGGGCTGCTTACTCGTGTGTCGGGCGCAGACTCGCTGTCCGCTAGTTGCGGCGTTTCCACCAAACCATCAGTCCGAGGATCGCGATGAAGGAGGGGATGACCCCCATGACCGCCAGCGCGATTCTGCCCATCTGGCGCTCGTCCAGGCTAAGGTTGATGGCCTCTTTACTCTTGGGCGGAATGCCGGCGAGTTGCTCGCGGTTGATGAGCCAGTTCAGTGAGTTGATTGCAAAGTCGAGGCCGACTTCAGAGACACGCAACCCATCGTTGCTGATATAGGCTGCATTTCCTACAAGCACCATACGGCTTGTTTCCACCTTTACGCGGGGATCGGTTAGCCCCCCTTTTTCGAGTGCAATCGCGAGGGTGAGCGGCCCCTTGTGATCCTTTGCGGGGTCGTTGGTCGGGGTCTGAGGGTCACGCGAGTCGTACTCGGTTTCGCCCCAGTATTCGGCAGGAGTTGAGAGCAGCTGCGTTGTTTGAACGTGCGCCGCCGCTGCTTTCGCTGGATCCAGTCCAATTGACTGGCTCAGGCCGGAAAGCTGCATGTCTATGCCTGCGATCTCTTTTAGGATGCTCTTGGCTTGGGCGGGAACGATTCCCACCGCAGTGGTGACCATTCCCGTCTTCAGGGTCGGCTGGCCGCGTTCAACTGCCAGCATTGTTCCTGTCCGCATTACGACGTCCTGAAGTGGCGTCACGCCAAAGCTCGAGAGCCATTCAGCAAGCCGAGGAGTTTTCATCGCCGCATTCAGCATCACGAAAAGCCTTCCATTCCCCTCGGACCAGTAGTCGGAGAGCAGCTTGATTTCCCTCTCGGAGAGATCAGCCTTCGGTCCAAGGATCACGATCGCGGACGCGTCCGCGGGGACTGCGTCCACATTGTTCAGATCCACCGAATCGAGTTTGATGTTTTGACGGTCGACGAAGGTTTTGAGTGCCGTCAGCTCCTGCGCCGTCGGGATGGGTTCCCCGTGCCCTGCCAGGAAGTACGCTTTGTTCTGGCGGTCTTCAGTGATTTCCAGGATGGCCGAGGTGATCGCCTCTTCTCCCTTGAAGGCACGCACGGTTGGCGGTTGACCGAACATGGCACGGGAGGTGTCCATTTCAGCCATGTCCATCGCGTTTACAAACTTGGATTTACCTTCGTAATCCAAAATCACGATGTTGTCGGTGCTTCCAAACTTGTATTTTTCGGAAAGCTCCTTGGCCCGCAAAAGATTCCTGTACGGATCCACGATTTCCACGGAGATCTTCCTGTCCGACGCGTATTCGTATTCGCGCAGAAGCGAGCCAACATCCTGTGAAATGCCCTGCGCGCTCGGGAAGAAGACGACGGCCTTGACGGGTTTCTTCAGGCTTGCGAGCAGGTTTTTGGTTAGTGGAGCCAGCGCGTACTTTTGGTTGCGTGTAAAGTCCCACCGTTTGAAGTGGCGGAAACTGACGTAATTGATCATCGCCGCGATTGCGGCAAAAACGATGACTTGTATCACGACATTCAGCCCGATGGTGAGTCGTTTGATCGTTTTCGGTGGTTTCTGAGGAGCGTTTTGCGGTTCCATGAAAGGTTCAGGTAAGGGGTTCCCGGAGCGACTTGGATCAGGCTTTCCACTTGCGGTACTGGAAGACCTGTAGGTTGAGGAAGAGGACCAGAACGGTCATCGACACGTACCAGATGATGGGGCGGCTATCGACCATCCCCTTCGAAAAGTCGCTCATGTGTTCCACCGCGGAAAAGTAGGAGATCACATCTCTCACAGCCTGGCTTGGGGAGTTGAGGATGAAGCCGAGGAGGCCTGTCACAAAGAATCCGAAGATCGCCACAAAAGTCATGACCGCCGCGTTGATTTGCTCGTTGGTGAGCGCCGATGCGAGGCATCCGAGCGCCACATAGAAGGCTCCGATGAGGAGCAGCAGTAGGTAACTGCCGCCGAAAGCGCCTGCGGCCAGGGCGGCTTGTTTGCCTGTGATCTGCGTGAATGAGATGAAGTACAGAAGGCTCGGCAGCCAAAGGATCACGTAGAAGACGAGGGCTCCCAAAAACTTTGAAATCACCACCTGCCAGTCGCTGACCGGCGCTGTTGTAAGCGTTTCGATGGTGCCCATGCGAAATTCATCCGCATAGGTGCGCATTGTGATGAGCGGGAAAATGAGGACGAATGGAAACCAAAAGAGAACGGTGTTGAAGGCCGCTTCGACAACGGTCACCTCGGAGGCGGCCTGATTCAGGAAGGAAACGCCCGAGTAAAAGTTGAAGCCGCTCGCGATTAAAAAGAAGAACATAACCACGTAGGCGATGGGCGAGTAGAAGAAGCTTTTGACTTCGCGGCCCAGCAAGGTGAAGAGAGTGCGCATAAGTGAAGGTGTAGTTTAGAGAAGGAGATTAGAGCGGCTTGTTTTTAGAGCGGCACCGCATGGGCCTGAGTTTGATGGGCGAGCAGTTGGTGCAGTGGATATAACAGGTGCAGTGGTTACAACTTTTGAAGCGGTTGCCCCCGGCGTTTAGTCCCCCTGGGTTAAGTCGACGAACACGTCCTCAAGCGTGGGCTTTCGCCGTGAAAGTTCCTGCAGCTTCCAGTCGCCCTCGGTGGCGAGGCGCACCACCTCCTGCGAGGGGTCTGCCTCAGCATCTGTGCGCAGCAGATAAACCGTTCCCGATTCGCTCTTGGATTCGGTCACCTGCTTGACGCCGTTGAGCCCGGTGAAAGCCGAAAGAGTCGTCTCCGACGGTGCCCCAAGCTCCACGCGCACCGCCCCCGTCGCACGGTGTTTGCTCAGCAGGTTGGCGGCTGTATCCGATGCGCGAATCCGTCCCTTGTGGATGACAATCACACGCGAACACATGATTTCAACTTCAGGGAGAATGTGGGTTGAAATCAAAACCGTGCGCCGGTGAGCAAGGTTTTTGATCAGCTCTCGCACCTGGCGGATTTGATTCGGATCCAGCCCGATGGTGGGCTCGTCCAAGATGAGAAGGTCCGGGTCGTGAACCAGGGCATCGGCGAGGCCGACCCTCTGGCGTTGCCCTTTGGAAAGGGTGCCAATGAGCGCGCGTTCCTTCTCCTGCAGATTGCACATTTCCAAAACATCGCCCACGCGCTCCCGCAGCTTGGCGCTTTCCACCCCCTTGAGCGCCGCCCGGTATCGGAGGTATTCACTGACTCGCATGTCGTGGTAAAGCGGTGTGCTCTCAGGCAGGTAACCGATGTGGCGGCGGGCTTCGGCGGATTGCTCGAAAATATCAAATCCCGCGATTTTCGCACTGCCGGAGGTGGGGGGCAGGTAACCGGTGAGCATCCGCATCGTGGTGCTTTTTCCCGCGCCGTTGGGCCCGAGGAACCCGACGATTTCACCTTTGGAAACTTGGAATGAAATGTCCCGCACGGCCGTGAACCCGGCATAGCGTTTGGTGAGATTTTCAACTTGGATCATAGGAAATTGGGTCGGCGCTTGGATGGGCGATTTGCTGAGGGGGCGGTCCGTGGCTTTAAAGCCGCAGATTC
>JBILUQ010000379.1:0-3342 GCA_044370935.1 Chthoniobacteraceae bacterium
GGGACTCGGATCCCGCGACAGAATGGCATGCTTGGCCGTTTTCCGCGAAGGTCTGAAAAGGAGCGGCGGAGGGCGCCCCAGCCATGAGTTTTTCCTTTCATTCGCAAGCTGGTTTGCGGAAGATTTCCGCAGTCCCGATGGTTTCAAAGCGACTTTGTGGTGGATCTCAATGGTCCGAAGCATCGTTTTCTTGGATGCCTGCCGAGTGGCGGGTATGGAATCTGGGGATGTTGGGTTTCCAGAAGCCAGGGCAGCGAAGGCTTGCCAGCAGTGAATTGGAGGGGTGGTAGAGTGGTTTATTGCACCGGTCTTGAAAACCGGAGAACGGAAACGTTCCGCGGGTTCGAATCCCGCCCCCTCCGCCACTCTGCAGGAATAAACAGTTTGCGTTTTTTGCAAATCGTTTTTCCTCGGAATGAGAACAAAAGTCAGAACACAACCCCCGCAGTTATCCCTCGTTTCATTGTGTTTCCAAGAGGGGGAGGCGAGGTCTCAGATCGCTGATGTGCGCGTGCATCGACGCGTCAAGCCATCCGGTTTTTTGCATCGAAGGGGCCGGGTTTTGTGAGCCGCCGGAGTGGTGCATCGAGAGTGAGATTATCAGAGCGTGCGCTAAAACTCACTTGCCACAGCAGTTCCTACTCGAATTTGGTACTTCCGGCGACCAAATCTGGCTTCGGCTCGATTTCGTTGGATGACCAACATAACTTTAGCCTCTTTAGCGCCCTTTCTGCCGATTGCCTCTGCGTATGGCGCTGTGTTCGTTCTGGATTACTGGATTTACAAAAATGATCCGCGCCCTCGCAAGTCTCTTAAACTAATGGATCACATTAGTTCGCCAAGTAGCCTTCGATATCGCAATCTTGAAGTCGACACGGATCAGGAGCGCCCATCGCAATCCATCGCTTCAGGTCGTCGATCTGCTCCTTCGCCGGCATTCGCTTCGGAGGCATCTGCAAGTCCCCATCCCAGCTCATTGCACGCGCCTATAGGTTTCCTTTCACATCGCCAAGCGCGATGATCGCACCCGATTCGCCGCCTTTGATCCAGTCGTGTTTGGAATCCAGATTCAAACCGCCCTTGATTTTTCCCTATTTCAGCCGAATGACATTCCAAGCAGTGAGCGGCCAGAGGCGGGCGAATCTTGCCTTCGAAAAACGTCAGCTCATCCTGTGTAAGTTTCTGTGCCGACAGTCCGATTGAAGGCCGGAGCAGAAGCAATAGCAGCGAAACAAGGATCAGCGAGATCGGGTGGCGCGTTTTCATGGGCGAAGAACCGCACGAATGAAACGCGCGCTATACCTGTGGGTAACCTGATTTCACACAGCGAACCTGCTTGCGATTCCATTCAACTGAGCCTACGTGTAAACAACGTATCCCGACAACCACCGCAATGGTTCACGTTCAGATTGAAAAACTTGCTACCGTGGGGCCGGAGACTGAATTTTGCAGGACTGCCATGCGCGGAAGCGCCATTGACCGTTTTCTTCCTGCCATACCGCTAGAAAACTGAGCACGCTGTCGATGTCGCCATCGGGGGTGCTGACATTCACCTTCATCCGTCCTGTCATCAGGGCGATACCGGGTGAGACTATTTCGAATTCACGGTTTTCATACCGCATTGAGTTGTATTTTGTGCGCCCGGATGTGATGGCATCAATCAGCAACGCCTTGCTATCAACGGTCCCGGTGGAGTGCGCATAGCGAAGTTTGTCTGAAAAAATGCGGCCCAATCTGGCGGAGTCCCCAGCAATGGTCGCACCCACACGCTCTTCGTCAGCCGCGCGCAGGGCCGCGATGCTCGGCTCCTCGGCGGCATGGAGAATCGTGATGGTGAGCAACAGCGAAAGTAAGCGAAGAATCATACGGTTAGTTTAGAGACTGTACTGGCGCAAATCGAGCGTCGCCTTCAAAGACCGCTCGTGCGCCGCCTGAATCGTTCGACTGCGGACCGCGAGCAACCTGACTCAAGATCGCCTACAAATTTTTACCTCGAATCCAAGCCGGCCCGACCTGATCCGCAGTGAGCGGCTTGAATGTGGCGATCGCCTTCTCGCGACTCCATCCTTCTGGAACGGGTAGAAATTCACACCCTGCAGCTGCCGGCGCGAACTTATTGACGCCCCCGAAAAGTTTGTTGCCGGTGAAAATATTCGGACTGAATTTGAACTGGTTCAGAGGTGGCTCCGTGGAGGGAGTGGTGCCCACCACTGAATCACCTCCCTTTGGCCTGACAAAGATGTTGTTTTCAATCCGGCATTCCTCCGGGATGAGAACCATCTGTTCTTTCGGCCAATGCGCCTTGTAGCGGGCTCCGACGTCCAAGTCTGTTCCGCTGCATGCGATGACCATGTTGCCCGTGAGTTTGAGATACTTGTTTTGGGGGTATTGTGCCGAAAAAGCCGCTGCGCCAAGCTTTTCATCAGGAATCCGGTTTCCGTCGGCGTCCTTGCGCTTTGCAGAATGCTTTTCCTGCGAACCTGTGAGGTCCTTGTCAATGTAGTCGCCGCAGCTGATGGATATGCCCTCCGAACAACCATCCAGAAGGTTATTCTTAACCTCGTTGTACTGGCCGGACATTCTCAGGCCGTACGCTTTCTTCACGCCGTTGCCGAGAATCACATTGCCCTCGACCAGATTGTAGTGCCCCTGGCGGATGTTGAGCCAACCTTCGGTTGCGACAATCGTGTTTCGCAATACTTTGTTCCGATTGGATTTGAGGGAGATGATCTCACCGCCCTCGCCGTCCGCGTGATCAAACAGATTTCCTTCAATTGTAAAAAACGCGCCTCCCGGGCCCGTGTCCCCGCTTTTTCCGTAGCCCCAGACCCTGATGATTTCGCGACCGTTCACGTCGCTCAGAGGAATGTCTTTGAAGTAGCATCCGATGACTGAGTTATTTCTAGCCGCGTCAAGATTGTCGTTTCCGATCAGGGGCGACATGTTTGTCTTACCCTTGAAATAACACTTGGAGACTGTGTTGCTGGCACCCGTAAAGAAAACCCAGTAGTACTGATCCTGCGGGGAGCTCGGGTTAAAATCGATGATTGCCGAATTCACGAGGCTCCCGTGATGTGACAAGAAAGTGACAACAGATTTGCATTTGTTTCCTTTCTCTACAAAGGAACCGTTCTGAAACAGAACGCCGTCCACTGTTGCATACGGGGCATCGAATTCGATGCTTGAATTACCCGAAAGAATGACTCCTCCCGGAGTCTCTGCGCGGATGACTAGTAGGCAGTAACGGTCATAACGTCGGGTAGAGGTGCTTTAATTTCACTCGGGCGTCTGCGGTCGAGAATTGCCAGTTGGTTTTGCTACCCCGGTCATTTCTGTGGGATT
>JBILUQ010000108.1:0-12119 GCA_044370935.1 Chthoniobacteraceae bacterium
GCTCTCTAGCAGGGAGTGGAGCAGGGAAGACCGTAAAAATTTCGAAGGTGTCTCTGGGGAGGTGGATGACTGGCTTTTCCTTAGTGGACTCGAGGGAGCGCACATGTCCCCGAAGCTACTCGGAATCCGGGCAGTTGGAGGCAGGATTTTGAAGTGGCGCGACTCTTCAGTCGCTCAGTTGGCATTGCAGGATGCAGGTGCTTTTCTTTGGGTCGTGCGCAGTGATGCCGCAGGGATTGGCTCGAGCGTGAGCAAATCGGGGAAACTCAATGCCCCCGGTTGGACCGGAGAATGGTTTGTGGACGGCAAGTACGCATTTCTTCTGGCAGCTCCTACAACCGCCTCAGTCGATAAGCGATGATAGCGAGAATACTGGCGACCTTCCCGACAGACTTGTGTTCCTAGTCACCTTGATGGCGTAATCAAAAGCTAGGCTTTGTGTCCCAACCTCCCTATGTTCTGCCCTGATCTCCAAAAACAAATAACAGCCTCCGGCGTTGTGGCGGTCCTTTCGATTGAAAATCCAGCGCACGCCCGGCCGCTCGCGGACGCGCTGCTTGATGGCGGTGTGAATTGCATTGAATTAACGCTCCGCACACCGCGGGCAATGGAAGCTGCAAGCGAGATAAGCGCACACTGCCACGGAATGACACTTGGGATCGGTACGATTCTTTCTGCCGAACAGGTGCGCCAAGTCAGTGATCTCGGTGCAGCTTTTGGTGTCTCGCCGGGAACCAACCCGAATGTTCTCCGCGCGGCCGCCGCTTGTGGGCTCTCATTCGCGCCCGGGATATGCACGCCAAGCGACATCGAGGCGGCGCTCGAAATGGGCTGCAGGTTGATGAAGTTCTTTCCCTGCGAAGCATCTGGGGGACTCAATTATCTTCGCAACATTGCCGCACCTTTTGCGCACTTGGGTGTCAAATACCTTCCCTTGGGCGGCGTGGATGCATCCAACGCAGCAAAGTACTTGGCCGACCCGCTAGTCGCGGCGTTGGGAGGGTCGTGGCTCGCGCCCAAGGAGTTGATTGCATCCGAGAACTGGGCTGCCGTTACCGCCAATGCCAAGCAGGCGTCCGAAATTGTAAAGGCGACACGGAGTCCGCAGTAGTAGGCACGCCTCCGGTGATTAGGTGGTTATGTCGAGTCCGGGAGGTTTAATTCTTAAGCTCCTTGTAAGTCCCTCCTGAACCGTGGCGTGTTATTATTTGCTTAAGCCCGTCAGCGGCAGCCTTTTTAGCTCCGACCCCGATGAACTGAATTCGAGCCGCAGTGGCTCTTCCTGCTTGTAGCTGGGCGATTGTGTTCTCGATTTCCTTCATCGGAATCGTGGCGTTTCCCGATGTCCCTCTCTGCATGTCACCATCCGAAATGATAATGATACTGTCAGGCTCTAGCTTGAAAACCTCGGTAAGGGCCACCAAAAATCCCGGACTCCCACTAATCGTTGATGGTATTCCCGAAGGCAGTGTGCCTTGTGTTCCAAAAAAACGCGTCAACCAGTCCTGAGCAGCCTCCCGATTAGTTCGTGATGCAGCTGCGAGTTTGGGACGAAAAAATACGTAGTTACGCGCAAACTGTACCAGATTAAAGCGGGTGTCAGCGCCAAGGCTGTTGATAAGCCCACGTGTCTCCTCGCGGATGCGCTCCATTGGCATCCCCGCTTTCGCAGCCGCTGTGCAGACAGTTTTCGAGATATCGAACATCAGTACGATTCGTTCGCCCAGCGCCTTGATGCCCAAAAAGCTGGGCACCGATTTTTCTGACTTTCCTCCTCCTCCATCGCCTATTCCTGTCACACTGAACCCGATTGCGGCTCCTGCCGGACCTAGTGAAGACTGGACAAGCTTGGCTGACATCGACACATGTTCCGCCACTTTAGGAGCGGGGAACGAGGGGATTGAAAAGGCAATTTCTTGAATCGCCTTGGAGATCGCCTCGTGTTGAATGCTGGCGTTTGTCCCACCACCCTCGTCGCCTCGAGATGCAGCTTCATTCCGATCCTCGGTCTTGGGAATGTTAACGCTTTTGGCGATTGGAACCGTCGGAGTTGGCGGAGAGAGCCGTCTCACAACAATCACCAGCCCAGCAATAAGTCCTGCAACAAGATGGGCAGCTACGCTCAAAAGTAAAAGCGGTGCAAGGCGTCGTCGGGATGACATGTTTCTTTGATGATGACTCACCAAGTGCTTTGATGTGTAGGGAATTACAGAGAATCCGTGCCCTCAGAGGAGAGCGTGATCGCATGAATCTCTGACTTTTGACACGCTCCAATCACATCAATAAAACGTTGGTAGGATGATTTGTCCCCCGCTTCGATGATGACAGAAACCGAGGAGCTCGCTCGATCTGATATCGCCTTCAAGCGCTTAAGTCCCTCGCACAGTGCGGGTAAATCGGCGCTTTCAGGGCCGTCCACTTGAGCCTCATTCCACAACACTTGTCCATTATCGAGTATTTTCAAATGCTGTTCCTCAATCGGCGGAAAACTTTCGTCAGTGCTGCCCGCTTGTGGAATTGGGATGTCAAACCGTCTCTCTTTTTTGTTGGAAACAGATGTTGCCATGAAAAAAAACAGCAGCAGAAAACACACGTCTATTAGCGGGGCTATCTGCAGCTCGATCTGTGCGGCTTCGATGCGTTTCATTCTTTCAGACTTAATTGTTTTGCACGGCGTAAGAGACCTCGCGTATTCCGCTTGCACAAAACGCGGATATTACTTTTTTGATTGTCGCGCCGTCGGTGTGTGCGTCCGCTTGAATCTCGCCAACAAAATTGGCGGTTTCGTTTGTATTGACTTGCCGGGCAATCTCGGAATGCAGATCAATCTGCCTGGTTATCCTCCCGTTGACGATGGCGTCCCCCGTTTTGCAGATGACTACAACAATGCTGCTTTTGCGTGACGACGATTCCGCGGGAAGCTTCGTGATAGGCACCTTGATCTGGGGTGGCGTGCTCTTGTTTTTGAGCGTTGTCGACAACATGAAAAAAAAGAGCAGTAACATGGTGACGTCGATCATGGGTGCTATTTGAAGTCCGACTTCCTCATACAAAACGCCTTGTTTACGCAGCCGGCCCATTTTTGATTCTGTCCTCGGATGAGTTGTTTGATCTTAGATCTTCGGGTTTATCTCCTGCGGCTGGGGGGAGGCTAGATCAGGTGTTGGTTTGGGTAGGTGGAGGGGTTCCGTGAGCCTCGCCTGTGAAGCGGTCAAGCATGTGACTGAGCGAGCTGTGGATGTCACTCATGTTGCTGCTCAACATACCCCGAAATACAAAGAACATGAGCATCGACGGAATTGCCAAAAGAAGACCGCCTCCTGTTGCGATGAGCGCTTCGCCGATTCCTTTTGCCAATTCCGTTGCCTCGGCCTTTCCTGCTGTTAGAGCAGAAAACCCTTTGACCATACCAGACACCGTTCCGAGCAGCCCGATCATCGGGGCCACAACCGCTAGGGTGTTCAAGTAATTGACTGTCACCATCATTTTGGTCTCCTCACGAAAACATTCGTCTGCGATCGCGTCCGACATCGCGGATTTGTTGTACATATCCCGCTGGAAGTTTGCACGAATGAGCGCAAGCTTCAGAGCCCGAGTGAGGGGTCCAGGATTTAGTTCACAAATCTTATACGCTTGGTTGAGGTCTCTTTGGGAAATCAGTTCGTTCAGTTGCGGGATGATGGCAACTTGCAGCATCGACTGCTTCCGTAACGTGATCGCACAGTAGACGCCGACCGTCATCGCAATGACCGAGCAGCAGGCGATGACATGCATCACAAAGCCGCCATCACGATATAAGTCCAGCAAGCTCCTCGTGTTTTCCACACCTTCCGCCGAAAGCGCGACTCTGGGATATGCGAGCAGCACGAAAAGAATGCTACCTCCCAATTTTTTCGCGTGCCTGAATAACGATGCTAAGTTCATTTTTGAGTTGCTCGGTGTAGATGGAGTTTTGGAATCGAATGCATAGCTTTTTGTATATTCTGTCCGCTTCAGTTTGCTCAGCGCAAAGCAGCCGGAATAGCGCTTCTTGGTAAAGCGCGCGTGCTGAAAGTTGCTCGTTTTCGCCCCCAAAAAGGCTTGTGAAGCTGTATGAATCGAGGGTGCGTTCATAGATCGCGTGCCGTTTTTTCTGGACGCCGGGGTCATGCTGCCAACGGGGATTCTCCTCTAGAAAAATACGCATCTCTTCGTGCCCGCATATTCCGAGGGTCAGGTTTGCGCGTAATTGAAGGTGAAGTGGGTTGCGCCCTCCGGTGAACTTGAGCGCTACAGAACTGGCCTCGCCGAACCGTTTGAGTCCCTCAAGAGCTTGAATTTCGGCATCAGCAGCCTGGATTTGGTACGCCGGTTCACATGCGTTGAATTTAACGAACTCTAGGATTTTGAAAGCCTGGTCAGTAAGCGACGGGTCCTTAGACTCAAGCATCATTGCGCTGAGATTCAATCCGACCAACGCAACACCGTTTCCTGGTCGGGTGATTACTGGGTGAAATGCTTTCCAGATTTCGTCTAGTGTGTCGTAGTGGAACGCCGGGTCTAATTTACCGTTCGAATCATGAAAGCTTTTACTGAAACCAATCCGCCGGAGATCAGCCAACGCGAAGTCAGTTTCAACGGTTTTTGAGGCCGAGGATGCTGGTAGCTCTACGAAAAGGTTAGTTTCGCTGGCCGCCAGGATTCGACATTCGAGCGTCTTCCCAGAGTTGAATTGAAGGCAATCCGCATGCGATGTTCGGCAGAGGCAAATCGATGCCACGGTCAGCATGGTGAGCGCTGGACTTAATTGTGTCGGCTTGATTGGTTTGCTCCGGTGCACTAATGAGGGTTAATTATTAATTGGCTTTTGTGACCTGCACTTATTCGCGGCGGCGGTATTGGCGAGATCAGGATTCTGAAGCAGCTCTGAATAGACCTGCGCCGCTGCATCGAAGTTGTTGAGTTTCTTGAATGCAAACGCACATCTTTCGTACGCGCGGGCAGCATGTTCCCTTGAGGCAAGGCAAGTGATGTAGGCTCGTTGAAGGTACACAATTGCGTTTGCGTATTCTTGTTTTTGTATTTTGAGTTCGCCGAGTTCCACTAGCGCTTCTGCCCTGACTGCGAGGGGCGCTGAGTTTGAGGCCGCGATGCGCGTCAGGTCTTCGATCTGTTTTAGTTGATCGTTGTTCTTTAAGTGCACTGCTGCGCGATTCAGGAGCATTTCTGGGATTAGCGCTGATCTTCCGCACTCATTCTCAAGCCGTTCAAAGAGGGAAACTGCCTTTGTAGTTTCGCCGTTTTTAGCAGCGGCAGATCCTAGGCGGAGGAGCGCTCTATCTTTGAAAGGCGTTTGCGGGTTCCACTTCAGAAGTTCACGCCAAGTAGCCCGAGCTCTTTCGGATTCGCCTTCCGTATCAAGCTGCTTTGCGAGGTCAGAAAATACCTGTGGTGGCACCATAGAAGGCATTTGTCTCGTGGCGTCCTCCAGAGCGAGCAGCTCTATTGTGGCGCCGGTTGGGTTTTCTCTGCGTGCTCTTTTCCATTTTGCCCAAAGGAGGGCAATTGAGCAATGGCAGTGAAGGGTGGTGTTTGATTGGGGACTCAGTAGTGCTTCGAGTTTGCAGGATGAGCGGCGCTCGAACTCCTTTTGGTCACCATGAGCTAGGTATGCTTTTTCAAGGATTGTGATGATCTCGTCTGCAGAGGCATTTCGGCAGGCCTGATCTGGGTGGCCAAAAGGACTCCATAGAGTGTTCAGGGCTTCCTCGAGGGTGTCGTTTTTCGAGCTGGTTTTAAGCAGTTCCCGACAGGCATCCGCTATTCGATTGCTCGAAACGCGGAGTTTCGCAAATTCAGTGAGAATCTTCTCTGAATCTTCTGTTCTCGAGAGTACTCCAAGCGCGTTTGCGAGGCGGAGTTTTGCTTCGTCGAAGAGGATGGGGTCTTCCGAGCTGACGGACTGCAGGGCTTCGAGTCCGTAATCGGTTTCTCCGAGGGTTAGAAGCGTGTCACCCAGCAATAGTCGGGCTTGGTTGTTCATCTCGCCAGCCTGACACTCAGTCATAAAAAGTTTGAGGGTGTCTGCGGCGTCCCGCAGTGCCAAAAGGCCGCGCTGCGCTTTTGCTTTGTACAAGAACATGACCTCACGGTTTTCTGTTTTTGAGCGGTCTTTCAGATAGAGGCTTGCCGATTCGAGGGCCTTTTCGTGCTGCTTTGCGGCAAGCTGCCCGGCGGTCAGAAGGTAGTGCGCGGTATCTCCGAGGGGATGTTTTGGATTCGAGGCAATGAAGTCACTCGCTGAGCGGATTGCTTCCTGGTATCTGCCAATTTGAAGCTGAGTCGAAGCGCAAAGAATCGAGGCGCGTGCAGAACAGGGGGTGCCTGCTGACTCTCGGCAGATCGTCTCAAATAATTGAATCGCCAAGACAGGTGAATTGGATTTTGAGAGGGCGATGCCTTTTAGTAAGCTTAACTCAAGGCGAAGGCGTGGTTCTGTCCCCTGATTCTGCAAGGAGTCAGCCATGTGGATAGCATCATCCCACCGCTGCAACTGCAATAGGCAGCCGAGAAGCGTATACTGTAGCTGATACAAAATTTTGTTCTCGGGAAGGTTTGGTCCACTTGTGAAAGTTCGCAGCAGTGCTGCAGCATCTCGGAATCTTCCGTCAGCGATTAAAGTGTCGGCTATGGTTTTGACTGTTTTTGGTTTCTTTTCCTGAACTTCGCCGGCCACGTTTAGTTCATTTGAGAGGATCGACAGGACTCGCGTGTATTCGGCATTGAGTTGACCGGATCGGGAGGTTTTGTCCGATAGCCTAAGTTGCGACTCAAGTTTCTTCATGTGCTGATTTATCGCTTCCGTGGTAATGGATGCCGCGGTAGTTAGAGTGACGCATTCAATCGCTTTTTCGTGCTCAGCGGCTGAAATAAATTGATTGGCGGTCTCCAACAGTAATTCGTCACAACTCGCCGGAAGGTTCCATGAGCGCATCTCTGAGAGGGATGTCTTTAGTGTGTCATATGCCTCCTGTGGATGCTTCAACTCCAACCACAGTCGTATCTTTAACAAGGATGCGATTGCCTCGGTTTGCGCATCAGGATCAAAGTCCGTTGTGAGATGTGTTAGGGCTTCTTCAAAGCGGTTCTCTGAGATCAAGCATTGAGCTACAAGTAGGTAGGCTTCGCTTATTTTTAGCCTCAGTTTTGCAGATCTGGTTTTTTCTTGTGCTGCTTTGAGGAACACGAGAAGTGATGCGCGGGCAGCTGCGAAACGCTGCAGTTGGTATTCTGACTTTCCTTTTTCAAATAGTAGTTCGCAGACAAGGGCGTGAGGTAGGCTTGGTACAGCGCGGATCGAATCGATTAGCTTTATTGAGTCCGCATATTCTTTTGAGACAAGTAGGCAATCCAAATGCTCCAAGCGGTATATGACTGCCTCCTTTGTCTGGGTCGTACTTCCGGTGTATTCCGCTTCGAGGTGATCGTAGTAAGCGGCGGCGGTAATCCAGTTTTTCTTCTGGCGCTCTTGTCTGGCAAGAGCGAGGCATTCTCTGGCTGTTAGGTCGGCTTTCTCAACTTTAGTCCGTTCGGTCGTTTCCGCGGGCAAGCTGAGGCCGTTGAGGGTAGCGGCAGCGAGAATTGCCAGAGTCCAGTGTTTTATGTTGGCTGGTGAACGGCTGCGACTGTTCCTTTGTTGAAAATCTCTAAGGTATCCCGGTTTGTGGAATTGAAGTTCTTGCACCCCGCTGGATTGAATTAACCTACAGCCCATCCCGTGATTACCTCGACTAAAGCACCGTCCGCCGACTGGCGGTCATTTGTGAATTTGATTCGACTTTGGGGCTCAGGGCGCGTGGATTGCTCGGCATGTTTTTGGTGCCGCGGGCCACGATGCTGCGGGCAGGTTTGCCTTTGTGTTTACAGAAAATCAGCTATTTAGTGTATATGGCAAGGTCCCTTCCAGGCGTAGTCCTAATTCTGTTGAGCATCGTTGCGGTTGGTTTGTTGCAGGAGTCGAAAGCGGCGAATTCGCCAAAGTCGCAGGGAGCAGAGGCGAATAACAAACAGGCCGTGCCAACTGTGAGGACGCGGGTGGTGAAGATCGCGATGGCTGACGGCATGCGTTTTGATCCGCCGCGGATTGAAGCGAAGCCCGGCGAGTCGCTGATGCTGAGGCTTGAGAATTTGGACTCATCCCATCAGCCACACAATTTCTTGGTGATTGCTCCGGGGCAGGTTCATGCTGTTGTCCGGGAAGGATTGGAACTTGGCGAGAAGGGGGCGCTTTCAGGTTTCATCCCGAAGCATCCTGCGGTTTTAGCTTCCACCGGCAAGGTGGTAGATCCGGAGGGGCATTTTGAGCTGCCCTTCACTGTACCGGCTGAGCATGGGGTGTACGGTTACGTCTGTACCGTCCCTGGACACGGCTTGCTAATGTATGGCGCGCTCTATGTCGGTATCACGATGCCGCAGCTTTCAAAGGATCCAAACATTCCGCAGGTGACGATGGAAAAAGGGTTGGCGGGCGGTGGAAGGCGTCCGTTTGTCCAGCGGATGTTCCTGCCAAATTCGGGGCCGGCTGCTATTGGTGTGGCTCTTCCCGGTGCGCAGAATATCTGCTTCGATGCAGGTGCATGTCGCCTCCGTTACGCATGGAGTGGCCCGTTTTTCGACGGAACGCAGTACTGGCAGGGGAATGGTAGCGTTGTCGGTGAATTGGGGGCAGACCCATGGTGGGTGTCCTCTGAGTTTCCGCTAAAGATGGAGGGCAGTGACCTTACTCGCGTGAAGTTTTTGGGCTACAATCTCGTGGATGGGATTCCCGAATTCCATTACAGGGCGGGTGAACATGAGGTTTTCGAGTCCGTCGTCGCAGCGGGAGACGGAGTTGAAATTCGTTTGCGGATCCCGACGGCATCGGGGCAGGTTTCTTACGAGCTGGATTCCGGACCATACAAATGGAGGTCTCCCCAGGGAGGTAGTGTCGGTCGGCAAATCGTTGTTCCTGCTTTGGAATCGAAGCGTTTCTCGATCTTCGTACAGCCTGCTCCAGAGGTTGGAAAGTAGCCGAGCAGTCAGAAGTCCGATGTTAGGCCTGTCTGAGTTTCAAACGATCCACGCAGTGTTGAATGATTTTATGACCAAAAACTATACCGCATTTTACAGGCGAGGACATTTTGCCACTGTCTGTCTGGGTTTAGTCTGCTTGGGCGCTATGCTGCAGGCAAGTCCAGTGGATCAGAGAACGGCAGCTGAGCGGAATGCTTTAATGGCCGAGCATTTTCGGGTTTCGGACTTGAAGGGACCTGCTGGAGTTGACCCGCAAGTTGGTGCCGTTTTGCCTCTTAAGAATGGTAGTGTTGCGGTGGCCTTCCATCGCGGTGAGATTGGAATTTACGATTTGCAGAAGTCGAGTTGGTCTATTTTTGCCGAGGGATTGCATGAGCCGCTTGGTTTGCTTGAGGAGTCCGATGGAAGTTTGCTCGTGATGCAGCGGCCCGAGCTTACGCGTTTGAAGGATTCAAATGGCGATGGTTTAGCCGATGTCTTTGAGACAGTTTGGGACGGGTTCGGAATGACGGGCAATTATCACGAATTCGCTTTTGGTCCGATCCGATCCCGCGACGGCAAGCTTTATGTCGCCCTGAATTTGGCTTCCAGCGGAGCCTCTGTTCGCGAGGAGGTTCGCGGAGAATGGTTGGACGTGGGGTTGCCGCGGGAGGCTTTCTACAATGATTGGAAAAAGTCGAGTAAAGGAGCGGGGCGGATGTATTCACGGACCCCATGGCGCGGATGGGTAATGGAGGTGGATCCAAAAACGGGTGTGGCGCTGCCGTATGCATGTGGGTTTCGGTCTCCGGATGGAATCGGATTGGATGAAGATGGCAATTTGTTGGTATCCGATAACCAGGGGGATTGGCGGGGCACAAGCGAAGTGCACGTGGTCAAAAAAGGTGGATTTTACGGCCATCCAGCTTCATTGCCCTGGCGTACGGATTGGGTGCATGGGGATCCGCTAAAAGCGCCGATCGAGGTTCTTGAGAAGATGCGGACGCCTGCGGCCGTCTGGTTCCCGCAGGGTACTTATGCGAATTCTCCAACCCAAATGGTCCGCATTCCAAAGACCGCCTCATGGGGGCCGTACGGGGGCCAATTGCTGATCGGTGAGATGAATGTGCCTAAACTGCTTCGAATGACCCTTGAAGAAGTCGGCGGAGTTTGGCAGGGGGCTTGTTATCCGCTTGTGGAAATGTCGGATCTAAAAGCCGGGCTTCATCGGCTTGCTTTTGTGAGGGATCGTTTGTTGGTAGGGCGTACGCACCTGTCGTGGGCAGGAGGCGAGCATCTCGGGTGGGTGGAGCCCACTGGGAACATCGGCTTCGATGTCGTCGAAATCAAGGTGGCACCCGGTGGCTTCAATGTTCGTTTCTCGAAGGCTGCCGACAAGTCTGCAGCCGTTGCCTCAAATTGGAATCTTCGTTCATACACTTTTGCGTATTGGGCGGCTTATGGTTCTCCTGAAATGGATTCTCAAGAGTTTTCCCCTGATTCTGTTTCCTTAAGCAAAGATGGCTTGTCCGCATTCGTGAAGCTTCCAGAAATGCGGGAGAATTTTGTTTATGATTTTAATTTTGCGGCTCTGCGTTCAGCGGACGGGTCCGCTGCATTGAATCAAAAGGCCGTATACACACTGCGACGCAAGCCGTGACCTCACATGCGTGATGACGAAACGCCCTTACGAGAGTGCAGCGGGTACGCGAAGCGAATCGCGGATTTTGGTGATTAGGGGGGGCGCGATAGGGGATTTCGTTTTGACGCTTCCCGCGATTGGATTGTTGCGATCTGCATTTCCGAATGCGTGGATTGAGTTGCTTGGATATCCACACATCGCGTCATTGGCGGACGGTCGTCATTATGTGAACAGGGTGCGTTCCATTGAGTACGGCCCGTTGGCGGGATTCTTTGCAAAGAACGCGGGTTTAAATCCTGAATTGGCCGAGTATTTCCGGAGCTTTCAACAGGTCGTAAGTTTTCTTTTCGATCCAGACGGAATTTTTGAAGCGAACGTTCGAAGCTGCGGGGTGCGACATTTCCTGCCTGCGTTTCGGCGACCGTTGAAAGTGCACGCGGCCCGCGAATGGGCGGCGCCGCTCGAATCGATGGCGCTGTACTTGGAAAATCATGAGGCGAGGATTTTCCCCTTGGAAGCTGATTTGAGTTCTGCAAGAGAGTGGCTGGGGATTGGTTCTAAGTCCGATGCAGATGGGACCAAGGTTCCGTTGCGTCTTGCGATTCACCCTGGTAGCGGGAGTAGCAAAAAAAATTGGCCCGTCGAGAGGTGGCGCATGCTTGGAGGGCACTTTTTTGAAGCACACCCGCAAGCTGAGCTCATTCTGGTGGGCGGCGAAGCCGATGGCGAGGTGTTGGAAAAACTGCAAACAGCGTGGCCGCCGGGGCGGTTCCGGGTGGCCCGTGATTTGCCGCTCACCCTGCTCGCTGCGATTCTCGGGGAGTGCGATGTTTTTTGCGGCCATGATAGTGGTGTGTCGCATATCGCCAGTGCGGTGGGGGTGCGGAGTCTTTTGCTGTTTGGGCCCACAGACCCCCAGATATGGGCGCCGGCAAACAAAACGGTTCGTGTACTCGTCGCGCCGCAGGGTTCTTTGGATCGACTGGAGGTTAGTGACGTAATGAGCGTTTTACTGACGGTCCTAAGCGAGAATCCTCAATCGTAGGTGGTTAATTTCAAAATCGCCGCTTGATTACCGGGAATGGTTCTGGCGGGAATCTGGGTATGGGCGCAATTTTAATTTTGGGAGCGGGTGGACGGTTGGGTTCAGCTTTGGCTCGTGAGTGGCGGGCACGTGATCAGACTGTTTTGGCGATGGATCGAGCGGCGTTATCACTCGACAACCCAGCTGAGGTTAGAAGACGGCTGGAGGGTCTTGAGTTCGAGGTGCTCGTGAATTGCGCTGCGCTCACGAATGTTGATTACTGCGAGTCTCACAGAGATGAGGCGTTTCGAATCAATGGAGAGTCCGTCAAAGCCATGGCGGAAGTGTGCGCGGAAAAAAACACCCGTCTCATCCATATCAGCACTGACTACGTGTTTGATGGAAACACCACGACTCCGTATT
>JBILUQ010000380.1:0-3335 GCA_044370935.1 Chthoniobacteraceae bacterium
TCGACCACATCAAGGCGGTGGTGGGTGATGGCGGCATCTTGCGGAGCAGCTGGAAGGACGCCGCCCTCTACAAGCGATTTTGTTCGGCCGTGGTGTCGGGACCTGGCAGCCGCATCGAGGACATTTCGTTTTTCGACATCGACATTACCTTTCCCGGCGGCGGCACCGCCGAGCAAGCGTCGCGTCTCGACGTGGGCGAGTTGCTTGAAGCATTTGAATATCTCAAATGGGCGGTCCCCTTCGACGGCGAACTCCCCGCCTCGGCGCTCTATCTGCGGCACATCAAAGACGTGCGCTTGCAAAACGTGCGGTTCGCCGTGGAGAAGCCCGATGCCCGCGCCTTCATCGCTGGGGATGACGTGCAAGACCTGACGCTGTACGGCGTCGCAGCCCGCGCTCCCGCACCAGTGCCCGGTCTGGTGAAACTCGCCGATGCGAAGGGCGTGAACGAGAAGGACTGCCGCGTGGATTGTGGCACATCAGTGCCGGTGCTCGTGGCTCCAACGACGGAAGAACTGCGCCGCCTCGCTGAGCTACGCAAGTGTTCCGCAGCACTCGACCGCGAAATCCAGCAGAAGGCTGATCAATTTGATGCGGAAGCCAGGAAGGACTCCAAAGCCAAGTAACAACTCCCCGCCGCATGAATCCGAGCCTCACAGGTGCCTGCTTCCTTTTGCGTTCAGCTTGGCAGGCTGTTTACCAACCATTTTTGATTCATCTTCGTCAGCTCACTTCGCTGCGCTACGGTTCGCTTTGCTCGGCTGTCGCCGCGCTGCTGGTCGGGCTGCTGGCCAATGTTCTGCCTGCTGCCGATGGTGTTGCCAATGGCGCGGCTTCGCCGGAGATTCTGGCGTCGGACGAACTGGCGTTGGTCCGCGAGTTGGCGACGGCCACCCTCGAAACCTGCGGGGTGGCTCCGGGTGCCATCGCCCGCGGCAAAACCAACACACTGGGGTTCCGGGCCATTACGCCGGGGGGGTATCCGGCGATCTGGATCCAGGACTTCACGATGAATTTTTCCAGCGGCTTGATTGCTCGCGAGGACGGACTCCGACACCTCCAACTGATTCTGGAAAAGCAAAACGGTCCGGAGCCAAAGGATCTGGGCCAGCAGGTGGTCATATCCGCCCATGCCATCCCCGATCATATCAACGTGGACGGCGCACCGGTGTTTTTTCCCGGCACCTACGATCCGTTGGCCAACATGAATGGCGACTGGGGGTTCCGCCAGCCCAGCAACAACCAGTTTGATGTCATCTGGCTCGCCCACATGCTCGCTCGCAGTGGTGATGTCAAAGCGCTGCTGAGCCGCGAGGTGGGCGGTCGTACCGTGTATGAGCGCCTGAAGCTGGCGTTTGCAGTGCCGGAGATCAATCCGGCCACACAATTGGTACGCACCACTGCGGAGCGGCGTGCGGTCGGATTCATTTTCTATGACGCCATTGAGATGACGGGCGACCTGCTGATGGCCTCGCTGATCCGCTACCGAGCGGCCCTGGACCTCGCCTGGCTCGCCAGCAAGATGGACCAACCGGAAGACGCCAAACATTATACCGACGTCGCCCAACAAATCCGCTCGCATATCCTGCCAGTCTTTGGCGACACCGACGGGACCCACGGCGGCTGGCTCAAAGCCTCTAACGGCATCTCCGGGCAGTCGGATGTGTGGGGCAGCATCTACGCGATTTATATCGGCGCGGTTGAGGGCGAAGCCCGTGCGGCTTTGCTCAGGACGATTACGGCGGCATTGGCCAAGCCCGGAGAGATCGAGTTCGAGGGGGCGCTGCGCCACGTCCCGCTGAGCGGCGACGCCTCGCCGACTACGATGTGGGAGAAAGCTAGACACCCGAAAAACAGGTATATGAACGGTGCCTACTGGCACGTCCCGGTCGGCTGGCTGCTGACCATCCTGCAGCCGGGGAATCCGGAGTTGGAGCACACCGTTAAGCGGCATTGGCTCGGCCACCTGCGTGCGCAGCAGGGCAAGGTGTGGGAGTGCATCGGCTGGGATGGGCAGGCCAATAAGAACGAGTCGTTCGGTCCATCGATCACCCTGCCGTTAGGCGTTCTGAGCCGCGGGGAACTGCGCGCCGACCGGCTGCTCGCGTCGCCGTCCGAGCTGCAGGCAGCGGATGCTGCTGCTTCGCTACCGCGAGGTTTGCCTGCTGCAGAGGGCGTCGACCCCGCGGGCATTGTGAAATTCCTTGAGACGATGGAGGCGCGCCGGTTCGAGTTGCACAGCTTCATGCTGCTGCGGCACGGCAAGGTCGTCGCAGAGACATGGTGGGCGCCCTATGCGCCAGAAATACCGCACTGCCTCTATTCCCTGAGCAAGAGCTTCACCTCTACCGCCGTCGGACTGGCTGCCGCGGAGGGGCGGCTCTCGCTCGATGACAAGGTGATCTCTTTCTTTCCGGAGTCGCTGCCCCCGCAGGTCAGCGATCACCTCGCCGCCATGCGCGTGCGAGACCTGCTCTGCATGGCCGCGGGTCACGAAAAGGATCCGCAGAATGAAATGGTGAAATCCGACGACTGGGTACGGGGCTTCCTCGCGCAGCCACTCGTTCGCGCCCCCGGCACGCAGTTTGTCTACAGCAGCGCGGCCACTTACATGTGCTCCGCCATTGTGCAGAAAGTGACCGGAATGACCGTGCTTGCTTTTCTCATGCCTCGCCTGTTCGAGCCGCTGGGGATGACCGGCGTTACATGGGACACTTGCCCCCGTGGCATCAATACGGGAGGCTGGGGCCTGAGCGTGCCGACCGAGGGCCTCGCCAAGTTCGGGCAACTCTACCTGCAGAAAGGCAACTGGCAGGGCCGCCAAATCCTCCCGGCCGAATGGGTGGCTGAGGCCACCTCGTTTCAGATCCAACAACCCGCCAAGCCCGGCTCGACCCGCGCAAAGGAAGAGGACGACCAGCGCCAAGGATATGGATTCCAATTCTGGCGCTGCCGCCACAACGCCGTGAGGGGCGATGGCGCCTTCGGGCAGCTCATCGTGATGATGCCCGATCAGGATGCGGTTGTCGTCATGACCAGCGAAAGCCGGGACATGATGGAGCAACTTGGCCTGGTCTGGGAATATCTCCTACCTGCCTTCCGGGATACCAAGCTTCCGACTGACGATGCCGCTCAGGAGAAGCTTACCCGACTCCTCAGCACACGCCAGCTCGCACCCCGCACCAGCGCCGCCGGAGGCACAAAAACAAACACAAGCACAGGCATGCAGGCTTTTGCTTTGGAAGAAAACAGCCTCGGCATCACCCGCCTCACGATTGCCAACTCGGGCCAAACCGTAACTCTGACGGCCAAGGTCGGTGACACCGAACACGCTA
>JBILUQ010000109.1:0-12094 GCA_044370935.1 Chthoniobacteraceae bacterium
GTTTTTAACGAGGCCAACCAGGCTTCCTCGGCATGCCGTCTGTGTCTCCACCTATCAGTCGAAACCAGTACGCCCCCGTTTTCCGCAAAAGACTCACAACAAAACTTCCAACCGAACTTCCGTTCAGTCGCACTCGCCGTGAGCCCTCGCGCAGGTGTGAAAACAGTAGCATTGATTCTCCGGCGGGCAAGGGGCAAGGGGCAAGGGAGTTGAAACCCCCTCAAAAACTCGCGGGCCGACCGCAGAACGTTAGCCCCATCCGATGCGTCCGTTCCGTAGGAAGGGGTGTTATGAAACTCAATTCTTTGCAGGACCTTTTAGTGTCGGAACTCCAGGATTTACTCGGGGCGGAGAGACAGTTGCTCCAGGCATTTCCAAAACTTTTGAAGCGGATCACGCATCCGGAGCTTCGAAAGTGCGTGGAGCAGCATTTCCAGGATAGTAAAAAACAGGAGACACGTCTGGAAAAGTGTTTTCAGAAGCTGGGCGTGCCGGTGGTCGCCGGGCGCAGCCACGGGATCATCGGCATGATATCCGCGTGGTCTGAATTCGAGTCCACCGAGGCGCAGCCGGACGTGCTCGACGCCGCCATTATTTCGATGATCCAGCACATGGAGCACTATGAGATCGCAGGGTACGGGTGCGCGCGGGCTTTTGCGGAAGTCTTGGATGAGGCCGGGGTGGCGGAGTTGTTGCAGGAAACCCTTGAAGAAGAGGAGGAGTGCGACCGGCGCCTCACCCGCCTGGCTGAAACGGTGGTGAACGTGGACGCCGAGACGCACTCGCGCTAGTGGGGTGGAACGGTTCATCCCCGAGGGGTGGCGTTTGCTCTGCATCGGGCGGGCGGGGGGAGTTTTCGCCCGATTTCACCCGAGATGGGTGCCGGAACCGCGCGAGGAATCGGTTCCGGTACCAATGGGATTGGCTGAGTTCGGGTGGGGGGGGCGGGGCGCCTACGAAATGTTGTTGATCAGTGTTGAGGGGAAAGGGCGCTCTGAAGTTGATTCGTTTAAAGCGGTTGGATGGAGCGATCCTCGATGATCTGCGGTGGGCTGGGTAACGGCATTTTCGAGCGGCATTTCACTCGCAATCTTGGGCACCAGCGTGAAGACAATAGTGCGTTAACAACATGTTATGACAATGCGCGGACATTTCGCGGAGGCATCGGGAGGCGCCTCGCAGTTGTGAAGTTTCCGTTGCTTCCGGTCGACAAGGAAAGCTCCGCACCAGCTCAACTGTTTAAAAAATCTGGTTTCTAGGGAACCCGGACTGGGTGTGCGGATAAGGATCTGTGCGGTTTGGCCTTGCTCCGAGCCGCGGCGCAGAGTTGCTGTGGCAAGCACTGCGCTTGCGTAAAATTGTACGAGGCTTCGATCGTCTCCTCTACAGGTGCTGCAGGTGCAGTAGTTGGAAATTCTGAAATTGAGCAGGCTCACTTCCAAGAAGCGGGTTCGGGCGTGAAGAAGATGCCCGTTTCATTTTTGACCTGAATCCTGAGGAATCCGGAGCGGGGGACGCCGGTGATCTTGAACC
The DNA here is from genome assembly GCA_044370935.1 of Chthoniobacteraceae bacterium. Classification (GTDB taxonomy): domain Bacteria; phylum Verrucomicrobiota; class Verrucomicrobiia; order Chthoniobacterales; family Chthoniobacteraceae; genus Chth-196. The sequence continues at coordinate 1,534 of JBILUQ010000109.1, forward strand.
GGTGCTTGCCCGCAGCCATTTCGCCCAGTTCAGTTTTTTTCTCCCAACGCTCCGAAAAACTGAGTGCGTCTGTAGGGCCGTAGAACGCGGTGAGCTGAGATGGTGTTCGGCTCAGGCTGCTGACTTCCAGTTCGCCCACTAGTGAGTCGCCTTGCACTCCAGTTGCAACAAGACGGACCATGGTTGGGATTTGGTCGAGGAGTTTGACTTTCTCTGGGCTCAGGAACGCGGGCAGCGTGTTGAACTTTGGAATTTGTACGTCAGTGTTCTTTGGGTAGCGGAAGTGCAGCAAGCCGCCGATGGACATCCGGAACCAGTTGTCCTCGGAGCGGGCCCAAAGACAGTTCGTCTGTTCTCGGGAGGCGTCCGCCTTATCTCCTAGCATCTTGTCTAGATGATGCCAGATGCCTCTGGCGTCCCGGCACCATCCGCGGAAGTCCGCAGTTCGCACGATTTGTCCAGAGCGCTCAAGATGGGGTGGTCCTGGCACCTCCACGAAGCATCCCGGCAGCAGGTTTTGGGTCCCGCGTTGCTCCGACCATTTTCTCCCGGAGGCAAAAAGGCGCCACGCCGCCAGGGTCTGGTCGTAAAAATACGCAGTGTATGTGTCGTAGGGCTTGCCTGGATCCAGCCTCAAGGCGAGTGCTCCGCTGGTAACCTTTAGCCCCTCGTAGGGATTCCAGTCTCTGAGTTTGACGCCCGTTCCTTCATGTCCAAACCCACCAAAGCTCGCCTTGGGGCTGCCGACGGAGAGCAGATGAGATAGCTGGGCCATTGGCGGTTCTTCTTTTCCCGCCTCATAAGACCACATTGAAAAATTGATCTCCCCGCACGAGCCATCCGCGTTGAATGTGGATCCGAAATATCCAAACGGCGTGGTGATTGGGCTGTAGAAGTCTTTTTCAATCTTATGGGGGCGTACCTCCATGATCCATAACTGGCTTTGCTCCTTCCCAAGATTCGACGAGGTGAATGAGCTATGGATGGCGGCAGGCCGCCAGCGCGCCCGAAGTAACTTAGCGTCTTTGAGCGCAGGGCCATCGAGTTCAATCCGCTCGATGGATCCAGAAAAAGTCTTTGGGTTCACGCATAGTTCCACCAGGCCCTTTGGCGTTTTATCAAATTTGAAGTCGAGCTCACCGTCTTGGGAGGAAACCGTCTGTGAGGTGGTCCCGAGGATCACCGTGATACTGCCGCTCCCTTTAAAGATGATTTTGCCATGCATGGCGCCCTCGGATGAGAGCCACAGGGGCCAGACCACTTTCTGGTTTGAGTTCTGCAGCCCATCGACAGCGGCATAGGAGTTTCCTCCGTTCAAGCTAAGAGGATCGGCCGCGGGTGATTTTGAGGGGCCGGATAGTTTGAGGTTTTTTGAATCTCCAGAAAAAAAGCAGTGCTCTGGCAGGAGAGTGACTCTCGCGTTGGAAATGCGCTGTGAAATCAAAAAATGATCCACCCCGTCCACCTCATTTATTTTTTCCGCCGCAAGCGGTTCAAGTTCTGCAAGGCAGTGGGGATTGATCAGGAAAATGGCAATCAAGCCCAGGGGATGAACGAAGGGGGGGCGCGCATGCGGTTTGAACCTCGGAGGAATCGGGGGCAATGGCAAAACAAAATGGAACCGGCCTGCCATCCGGAAAAAGCTGGTGTTCAGCGCCCTGAAAACGACCGAATGCGTTCACTGGAATGGATCGGATTCGGCGATTTCGGGCCGATTTGCCCAGTGCTTGCGAATATTCGCAATTTATCCCTAAGGCAATCGCCTAGGAGTGGTTCTTTTCGCTAAAGGAACTCATTTCATCAGTGAAAACACTCGCCGCCCCACATGCGCCCGCACTCCAGCGTGGTCTCGCCCTTCTGGAAGCCCTCGCCACCCGTCCAAGCGGGGCTCTCCAGACTGAACTCGCGAGTGTACTCAAGCTTCCGCAAACAGCGGTTCATCGTCTTGTTCAGGCCCTGGAACATCTCGGTTACGTGCGCCGACATCCGGTGGCCCGTACGGTTCATGTCACGCAGAAGATTCTACTTCTTGGCCAGCCGCACTCGGGGGGGCGCAGCCTGATTGAGGCGGCCCTGCCCTCGATGAGGCGGATTCTGGAGCAGACGAGCGAAACCACCCAGCTTTGCGTGCTCGCAGACGCCCGTTGCGTGATCATCGAGCAGTTGCCGTCTCTCCACCCGTTTAAGTATGTGGTGGATCTTGGGTGCCACGCCCCAACGCATTGTTGCGCGCCTGGCAAGGCGATGCTGGCGTTCCTCCCTCCAAAAAAGCTCGAGGCGGCGCTGGATAAAATCGAACTGCATCCATTCACCCGTAACTCCATCCAATCCAAGGAGCGTTTAATCGCCGAACTCGAAGAGGTTCGAACGCGGGGATTCGCTGTCGACCGGGCGGAGCATTTTGAGGGGATTCACTGCCTAGCCGCGCCTTTGCTGAACCCTCATGGCGAGCCTTTTGCTGCGATAACCATCGCGGGGCCCTCATCCCGGATTCCCGAATCAAATTTCGTAAGTTGGGGCGGGTTCATTCGCGAGCACGCCTTGGAGGCGGCATTACAATTTTTAGCCTGACAGCCCGATTGCCCTGCACGCTCATGAAAAACGCCACCCCGATTTTTCTTCAACGCAGCCGCGAAGCGAGCTGGCGAAGCTTTCTGCCAGCGGCGTGCGCCGTTCTTGTGGCGCTACAGCTACCTGCGGCTGCTCAGTCCGGTTTTGACTTTTTTGAAACGCATATTCGGCCCGTTCTTGTGGCTGAATGCGTCGAGTGTCACGGTGCTGAAAAGCACAAGGCGGGCTTGAGATTGGATTCCCGCGCAGGCTGGCAAAAGGGGGGTGAATCAGGGGAGGCCATCAAGCCGGGGAACCCTGAGGAGAGTCTTCTTCTTAAAACCATACGCCACGAGATTACCGATCTGAAGATGCCAGACAAAGCCCCTCGGCTCGACGATCTGGTGATTGATCGGTTCCGGCAATGGATCGCGATGGGAGCGCCTGACCCAAGGGATGCGCCGCCGATTGCGGGCACGGGTAAGGCGACTTGGGCCGAGTTGCTTGCTTCGCGCCGGAACTGGTGGTCACTCCAGCCGATCTCAACCCCGCCCCCGCCCACACCGCGCGATGCATCCAGATCATCCCATCCGGTTGATGCTTTTTTAGACGAAGGAATCTTTAAGGCGGGCTTGTCTCCGAATCCATCCGCATCGGCTGAGATAATCGTCAGGCGCCTGCACTTTGTCCTCACGGGGCTACCGCCGAATCCAGAGGAGGTACAGTCCTTTGTTCGTGCCTGCGGCTCCAGTGCTCAACACCGCGCCGAGGCTGTTCGTGAACGTGCACGGCAGCTGATGGATTCGTTTGCCTTCGGCGAGCACTGGGCGAGGCATTGGATGGACCTGGTGCGCTATGCAGACTCGCACGGGAGTGAGGGTGATCCCGAAATTCCGAACGCATATCAATATCGGGATTATTTGATCCGTGCGTTTAACGCCGATGTTCCCATCGATCGGTTGATCAGTGAGCATATCGCCGGCGACTTGCTTGAGAATCCAAGAATTTCAAACGAGGGAGTCAACGAGTCGTTAATAGGACCCGCGCATTTGCGGATGGTTGATCATGGATTTCAACCGGTCGACACTCTGGATGACAAGATCAAGGCGGTGGACAATCAGATTGACGTTGTTACCAAAGCCTTTCTCGCTCTCACTGTGAGTTGTGCCCGATGTCACGATCACAAGTTTGATGCTGTCAGTCAGAGGGATTATACAGCGCTATACGGCATTTTTGGAGGAGTACGGCCTGCGCAGTTGTGTGCCGATTCGCCCGAAAGGCTGGGGCTCCAGCGCAGGGAGACGTTGTTGCAAATCAAGAAGCAGATAAGGTCTGAATTGGCGACACGCTGGAATGCAGACCTGCTGCGGCTTCCTGAGATACTCCGCGAAATCACTAGTTCCTCATCCTCTGGCGATATTCGGGAATTGCGTGAAAACTTGGCCAAACTTGAGAGAGAGATTGCGGGCATCCAGTGGAGAAAGCTTGGTGCCGATACGCGGGATAACATTCCGGCTCCGGTGAGCGTTTGGACGTTTTCAGCAGGACCGGAGGATGTTTTGGGCGGTGTGAAATCGGAGCTGATTGGTGGCGCAATTGTGCTCGGCGGTTCGTTGTTGCTGAATGGACAGAAGGCGTATCTGAGGAGTGAGCCCGTTCATCGCCCTTTTGCGGAGAAAAGTCTGGAGGCATGGTTTTACGTTGATGACCTGAATCAGCGGGGGGGCGGGGTTCTTGGCATCGAAGGAATAAAAGAGCATGCATTCGATTCTCTTGTCTTTGGCGAGAGTGCAGCGAGAAAGTGGCTCCCCGGCAGCAATAATTTCCAGCGCACAAAGCAAACAGAGGGTGAGGTTGAAATTTCAGGGCCGCAGCAAAGAATTCATGTGGTGATCTCTTACGCCTCGGATGGCACAATCGCGGTGTATCGAAACGGCAAACCCTACGGCGAGCCTTACAAGAAGTCTGATCTGCACATTTTCGCAGAGGGCGACACTCGTTTGTTGATGGGGCTTCGCCACACAGGCGCAGGAAATGGCTTCTTTCATGGCAGCATCGATGAGGCACGCCTCTACGACAGGGCGCTCTCGAGCGATCAAGTTGCGGCCTCTTTCACAGCCGGCACGCTTGCAGACACAAATACGAGTGCGCAGCCTAAACTAGGCGCGGATGACGTGAGGCTTTCGCAATTGCGGTTGGAAGCAAAAGACATTGCTGCGCATATCGAACTTCTTGCCGAGACGACTCGTAAGCCTCGTTTTGAATCGATCGCTTCGAAGGAAACGCACCCACTTTTTCTTTTACTGAAAGCTTGGAGTTTGAGGCGCGAAAAGTTCACTGAATTCGCCACGGCTTATCGAAAAAAGATGTCAGCCCTTGTCGAATCAAATAGGGCGTCGAACGCGAGAGATTTTGAACAGGCTTGGGATTTGAGTGGGTCGAAGTCGGGTTGGCATCTTAACGGCCCAGACGTGTGCTTTTTTGAGCGCGGTGACTTTAGGGTTTCACGCGAGGGAAGCCTCGCATTCTCGTCGATTCTTCCGTCAGGAGTGGGATCGGGATCTGTTTTTGGCGTGCTTGGCGGCATTGTGACCTCGCCTGAGTTCCGGCTACAGACCAAGAGTGTGAGTGTCCGCTTCGCCGCATCAAACGGCGGGATGCTGCGGATCATTCCCGACAATTATCCCCTGGGTAATAATTCCAGTATTTTCCAACGAGCGGTGGTCAACCGAAGAAGCTCCGAGTGGCTGCGGCTTAATACTTCCTATCGTGTTGGGTGCAGCGCCTACGTTGAGTTCAGCACGCTCGAACACCAGACGCGCCGCGCTGATCCGCCCAAAGACGGCACACTGTTTGAAAAAGACGCTTCCGAATTTCTTGTCGAAAAAGTTGTCTTTCACGATGGCGAAACCGCGCCCAAAGAGGAATTCGAGGGGCTATCCTACGCGTTGGAGCGGACAAATTCGACCACGGGCGACGAATGCATCCGGGAGTTTGCCGCAGTTTTACGCGAGTCGGTTTATGCGTGGCAGCAACACTCGATGACTGAAGCTCAGCGTGAGTTGCTTGATTCTTGCGTTGAGTCTGGACTTTTGACGACTGAGCTCGACGCTATGCCGCACCTTGCAGAGCTGGTAGGAGGCTATAGGCGACTTGCCGCAGCGCTGGTTTCGCCGGTGTACGTTCCCGGAGTCCTTGAGCACACTGTTGTCGATGCTCCGCTACTCGAACGGGGTGATCATAAGCGGCCGGGGGAGACGGTGCCGCGTGCATTTCTCTCCGTGTTCGGCGGTACTCCTGTGGAAAGGGCGCAGAGTGGGCGTCTGGAACTGGCCGAAGCGATGTTGTCTGATAAAAACTCGCTTACCCCTAGGGTCATGATCAACCGGATATGGCATTGGACCTTTGGCGCGGGAATCGTCACCACGGTGGACAACTTCGGGCGAATGGGCGAAAAGCCGTCGAATCCGGAGCTTCTCGACTTTATGGCTAGGCAGCTGGTTGCGAACAGGTGGTCTCTAAAGCGGACGCTGGAATTTCTGATAGCATCTGATGCATTCCAAAGGTCCTCCGTGGCAAGCGCCACGGCTTTGGAAAAGGACCCATCGAACCTGCTGCTGAGCCATTACAACGTCCGGAGGCTCGATGCGGAGCCGATCCGTGACTCGTTGCTGAAAGTTTCGGGTCTTCTGGACAAAACCAGCTCTGGTCCGTCGCTGCCGGCGAACACGCACTGCAGGAGTGTTTACCTAAAGCTGAAGCGAAACAATATGCCGGGCCTCTTGTCTGCGTTTGATGCGCCAAAGCCATTTACAACGATGGGAAAACGCGATGTCACCACCGTTCCTGCGCAGTCTTTAACTCTGCTCAACGATCCGGCGATTCACAAGATCGCTGCCAGTTTTGCAGCGAAGTCGTCTACAGTGACGACAGACCCCGCTAAATGCGCAGAGCTGATGTTTCAGTCGGCGCTGGGACGAGTACCAACACCTGCGGAGCTCCAAGCTGTGCTCGATGCGTTCGGGTCCAGTCCGGATTTCTCAGGACTTGCGCACGCAATCTTTAACCTCAAGGAGTTCATCTACCTCCGCTGACAGCAGGGATGTGGGTAAAGCAAACTTATGAAACAATCCTCCCTTACGCGGCGTCAGATGTTGTCTAAGTGCTCCCTTGGGTTTGGGGCTGTTGCTCTTGGTGACATGTTTTCCAACCTCGCCAACGGGGCGCACGGCAATACGCCGCCTTTGCAACGGAGCAACCCAAAGGTCGACAGTGTGATCTTTTGCTACATGAGCGGGGGTGTTTCGCATTTGGATTCCTTTGATCCAAAAGAGGAGCTTGCGCGCAGAGCTGGCCAGCCGATGCCTGTCCCAGTGAAGCCGACGATGTTCAATAACAACGGTAACATCATGCCGAGTCCGTGGAGCGCGAGAGCGTGGGGGCAGTCGGGGATGATGATGACGGATCTGTTTCCGCACATAGCAGCGTGTGCCGATGATTTGACGGTCATCCGTTCAATGACCACAAAGGTTAACGAACACGCGCAGGGCAATTACGCTTTTCACACAGGCTTTCCATTCATGGGGCACCCGAGCGCGGGTGCATGGGTGAGTTACGGACTGGGGTCTGGAAATAAAAACCTTCCCTCTTTTGTGGTGCTGCAGAGCGGTGAGGCAACTACGCCGCACGGCGGTGTCGGTGTTTTCAGTTCAGGTTATTTGCCGGCAGAACATCAGGCATCCATTTTCAAGGCGGACGCCGCCGCGCCCCTCGAGTTCATCGCGCCAGTTGATTCGGACGCGAAGCAGCGCTCGAGTCTGCAGTTCATCCATAAAATGGATGATGCTTTCCTGCGGAACGCCCCGGACACAAATGTGGCTGCGGCCATCGCCAATTATGAGACTGCTTATTTGATGCAATCGGCAGTCCCTGAATTGTGCGACATCAAGGGGGAGAGTGAAGCAACCAAGAGGCTGTACGGGCTGGATGCGGGAGATAAATTTACAGCCGCTTACGCAAGGCAGGCGCTTGTTGCGCGGCGGCTTGTTGAGCGTGGCGTGCGGTTTGTGGAGTTGAGCTGTTTGTCAGTCGGGATCGGTGCCGGTGGTGCCGCGAATCCTTGGGATCAGCATGGTAAACTCAAGGAGGGACACCAGTTGATGGCGCTCCAGGTAGACCAACCCATCGCAGCCCTCATCAAGGATCTAAAGTCCCGGGGGCTTTTTGACCGCACTCTGATCGTGTTTGCCGGGGAGTTCGGCAGGACCCCGTTTTCCCAGGGCAGCGATGGTCGGGATCACAATCCGATGGGGTTTAGCGTGATGATGGCGGGAGGAGGTTTGCGGGGGGGGATGGCCTACGGGAGCACGGATGAACTGGGGTATTACGCCGTCGAAGATATCGCGAGTATTTATGATTTGTGGGCGACTGTTCTGCATCTGCTTGGATTGGATCACGAGCGTTTAACGTACAGGTTTGGAGGTCGCGATTTTCGTCTGAGTGACGTGCATGGGAGAGTGCTCGCGCCGATCTTGTCCTGAAGCGTGAAATTTGGTGGGAGCCCCGTCGCTGTGGCTTGGCTTGGCTGGCCGACATATTCTTCAGGGTGAAAAGTTGACTGCACGTTGCGCGGCGAGTAAGGCGCAGGTGAGAGAGGTGAGCTACAACGCAATGCAGAATTTGAAAGAACATAGACAGACTCGACCCGGCGGGAATGGCTGATTCTTCGAAATTTGCTTCACACATCTCTCAATTTTGATAACTCTCAAAAATGAGAGGTGGGGCTTCCCCCTGCCGATTGCATTTACCCCCAGACTTTCCGCCATTCATGTCGCGTGTACTCATCATCGACGATGATCCATCTATGGTGCAGGTGATCTCCGATATCTGCGCACAAGGGGGGCATATGCCGATTGCGCTCAATTCGGGCGCAAAGGCGATTGGGATGCTGGCAGGTCATGCGCCGCAACTTGTTCTCACTGACGTCAGGATGGATGGGGTGGGCGGGATGGAGGTATTGCGGGCCTGCCAAAGTGAGATCCCCGGAACCCCGGTCATCATGATTACTGCCAACAAGCAGTTGCAGATGGGCGTGGAGGCCATGAAGGCGGGTGCGTTTGATTACATCACCAAGCCATTCAAGATCGATGAGCTTCAGATTGCGATACAGCGCGCGCTTGACCGTCACCATGAGCAGCGTGAGATCCGCAGTTTGAGGCAGATGGTCAGAGACCGTTACAGCTTCGAGAACATCGTCGGCACGGCGCCCCGAATGCAGGAGATATTCAATCTCGTTGCAAAGGTGGCCAATACGGACTCGACCATTTTGATTCTTGGGGAGAGTGGTACGGGTAAAGAATTGGTTGCCAAGGCACTGCACTTTAACTCTGACAGGCACTCCCAGCCCTTTGTCGCGATCAACTGTTCGGCTTTGCCTGAGAACCTTCTGGAGAGCGAACTTTTTGGACACAAGAAGGGAGCGTTCACGGGGGCGGTGCAGGATAAAATGGGGCTGTTTGAAGAAGCAGAGGGCGGGACGATTTTTTTGGATGAGATCAGCTCGATGGCGCCTCTTTTGCAGACGAAACTTTTGCGTGTGCTGCAGGAGCGACTGGTTAGGCGTGTCGGTGACAATAAGAGTATTCCCATTCATGTCCGTGTTTTGGCAGCCACTAATGAACCTCTTTACGAGAAGGCAAAGTCAGGGGCGTTTCGCGAGGATTTGTATTACCGGTTGGCTGTTATCCCAGTGGAAATGCCTCCGCTTCGTGAACGGTTGGATGATATTCCGCTTCTTGTTCAGCACTTCCTGCTGAGGCATTCCAGTCAGACTCGTAGAGACGATCCGTTCGTGCTTGGTGAACAGGTTCTTTCCGTGCTCCGAAACTATCGCTGGCCTGGAAATGTGCGGGAATTGGAAAACGCGATCGAACGAGCCTGCGCGCTTTGTGAAGAGGGTGTCATTCAGGTGAAAGACCTGCCGCCTCATCTCTTGAATCAAGCGGTCGAATCCAAGGATGCCCCGAGAAGATTTCCAGTCGGTTACACTCTTTCGGAGTTCAGCGCGGTTCAGGAAAAGCAGTACATTCAAGAAACGATTGAATTCAACGGGGGCTCGCGTGATCTGGCTGCGCGCATGTTGAAGGTCTCCTCTGCAACACTCTACAGAAAGCTTGGTATCAAGGTTCAGAAGAGGCGGAATGTGAAGTCTGAGCCAAAGAAAACCAAAAAGCAGACGAGCATGCGTTCCAAGCGGAGGGCGCTGTCAACTTGAAGAGGTGTGCGTGAGCGCCGGGGCCGTCGCAGAGTGAGGTGATGTCGAATGAAGGATTCATCCGCTGTACTCGAGGTAATGAGGAAGAGCATGCGCAGCTCTGCTGTGGTTCTCCGTGAGTTTGGCGTTCCCTGCGAAGTGGCGCAGACGGGCGAGGTGGATGTCCGTGAGCCGGCGGATGGCGAGGTTTTGCTTGAGGTTGAGTATGCGCCTGTGAACCCGGCGGACATCAATGTGCTGGAAGGTAAATATGGAACGCTTCCAACGCTTCCTTGCGTGCCGGGTGTCGAAGGTGTCGCTCGAGTCTTGTTAAGTCGCTCAGACTTGATCGAGGAAGGTCAGCGAGTGCTTTTGCCGGCTGGATTCGGGTCTTGGAGGCGATGGTGCACATGCCTTGCAAGCAGTCTTGTGCCGCTGGATCCAGATGTGCCATCTCAGCAGGCCGCAATGCTTCGAATTAATCCAGCGACGGCTGACTGCATGCTCAGAGAATTTGTTTCACTGAGTCGGGGGGATTTTATTGTTCAGAATGCTTCCAATTCAGGGGTCGGTCGTTCAGTGATTCAAATCGCGAGGGCGATGGGGGTGAGAACGCTTAATGTGGTTCGGCGGCCCGAATTAATTTCCGAGCTCAGCGAAATCGGGGCGGATCATGTAATTCTCGAGGGAGAGAGGCTTTCATCCCGGATTTTGGAACTCGCCGGTGGACGCCCGCTCAAGCTTGGATTGAATGCAGTT
>JBILUQ010000381.1:0-3324 GCA_044370935.1 Chthoniobacteraceae bacterium
ACTACGTCGGCCTCGGGATGGGCGTTGCCATCCTTACCCGCTCCGCGATCGAGGCGATCTCGTTACCAGCTGTGAAGAATGCCGGACTCGCCCACCGGGATGCCTCGGCCGTTCTTGGGTATGATAATCTGGTGATCGTGCATCCAAGGGGGAGGCATGAATTGGAGCACATCCGTGTCTTCCGCGAGATGGCGGCCGCTTTGCTCAAAGCCGGCGGCTGATGCACGTGTTTTGACGGCCCGAAAATGGCACATCGACCTGAGGTGTTTTCGAATGGAATAAACTGAGCCGCTTAGTCAACCGAATCGAAGGGAGGTGTCATTGAGATTGCCGGGCAACGGCTTCACGTCTATCCTCTTGGGGTGCTTTGGGAGTCCATATGCTCATCGAAAAAACCATTACTAAGCGTCCTCTCCAGACCCTACGGGCACGGCCCAATCCGTGGGCGAAATGCTCCGCAACGGAGCGTCTAGCTGCAATGGCCGTGATCTGCCAAACCCACGACGATGGAAAACCTCAATCCCGACTTTCTCGACTTCATTACTCTTTTGGACCAAAGGTCCGTTGAGTACCTTATCGTAGGCGGTTACGCGGTGGGATTTCACGGCTTCCCCCGATATACTGGTGACATTGACTTTTTCGTAAGTATCAACGAACAAAACGCGGAAAAGCTGGTCCGTGTTCTAGATGATTTTGGGTTTGGCGGAATTGGTATCGAAAGAGAGGACTTTCTAAAGCCTTTCTTCGTTGTTGAAATTGGCCGGGAGCCCCGAAAGATTCAAATTCTCACAGGTATCGACGGAGTGAGTTTTCAGGAATGCCTTCAAAGCGCCGTGGAATGCGAGTATCTTGAAAGGAAGCTGAGGTTCATCGGATTAGATGCACTGGTGCGGAACAAAAAGGCTTCTGCTCGACCAAAGGATTTGATCGATGTTCAGGCACTCACGGGACTCCAGGACCAACGGCAAGGTCGTCCTTCTTAAGCTGTCTCAGTCTTGGGTGGGTCACTCGTCAATTCAGGGAAATGAGACGGCCGAGCAAAATTGCGATGGGCACGCACCCGCGGAGGCATCCGTCGTGTAGATTTCCGGACGGGTAGGCTTAGAATTCTCGCCCATTGGGCGAAAACCACCTGCCCGATTCTAGTGCGTCGACGCCCGTAGCCATGCCCTGAACGGTATAAGAACGCGGATTTGTCTTGGGATCGGCGCGCTGATCTGCACGGCAATAGAAGTAACAGTCAGACATATTGAGCCCCCCTCCCGTATTTTTTCTCGAAAACGGGTATAATCATCTGAGGCGCGAGTTTCGCTGTTGAAACTCGCAATTTCCCTCAAGAAGGAGGGGAACAAGAGTTCGCTTTTCGGCCCGTTTCCGAAGCTCGCGCGCGCGGCATCGTTGCGGGGCGCGCTAAAAACACTCAGGGGTTAGGATGGCCATCTTTGCTCCCGATCTGATGTATAGATTCTTTCCGTTCGCCGAAACTCGGGCTTCCCCTACGAAATCTCCGAACAATCGATATTCCTGTTCCATTTTAAAATCAGACAGATTCCAAATTCGCACCTTGCCGTCCTTGGCGGTAGTGACAATCAGCGGCAGTGTCGGATGCCATGCAACGCTGGTGAGCCCCTTGTCATGCACTCGCACATCTCGTTCCACCGACAGAGTCCTGCTTTGATGCAGCCGGAGACGCTTGTCATCCCCCGCCTCTGCGATCCATCGCCCGTCAGGTGAGGTGCTCACGGCGACGGCATGAAAGGCCTCTTTGGTTGCTACAGGCTCCCCGGTCTGAGTGTTCCAGAGCCTCAACGCGAGCATGGAAATGTCACCGTTCTCACTTTCGTCGGAGTCTTCCAACTTCACGATTTCCACAACACGATCCGATCCTACCCAATCCACTTTGAGGAGATCGTCGCCGCTCATATTAATCCCCGCTCGATTCACCTCGGTCAAAACCTTCCCTGACGAGAATTCCACGACAGCCCCCCCGGTCCAACACAGGTCTTCCCGTGGGTGAACAACGAACGGGTCCGAAGTGTAACCCGGCCTGAGTCTCCTGTTCCAAAGCAGGCTGAGTCCCTTGTCCGTGAGTGAATGGGCGGAATAGAAGCCATTTCTGCCTGTTAAAATCCTTGAGCCATCCGCATTCGCTGAAAGCAGGTTGACAAAATAAGATTTTGCAGTCGCCGCAAGCTCGATTTCCTGTTGAATCTCCCCGTAGTGAAGCTCCCCAGTGTCCTGAATTCTCAGACAGGCTCTCTCTCCATTGCTTGTAAAAACAAGCGTGTCTCTGTCACCGATGATTCTTGCTGAATTCGCCTGGCCCGAGCCTTTGTAGGTGCGGCTCAGCGTATCGACTCGAAAACCCCACACCACGATTTTATCAAACAAAAGCGCTGCAACGCGTTCCTCTTTGAGTCGAATCTTCGCGCGCTGGAGGCGACTGCTTCCGTAAGCGAGGCTCTTCGCCAAGAAAGGAAGGATTTCACGAGACTCTCCCGAATTTTGGTCAAAAACCTCAAGCGCATATCCCTGACCAGATCGACTGCTAAGACAAAACCCAATTTCTTTTTGAGGGTGAAGTCCCACTGCGATGTTCGCACCACTTAAAAGAGCACTTTCAAAATGCAGCTCGCCCGTCCACGGATCATATCTTCTTAGCTTGTTGGGCTTATTGACGGTCGCCATATACATTTGCTTCCAGCCGGGTGTGGCAGCCCAAGGCTCTCTAACGTTACTAATCGAGGGTCTGATTTTCTTATTTCCAACGCCCAGAACTTTGCCGGTCATCGCTTCCAGTTTTTGCGTCTCACCCTTTTCGGTCAGCAAAAAGACTGTTTTCTTGTCCGATTCAAATCCGGCAAAAAAGTGGCCGCCCCCAGAACTGAAGCTTGAAACCCTTTCCCAGAGCAACTGGCGCGATTCGATGTTAAAAGCGGTGATTTTGTTGATGCCAGAATCAACACTCGATACGAGCAATATATTCTGAGACAACCACATCCCGATTACGTAGCCCACCTCAGAGTCTCTGATCGCCCCCATAGGACTTCCATCGGTGGTCCTCCCGAACTCAAAGTCACAAGCTGACCCTCCGTTTTTTTTGGGTTTCCGAAGTGCGATCACAGCGGTGGTTCCGTCGGCAGAAACACATAGAGCGGAATGCTCTCGAAACATAGGATCCGGGCGGACCCTCCAGAGGGGAGTGCTTTGCCCCGTGAAAAGATTGACGGAACAAAAGACCCCATCGTCCTGCAGCGCGAACATGCACTCCGGCTTGTTTGGATCATCATCGAGTCCCACCCAGGTCACTCCGTTCGGTGGCTT
>JBILUQ010000110.1:0-12005 GCA_044370935.1 Chthoniobacteraceae bacterium
GATGCCGTAGCCGGTCTCTGTTTTGGCCCATCTCCAGGGGAACTCAGGGGGTGTGTCGTATTTCACACATAGGCTGTCGCTACGGTATGGGGGGCGAAATGATAGGAATTCGCTTTTGCCCCGTTTCCGCAGCTCGCGCGCGCGGTATCGTCGCGGGGCGCGCTAAATCCTTCATGATGATCTGCTTGCAGCCGTTCAGGACGAACGCGCCACCAGCTCCATACAGCACAGCTATGCCATCGCCGGTCTTCCATGTGCCCTGGTCGCCATAGACGGACTCCCACTTGGCATCGTCGATAACGTCGATCAGGCCACGCTTTTCGAAGTAGAGCCAGTATCTTCCTGGCTTCTCGCCTTTCTCCATGCGGGAGAGAAAGCAGTATGCGGGTCCGCCCGCTCCATCGACCGAGAAGAGTTCGCCGAGCTGCTTGCCGTTGGCTTTGAAAGGAATCACGCGCGGAGGGAAGCCGCTTCCTTGCATGATCTTCTTCTCGTCGGTGATCGTTCCGGGCAGCAGCTCGATCTCGATGCGGTTGTTGGCCTTGTCCACCTGGGTCATTTTGCCTTCAATGTCATTAGTCTCCTCGCTATCCACGGTGATGCCGACGATGGCGACGTTCTCACACTCAAAGAGGTGGATGCTGCCTCCGCGTCCATTCTCCGTGGGAGGCGTCCAGAAGGTGACGTCATAGCCGATGACGGCAAAGGGGCGATCATCCGGGCGCTTGATACCCTTCAAAACGAAGCCCCAATGCCCAGCTGTTCGGGACTTGGGATTCGGCTTCTGAAGGAAACGATAGTCGCCAGCAGGGATCACATACTCGTCCTTGCCAGCTTTCTCCGCTGCCAAAATCTCAGCCAGAATCCGCTCACCGTCCGCAATTTGTTTCTGCTTCTGTTCTTTTGTGAATGTCTGGCAGGGAGGATCATTGAGTGAATACGGAGCGTGCAACTCCTCGGGATACTTGATCGTGTAGTTCAGCAGGCCGGTGTTTTTCGTGTTGTCGGCTGCCTGAAGCACCTGGCAAAGCACGAATGACAGCAGGGCAAAGCAGCTTATCAGAGACGAGTGCTGAAAACGGAATGACGAAAGAAGAGGAACAACGTGTTTCATGGAGTGTGGGTGTGTTCATGGAGGCGTGGAGTTTTGGAGAGTTGGGTTATTCATGCAGACGTATGTCGGAGTTGATGAAGGCCCAGCGGCTCCAGCAGCAGGGCGGTGAGGAGAGTGAGGGCGGCGGGCATCATTCAGCAGAAAATTCACACCATCTCCAATCCCGTGAGCGTCCCGGTGCTGGTGCCGAAGTGATCGGTTTCGATGCCAGCGCGTTGGAGGAGCGAGACGAACAGATTGCTCATCGGTGCCTGGTTGATGCCCATGACAGGGCGTTGGGTTGAAGTGACGGCGGTAGTGGTGTCTGGGTTGCCGAGGGATTCGAGCCAGGGTTTGTTAAAGGCGAGGTGGTGGCCATGTTTGAAGCCGCCACCGGCAAGGATGGCGGGGGCGTCCCAGCATTTGTGGGAGTTGCCGTCACGCATGTTGCTGGTGAGCAGGGTCATGGTGCGGTCGAGCAGGGCTTCGCCGGTGCCTTCTTTGCTGGATTTGAGTTTGGTGAGCAGGGAGTCGAAGACTTGGAGGAGATCGACTTCGACATGGCGCAGTTCGGCGAGCTTCTCGGGCTCCTGGCCGTGATGCGTGAGCGCGTGGTGGTCGCCGAAAGTGCGGATCGTGATGGAGCGCGTGGAGTCGGTCACGAGCGCGAGGTGGATCATGTCGAACATGAGCTGGAGCTTCGCGCGTTGCTGGCCGGGGCCGGGGATGTCTTTCGGCGGCTTGCCGACGGGCGCGGGCTTCGGGCGATTGACCCACTCACGAGACATGGCGAGCTGCCTTTCCACATCGCGAACCGAATCAAAATACTCATCGAGCCTCGCGCGGTCATTGGTGCTGACGCGACGACTGAGGCGCTTCGCTTGATCGCCGACGAAGTCGAGCATGCTGCGGCCTTCGCTGATGCGGTAGAGTTCTTCGCTGGACTGCTCGGGTGTGCTGCCGAGGAAGAGGCGCGCAAAGATTTCCGACGGACTCGTGATGGGCGGAATGGGCACGCCATTGCTCGTGCATGAGATGCTGGGCACGCCGGTGGGGCCGCCGGTGCTGAAAACAAGGCTGTCGTAGCGCGTCTGCCCGCGCACGCGCGCCGCGAACTCCTGGTCGAGCGAGATAGTGTTGCGCAGGTTGTAGGAGATGTCGGGATACGGCGCGCCGGTGAGCATGACGGCTTCGGTTTGATGTGCGGCTCCGGTGTCCGCGTGACTGGTGCCGGTGATGAGGGTGAAGTCATCGCGATGATCCTTCAAATGCTGCAAATGCGGCGTGAGTGCGTAGTCCCGGCCAGCGGCGGTGGGCACGAACGACACGGGATCAAATCCAAACGGCGTGCCGATGACGAGCAGGCGGCGCGGGTTCGCCGGCGCTGCGGCGGCAGTGACAGCACGCGTCATGGACTCGAGAAACGGCAGCGAAAGGCTGATGCCGGAAGCGCGGAGAAAGGTGCGGCGCTTGATGGGGTGATTCATAAAATGAGGCGTGTTTACTTGATGCGGAAGAGTTCACTCTGAACGACGGCGTGCAGCAACGAACGCAGGCCGTAGCGATGTTTCTCGGCCTCGGCGACGATGCCATCGAGCGCGAGGATGTCGCCGGGTTCAGTCGCATGGCCGGTGGCGTAGGTGACGAGTTTGGCGGCAAGGCAGCGGGCCACGACGCGCGGTTCTTCCAGCATGAGTTGCTTGAACTGCTTGGTGCCGTTGAAAGTCCTGCCATTGAGCAACTGTCCGCTCGCATCCACGGGCTTGCTCGGCAGCCACGTCATCGGGCCGAGAATATCTCGTCCTATCAGGACCTGGCCCTCGACGGCTTTGGGTTGCGGACGTTTCGTTTTCACCTCGTTCACGCCATCGTGAGTGCGGTAAAGGTCCCGCCATTGACCCGCCGGATCGAAACTCTCCAGCGCGAAGCCTGGTGGATCGATCTGGCGATGACACGAGGCGCAGGTGTCGCTACTCTGATGTTTCGCGATCTGCTCGCGGATGGTGGTGCTGCCGCGTGTGTCGGGATCGATGCTGCCTGCATCGGGTGGTGGCGGGAGCGGCTTGCGACCGAGGATGTTTTCCATCACCCACACGCCGCGCACCACCGGCGAGGTGCGCGTGCCGTTCGCGGTAACTTTCAAAACGCTCGCCTGAGTGAGCACGCCGCCGCGTGGACTGCTGGGGGGCAGAGCGACGCGTTGCATCGACGTTCCGTTCACCGGCGGCAGTTGGTAGAACGCGGCGAGACGTTGATTGAGGTAGGTGAAGTCGGCGTCGATGAGTTGCAACAGGCTGGCGTCGTGCTTGAGCAGGTCGGCGAAGAACAGGCGAGTCTCATCGAGCAGTGAGTGAATGAGCAGCGGGTCTTCTTTGAAGTTCTTGCCGCCGTCTTCAACGTAAAACTCGGGGAACAACATCTTGTCCGGCTGCGTGGCTCTGATCTCACGCAGGTGCAGCCATTGATCGAGGAAGTCGGTGACAAAAGCTTGCGCACGCGGCGATGCGAGCAGTCGCTCCGTCTCGCGTTTCAAAACCTCGGGCTTTCGCAATTCACCGCGATCCGCGACCGCGCGCAGGGTGTCATCCGGTGCCGTGCGCCACAGAAAATAGGAGAGCCGCGCGGACAGTGCATGGTCATCGAGTGGACCGGGTTCTCCAACGAGGAATAGAAAATCCGGCGAGCATAGCGCCGCGCGATAGGCCGAAAGCATCGCCGACTCGAAACACTCCGCGCGCTCCAGATGCTGCCGCACGAGGCCGAGATACGGCGCGACATCGTCATCATTCACTGGACGTCGAAACGCGCGCGGCAGGAACGCACGCAGCAGCTGATTTGCATCCGCCTCTGGTTGCGACGAGACCGGCGTGAATTGATCGCCTTTGCGCAACCGTTGCATGGCGCCGGGCGTCACCACAGAGGCTGGTAATTTCTTGAACGGCACCACTTCCATTTCGCCAAACAAACGCTGATGACCCACGGGAGGCCACGCCTCGACGAGCGGCCCTTCCACTTCGACATACGCAATGCCCAATGCCAGTCCGCTCGGATCCTGCGCCGCTTTCGCATCCAGCTTGGCCGCCTTCTTCAGCGCATTGGGACCATCGCCAGGAGCGTATTGGCTATAGCCACGCTGCCGCCGCATGTCGTTCAGTCGATACGGCTCCACGATGACCGTGTCGCCGGGTGCGAACCACGATTCCATCTCAAACACCTTCGCCGTATCGGCTGGGGCATCGAACCAGCCGAGCGGCTTGATGCCGAGTCGTTGCTTCGTGCTCGCCGTGCGCACGCCGAAGACCACGCTCTGCCCCTGCGCATCCAGCGTCCGCGCCGCCACCCGCACGCGATACCGCCCCGGTTGCTGCCGCGTGAGTTCGGAGAACTGCTTCAAGAACGCCGGATTCTCGACGTCCGCTTCCGCAAAGAATTGCAGCTCGCCATCCTGAAGCACCATCTGGCGGCCATATGACTTCTGCGCGAAAAACTCGCGTTCCTTCTCATGATCATACGAGAAGCGATGCGTCGCCACCTGGGGCTTCGGCCCGCGCATCATCGCTGCCTGAAGCGCCACCTCCGCTGCATCCATGTAACGCTGAATATGAACCGGCGAGATACTCAGCGCATGAGCCGCCGTATCGAAACCCTCCGCGCGATCATCCTCCGGTAGCATCGCCTGCAACTGCACTTCCACGCCGAGCAAATCACGCACCGTGTTCTCATACTCCAGTCGGTTCAGCCGCCGCGTTAGCGCCCCGCCTTCACCACGTCGCGCCTTCGCCTCCGCCGCCAGTTGGTTCTTGCTCCAAGCCATCACCGACTCTACCTCCGCCTGCGGTGGCCGCTCCTTCTTCGGCGGCGGCATATCACCCGATTCCAGCCGCGCCAATATCCGCGACCACGCCTTTGCCGAATCCGCCGTCACCCTCTCGGTCGACAACCCATCCGCCTGAAACTTCCCCTTCCGCACATCCGCATCATGGCAGTCGTAGCAATGCGTCTCGAGGAACGCCTTCACATCAGCCGCGTGGAGCGCAGTCACCGGCGCCAGCAGCAGGGCGATGAGGAACGCGAAGGTGTGTTTCATTCTGGTTCAGACGCTTTGCGTTTTGCGGACTCCTTTTTGGTCTTCGTGTCGGGCACAGCCTCATTCGGTGCACCTTCGTGATCGAGGACCGGGGCTGGGAGTTGCTCGAAATGATAGGAATTCGCTTTTGCCCCGTTTCCGCAGCTCGCGCGCGCGGTATCGTCGCGGGGCGCGCTAAAGATCTCATCGCAGCGACGCATCGCGGGGAGTTGAACCCCGTCTGCAGTCCAGGCGAGAGAGCTGCCTCCTCCCATCTCCAGCGACGGAAAACGGGTGTGCTGCGCCGTGACCTCGGCCATCTTCTGGTCCACCGAGATGGTGTTGCGGTCGGTGGGGCCGAGCTTACCGCCCGTCAGCCAGACCTTGCCGCAGCCGTGGTGGTGGCTGAGGCTTCCCGGGTGATGAAGCCCGCTGATGGGCGTGATGACATCCCGGTGTTTCTCCAGCGGCTTCAGGGAGCGGGAGAACTCGTAGCCTTTGCCTTCCTTGAGGATCTGGTAGTTCAGCGAGTGCACGCCGTAGGCCATGTAGATGAAGGCGCTGCGTTTTGGCGTGTTGGCGGCGGCTTCTTGCGCGTTCAGAGCGGCCAATGGCGCGAGCAGCAGGGCGGCGAGGAGGGTGAGTGTGGGTTTCATAAACGTGTCTTCTAAAGCCGCAAGATGGTCTGTTTACTCTCGATCCTTCCGACTCGCAGGTAACGAATCTCTTCGCCTTCACTTGAGCAACGGAATGTCTTTGCGCAGTTTTAGGCGGCCAAGTTTGTGCTCGCCGATGAGCCAGACTTGCAGCTTGCCCGGTTTTTTCACCAGGCCGGCGGGAATCGTGCAGGTGCCGGTCGCTCTCTGCTCCGGCGTGAGAAAAATGGAATGGCGGCCGTAGCCGTCGTCGGAGTTCCAAAGATGGATGGCGATGATGTCCATGTTTTCGGAGCGGAAATCGAGGCTCCATTCTTTGTCGAGGGTGACGCTGCCGCCGGGCAGGCGGAGGTCGAGGTCGCATACGGCGAACTCGCAGCTTTGGCTGGTTGTGCCATCGGTGTGGATGACGTGGGCGGTGTAGTCGCCGCAGACCTCGAAGCGGCGCTCATGCAGGCCCGGACCTGCGAGCGCGACTTCTTCCACCACCTGGCCGCCGCGGCGAATAACGAGGGTCTTCACGCCGCGCTGGTCACGGTCCATGACGTTGAATTTCACCGGGGTTGCTTTTTGATACGGCACCCAATCACCCAGGTCGAGCAGCAGGCTGCGGTTGATCGAGGGTGGTATCGCATCGAGTTCGAAGTTGGGGAAACGCATCTGCTCAGCGCGATTGTCGCCGCGCCAGGCGTCGAGATCGGTGACGCGGAAGAGATGCTTGTTTTTCGAAGCCAGATGCGCGTCGAATTTCGCGGCGCTGCGGTCGGTGATGCGGGTCGTCGGCGGGGCGCTCTCCTCGACGCGAATGGAGGTGACGCGTCCCTTCTCGTCCCTCGCGACGGCAGTGACGATCTCGACATGCGAGCCGGAGGTCTCGGTGGCGTGCGGCGTGTAGATCACATCGCCAACCTGCGCGCCGCGCGCGGCCTGCGGCTCCACAAGCACGATCCCTTGACTGATCTCCGGCCCGTAGCGGCGGCTGACCTCCGGGATGCCGCAGCCGAGCGCATAGCTGGTGTAGGCGGAGCAAACGCTGCCGTAGAAAGCGGCGGCGTTGGGGACTTTGCCCGTGAGGTTCTCCGTATAGAGGACGCTGCGCGGATTTTCGACTGCGGCCAGAAACGTTCGCAGAGCGATGTCGAACCCGATGTAACGCCCTTCCGAGCGCACACTGGAGTAGGGCACGCCGGTGTATTCCTTCCCCTTTTCAAAGAAGCCGCCCTTCCGATTCGGCAGCGTGTCCGCGACAGGCGACCATTTTACACGGGAAAGAATGCGGGCATGGGCAGCGGCGCGTTCCTGCCAGGTCTGCGAGGCGGAGCCGGATGGGACAGCTGCCTGCTCCGCGAGCGCTTGCGTGGCGATGGCGAACGCTAGGAGGAGGGCGTGGTGGAGTTTTAGTAGTGATAAGAAATCGCTTTTCGCTCCGTTTCCGCAGCTCGCGCGCGCGGTATCGTCGCGGGGCGCGCTAAAGGTTTGAGATCGCGGGATCTGGCGCCGCTCGATAAGCTCATGCCCCTCATTCATGCACCGCCCTCGACGATCTTTATTCATAGGCGCCACGTTTTTCACGGGTGCCGCTCTCTCGCATCTCTACCACGTTTCGTCACGAGAAACGGAGCGTGAAGCGATCCAACGCCGGCAATTTCAACTGGAGACGGCTTTTCAGAATGCTTCTGCAGAGCGCGACCTCCTATCCAACCGTATCGACGGAATTAGCGCTCAAAAGCACACCTTGGAGCAGGAAGTATCTGCGCTCCGTGTGAAGATCGGCAGCCTTTCAAGCACTCAGCGCGAAAAAACAGCCGCCGTCGCCCTGGATACCAAAGACACCCCTTTTTCACGACATGTCGGTCACCTGATCGGTGAGGCTGCGTCGTTAGATCAACTGTTCACGGAGCATCCGCAGAGAGCGATTCCGGAGCTTGCAAAGCTAACCGCGGGAGATTGGTTAAAGGTTACCGAATCGGCGGATCTTCAATCCGAAGATGGACTTCGCAAAGCGATGTCCGAGGCGCGTCGTGCAGGCAAAAAACGCTTTCTTTTGGAAACAGTTGAAGCGTTGAAGGCCTACCAATCCGCAAACTCCAATCAATTCCCCCCCTCCACGGCTGCTTTGGAACCCTACTTTAAGGCGGATGTCGATCGATCCGCCTTGGCCCGATATCAGGTTCGCCAATTACCAGAAGCCTCTTCGGATGGTCAGCTTGCCAAAGGGCAGATGGTTTTGGACGAGATGGCGCCGGTCGATCACCAGTTCGACAGCCATTTTTACGTCACGGCCCAAAGCTTCTACTCATTTGTTTATGGAACTGGCTATGACAGCGGCGACCCCGACAAAACATGGATGCAACGGTAATTTCCCCGTTGCATCGACTCTGTGCCCAATGGTCCAGCGCCCACCCCAGATGCATGGCTGTCTCTCACTCGGCTAATGCTCGCCCTGATAGCAGAGGTGACAACCTTCGCCCTCGTTTCCTCCCTGATGGCGCACTGGCCACTACCGCATTAAAATGAACACGAAAATCTCCGCCTCGGTTTTTCTGCTTTCGCTTGTCAGTCTCACACATCCCGCGGCGGCTGACTGGCCGCAGTATCGTGGTCCCTCCTCCAGCGGAATGGATGAAACGCATGTGCTGCCGACCTCGTGGAATGTCGAAAGCGGAGAGAATGTCCGCTGGTACACGCCCATTCCCGGGCTCGCGCATTCGAGTCCTATCGCGGCGGGAGATCGTGTCTATGTCGGGACCGCGGTATCGCCGAAGGAAGCTGAGCTGAAGGTAGGACTGTATGGCGACATCGCCTCGGCGAATGACCGGGAAACTCAGGAGTGGCGGCTGCTAGCGCTCGACAAGACCTCTGGGAAGATTATCTGGAACACGCTCGCATCGAGAGCGATCCCGAAAGTGCAGCGTCACACGAAGGCGAGTCATTGCAATTCCACGCCGGCGACGGATGGACGGCACATCGCAGCCATCTTTGGCAGCGAGGGACTGTTTTGCTTCGACACGGAGGGAAAGTTGCTTTGGAAAAAAGACCTCGGCCCGATGGACTCCGGCTATTTCGCCTCGCCTACGGCTCAGTGGGGTTTTGGCAGCTCCCCCATCATCTACGAAGAAAAAGTGATTGTCCTTTGCGATGTGCAGAAAGACTCCTTCATCGTGGCTTTCGACATCAGGGATGGACGCGAGCTTTGGCGCACACCGCGCAAAGATGTGCCGACCTGGGGAACGCCTGCTTTGGTGCGTACGCAGGAACGGACGCAGCTCGTTGTGAACGGCTGGCATGAGTCCGCTGGGTACGACTTCGCCACGGGCGCAAAGCTCTGGACGCTTGATGGCGGCGGCGACATTCCGGTGCCGACGCCCATCTTTGCCCACGGCCTCATCTACCTGACCAGCGCACACGGCAACTGGCGGCCCATGCGCGCCATCCGCCCCACGGCCACGGGTGTGATCACTGCGGAGGATCCCGGAAAGACCAATGACTGGATTGCCTGGGCGCATGGACGCCGGGGCAACTACATGCAGACGCCCATTGTCGTGGGCGATCTACTTTTCGCCTGCAACGATTTCGGCATCCTTGCCTGTTTCGATGCTAAAACGGGCAGCGTTGAGTTCAGCGAGCGTCTGTCGCAACGCAGCCAGGGCTTCACGGCATCGCCGGTTTCCGATGGCCGGAATCTCTACTTCACCAGCGAGGTGGGCAATGTCTTCGTTGTCGCAGCGGAGCCCAAACTTCGTGTCATTGGTGTCCACCAACTTCCCGAGACGTGCATGGCCACACCCGCGATCAGCAACGGAATGCTGCTCTTTCGCACGCGTCATTCGCTCATCGCCATCGCCGAAGGCGGGCGTTCCGAAGGTATGAAGCTCTCCTCGCAAACAAGCGCCGCCACCGAGCCGCCGCCGCTTGCGCTAACGAAGCCGGACGCCGCATTGATTGGCGACTGGCAGGGAACGCTCGAACTGGGTGCGGTGAAACTTCGCGTGCGCTTTTCCATCCAGAGTCACGATGGAGGAATGAAGGGAACGGTGACCAGCTTGGACCAAGGCTACTCAAACGTAAATCTTTCACAAGTCGGCGAGCACGAGGGCGCGGTGCATTTGCAAATGGACGAGAAGGCCGCGCATTTCAAAGGGCGCTGGAATGAGACGAAAGACCAACTAAAAGGCGAGTGGCATCAGCTGGAAAAGCCGTTGCCGTTGGTGCTCAATAAACAGCTATCGGAAAACAAGTAAAGGGTTTCGAGCATGAACGACGATGTCATCCCCTCGTGGTCTCTACCGAAGCGTATCGGCTTTCGGTTTCTGTTTTCTTTCCTGCTGCTCGCCATCATCGAGCCGTTTGGTTTGTTCGGAAAAATGACGGGCCTGAGCCGGCTTGGCGGGCCGTGGGAGCGCTTGGTAAAGTGGATCGGGCAGCTGGTCTTTCAGGTGCAGATCACGGTGCTGCCGAACGGCAGCGGGGACACCACATTCAACTACGTCGAGCTCGCTTGCTTGGCGGGACTCGCTATTGGCATCACGATGCTTTGGAGTCTGCTGGATCGGAGGCGCTCCGTCTACGTTTACCTGAACGAACTGCTGCGCATGACGGTCCGGTGCTATCTAGCGCTGACGATGCTCAGCTATGGAATGAACAAGCTGGTGCCCCTCCAGTTCGGATCATTGCGATTAGCGGAAATGGTGCAGCCCATCGGCGAGCAATCTCCCATGGGTCTTCTCTGGCGCTTCATGGCCGCGTCTCCAGCTTATACGATGTTCACCGGCTTCGCCGAGGTTTTGGCTGCCTCTCTGCTGTTGTTTCGGCGTACCGCCATGCTGGGCGCATTCCTCTGTGCCGGGGTAATGGCGAACGTCGTGGCTCTGAATTTCTGCTACGACGTTCCCGTGAAGCTGTTCTCTTCACGGCTGCTCCTGATGAGTCTGTTTTTGCTCGCGCCCGATGTGCGCCGCTTGTGCCACTTTTTTATCCTGCATCGCCCCATTGCAGGGCAGGCCTTCGCTTCACGGTTCAAGTCTCGTGGGGCTAATACGGCTGTGTTGGTTTCAAAGATTGTCGTGCTCGTGCTCTATCCCGTGATGATGATTTTCAATACCAAAGGAATGTGGCTGCCAAAACTCACCGGTGTCCTCAAAGTACCGCTGCAGGGCGTATGGCTTGTCGATGAGTTCAAACGCGAAGCGCAAGTGCTTCCGCCCCTCACCACAGACAAGCAGCGATGGAATCACCTCATCGTGGAGGCGACACCCATTCCCGGCACTCAGGCCAAAGCCGTCGGGATCATCACGCCGATGGGAGCCACTTCTCAGGCTCGCTGGCACGCGTGCAAGGTCGATGAGGCGAAGTGCACCCTCACGCTCACGCCTTTCAACGATAAAAAGGACCTGCCCCCCTCCGCCGTGCTGAGCTTCGCACAAAACAAACCGGATCAACTAGTGCTCACCGGCACGTGCGATGGCAAACCCGTGGAGGTCAGACTCCACCGCATCCCCGACTCCAAGTTCCCGCTCATCTCGCGCGGCTTTCACTGGATCAATGAATCTCCGTTTTCACGTTGAACTCCTTTCATGACACCTGAATCGCTCACTGAAAAATTTGCGCTGATCCACGAACATTGGCGGCCCAAGGTCGTTGCCAAACTTAACGGCCAGGAGGTAAAGCTCGCGAAGCTCTGCGGGGTGTTCCCATGGCACCATCACGAACACGAGGATGAGATGTTTCTCGTCTGGCGTGGTCGGATGAAGATCGAATTCCGTAACCACACAGTCGAACTCGGTGCAGGGGAATTCTGTGTCGTGCCGCGAGGAACCGAGCATCGCACAATGGCAGACAACGAGGTCGAGGTGCTCATATTTGAACCGTCGGAAACTCGGAATACGGGCAATGTCGTGGACAATGAATTTACCGCTCCGAATGGAGTGAGGATATGAGCCAGACAATCCACATCATCGACGCTTTCACAGACAAACCATTCGGCGGGAATCCCGCTGCCGTTTGTCTGCTCGAAAGTGATAAGATTTTCCTTTTGGCTCCGTTTCCGCAGCTCGCGCGCGCGGTATCGTCGCGGGGCGCGCTAAAGGGAGAATTGCTTGTGAGGGTTCGGAACATGGGGCGGATCTCTTCGCGTTCAACCTCGTTCTGAGCGAAAACTTAGCAGCTTGTCACCGTCGATACGTTTTTTCCC
>JBILUQ010000382.1:0-3297 GCA_044370935.1 Chthoniobacteraceae bacterium
AACTCAAAAACAGCTCCAGAATGCACAGACTCAGAGTTGACGCGGACGCAATACAAACTAAACCAAGGGGGTCATTATGAAAAAGCTCCTCCCATCACTCCTATTAGTCCCGCTGTTCGCCGTGTTCCTCGGAACCACGGCGCTTTGTGAACCTGCAGCCGACCCAGGCCCAGCCCCAACGGCGGAGGAAATGAAGTCCTACACTGCGCTCGCCCAAAAAGGCGTGCTAGTGCAACCCCTCGCCGCCGGCATCAACTGGCGCTACGTAAACTTCAGGGGTGCGGAGAAAGTGGACTCCTCAGTATTCGCGCTTCTCAAAGGTGCGGTGACCATCGTGGACTTGGATCTCACTGGGCAAAAGCTCACCGACGCAGATGCCGCGGCCCTTGGCACCCTCACAAACATCAAGAAGCTCAGCCTCGCGCGCAGCACTATCACAGATGCCGGACTCGCCGCGCTTAAACCTCTGCAGAAACTCGAGTCCTTGAATCTATTCGGAACAGAAATCTCCGACGCGGGGCTCACCCACCTCAATACGC
The DNA here is from genome assembly GCA_044370935.1 of Chthoniobacteraceae bacterium. Classification (GTDB taxonomy): domain Bacteria; phylum Verrucomicrobiota; class Verrucomicrobiia; order Chthoniobacterales; family Chthoniobacteraceae; genus Chth-196. The sequence goes on from JBILUQ010000382.1 coordinate 540, forward strand.
TTAAATCGCTGAAACGACTTTACGTATTCCAAACCAAAACCACGGAGGCGGGTGTCGGTAAGCTCAAGGCTGCTGTGCCCACCCTTGCAGTTGAAACGGGAGCCAAACTTACAGTAGCTCCGCCGCCGGAGCCAAAGAAGGAAGAACCTGCAAAGAAGGTCGAGCCTCCGAAGACGCCCGAACCCGCAAAGCCTGAACCAGCCAAACCTGCGGACCCCGCAAAGAAGGTTGAACCGCCAAAGGCACCGGAGCCTGCGAAGCCTGAGCCTCCAAAACCCGCGGAGCCCGCCAAGAAAGTCGAACCGCCGAAGGCTCCGGAACCTGCAAAGCCCGAGCCCCCAAAACCCGCGGAGCCTGCGAAAAAGGTTGAACCGCCAAAAGCTCCTGAGCCTGCGAAGCCAGCCGAACCTGCCAAGGCAGCTGAAGCGCCAAAGCCACTTGGTTACCAAGACACCGCGGTTATTCCCGGCACACCCTGGCATGTGCACGACGGGCTTCGTCCGCAGCCAAAAGTGATCACCCCCGGCAAGAAGCCAGGAGACGCTCCAAGCGATGCGATCGTGCTTTTCGATGGAAAGGATCTTTCCAAATTTAAGAAGAATCCTGAAGGCAAACCTAACTGGACGGTTCAGGACGGCGCTGCTATTTCCGTGAAGGGAAGCGGCTACTTGGAATCGACAGACGAGTTCGGCCCCGACGTTCAGCTCCATGTCGAATGGGCGGCTCCAACGCCGGCCGAGGGCACGGGACAGGGACGAGGCAACAGCGGGGTTTTCATCTTTGGCCGGTACGAAATCCAGGTACTCGATTGTTTTGAAAACCAGACCTACCCCGACGGACAGGCCGCTGCGTTGTATGGACAAACGCCGCCGCTTGTGAACGCCTGCCGTCCGGCCGGCGAATGGCAGACGTACGACATCATCTTCACCGGCCCGCGCTTTGAGGGCACTGAGTTGCGCCCCGCATACGCAACCATCCTTCACAACGGGGTGGTTGTTCAGAACCACACGACGCTCATTGGCGAAACCGGACACAAGAAGCTCGCGAAGTACGCCCCTCACCCACCCAAGGGGCCGATCAAGTTCCAAGACCATGGAAATCCAGTGCGCTTCCGCAACATCTGGATCCGCGAATTGAAACCGGTTGATTCGCAGTAGACGCGAAAATAGCAAAAAGCCGCAGGCCTAAAAAGCCTGCGGCTTTTTGCTGCACCGATCAGCACACTCTTTATCATCGGGCGGACAGCGGAGCGGCCCCGGAGCGGCCCAAATCCACGGCCTACGCGAATCCAACCCGCGGACGCACGATCTCGTTTTCTTGAATGATCGCCTTGGGGTGAAACACGTCTGCAATGCTCCAGCGCTCGCGCGCTTTGCCAAGCTGAATTCCAAGCCTCCGAGCAAGGGTCGCCGCCTGTTCGTTGTTGAGGTAATCGAAGGAGACCACGTCGAAACAGCGTCCGGGACGGATCAGCGCAGGGTCGATTTCCCGCGCTGAAGGCAGGTTGGTTGAAAAAATGAGCTTCTTGTTTCGCATCGTCACCAACCCGTCGCCTATGTTCAAAAACTTGTGCATGCTAGCGTTGCCGCCAGAACGCGTCCGCAAAAACATATCGGCGTCTTCGACGATCATCATCCGCTGATCCCCGTCGACGAACTGCGCGAAGACATCGTCCTGTGAAAGGATCGCCTCATCGTATGTCACAACCGCGCTGGACTGTGTGTGCTGCATCAAACCGCGAATGAACGAGGTTTTTCCCGTGCCCGGAGGTCCGATCAGAAGCAGAACCGAGGCAAGCGACTCCATGAAGCGCTCGTAGTAAGCGGTCAGTTTTTCTTCACCCAAAAACGGAAACATTTCATCCACCGGGGTACGGTCTCTTCCAAGCGGTATGTAAACGCTCGAGCGATCCGTGCTATGGACCCACTCCAAATGCGTCACGACCTCTTCGAATTCCGCTCGCACTGCGCCGCCAATCGATGCGAGCGTGGCTCGATCGCCGTGAATGTGCACCTCGACTGAGTTGGCATGGATTTCGTAACGAAAATATGACTGATCCGCCCAATTGATGATGTAGCCGCGCCCATGAGAGAGCTGCACCACCTGATGCCCCTCCCCGAACCGTTCAATGAACTTTTTCCACTGATCCCGCGTGGCAAAAACGTTGAAATCGTCAACGAAAGTCTGCAGTCCAGCCAGAGTCCGGGCGTTCACGATTTTCGAGGAGACATAATCTCCGAAATTCGAGTGCCCAAGGAAGAGGTCTCTTGTGTGGTGTTCGGAATCCATTAGAGGGAACGGATTTTCATGAAGGAAACAAACCGAGGCATGGGAAAAACCGGCGCCTTTTGGACTCATCACAACAACCCGTCACAAAAATTGCAGTACATTCAATGAGACGCGTGCGGCCTACTTCAGGAGTTCTTCAAGGCGTGGATCCGGCGCCGCACCCAGCCTGGTTGCGGTTTCATATGCGGCCTTGGCAGAGTCCCGGTCCGCGGGACGCTGGGAGGCGCAAACCACGGCAAGATTGAAGAACGCGTCGGCGTAGTTCGGATCCAAGGCGCACGCTGTTTCCAGCTCTTTACGCGCGTTTTCCTGCCAGCCTTTGCGGCTTGCGGCGATGCCCAGATAATTGTGGGCAACCGCGTTGCTCGGATTGATTGCTACTGACTGGGTGAGTTCATCAACCGCCTTGTCGAGTTTTCCCTGCGTGTAATACACAATTCCAAGCGTCGACCTTGAGAACGAGTCTTCA